>SFMI01000137.1 GCA_004554425.1 Candidatus Saccharimonadota bacterium | reverse complement strand
GTTCGCTTAATCTTCTATCATTTCCACTATACTTTCCCTAAGTATGGTATTCGTGAATTAGGCGAAGGTGCGCCCATAGGTCAGCTCTGGGGAGTCTTAAATCCTGTTTTAATTATTATTTTAGTTCCATTGGTAGGAGCTTTAACCCAAAAATTAAGTGCCTACAAAACCGTAGTTATTGGCAGTGCCATTGCGGCCGCAGGCCCTTTCTTTATGGCTGTTCCTCCTCACTATTTCCAAAGTTTGGCAGACGGCCCTTTAGGCCATTTTATTGCTTATACTTGGCTCAATATCCCTGATCCGACCGTAAACCCTCTCTATGTCAGTATTTTCCTGGCCACGATCTTTATATCTGTAGGCGAAGCTTTTTATTCACCGCGTTTATATGAATATCCGGCCGCTATTGCTCCTAAAGGACAAGAAGGCTCTTATATGTCTCTGTCCATGCTACCCTATTTTATAGCAAAATTCTTCGTAGGCGTCCTTTCTGGATGGCTGTTACAAACTTTCTGTCCGGAAGTAGGCCCGCGCAGTTCTCACTACATTTGGTTAATTGTAGGCTTAATGGCTGTGTCTACTCCCGTAGCTTTGATAATCTTTAAGAGATTTATCCAAGTAAAAGAAGATGGACGCGATTAAGAAAACTCTGTTATAAAATAGCCAAAACCGACAGCAGAATTTTTTAGATTCTTTAGTGCTGTCGGTTTTTTTTGTTTTTTATGTAAAAAAAATCAGACCTCTAGCCACTAAAGAAAGGCAACGAAGTCTGATTTTAGTCCAATTGGGATGGTGGAAAAACTAAATTTTTCTCAACTCAATGTAATACTCTAAGTGGAGCTGATTATCCAAGAAGATTTGCACTTTATACTGTCCCAATACAGGGAAAACAATATTTTCCAAGCGGAACAAAGTAAGAAAGGGAGTGTACTTATTATCTAAAGTGAAATCTCTCTCAAATGTAGAGCCTTCGAGCGTTTCTCCGTTGGGATCGAGAATGCGCATTTTTACATTAAAATGGCCCTGTCCCATGCTCCAGCCATTGGCAATGTAGAATTTATCAAAAGCCGGAGTAGGAAACTCGTGGCTGGGAAGATCAAAAAATACTCTGTTGAAAGACAAGTTGTTGCCTTCCATAGTAGCATCGAGACAAGGTACAGAGAATTGCAACGAAGGTTTCATGCTCATTCCTTTCCAGTACATCAACAAAAACTTTGGTTAGGTTAGTTTCGCAAAGCATAGCCTAAACCTGCATTTGAAACAGCGCAATTAAGGCAGAATCAGGCTTCACGAAGAGAGGCCAAGCAATAGAGGCTGAACCTCGGCAGCGGACACGCCTTCAAGCACTACAGCCTTGCGCCTGGATTTTTCTCCTAATTTTATGCGTATCTGACGGCGACGCAACTTCAGACACTTAGATAAAAAATCTATCAAGGCACTATTAGCTTTACCATCGACAGCTGGAGCGGTTAAACGAACTTGCCAAGCCTCATCAGTTTCGTCTTTAGGAGCAACTAGAGCGTTGTTAGCGGCTCTAGGCACAACTTTTACAGTTAGAATACAACCTTCAGAAGATTCACTTAATCCTAACACAGGCATATCCTTTATATCATTCTACAGCATAGGATCATCAAGAATAATCATAGGCTTAATTTCTAAGTCGAATCCCATTTGCAAACGCAAAAGACGGAGTGCCTGCTCAGCGGCAATTTGACCGGCATTTTGTTTGGTATGTCCCTCACCGCTGCCTAGAACTTTTCCAGCCAAAGATACTTCTATTTGGAAGAAACGATCGTGGGCAGGCCCTTCTTCTTTGACTACCTGATAAATAGGCAAAATATGGAAGCTTTTTTGAGAAAATTCTTGCAATAAGCTCTTATAATCACGTTGTGAGCCTTCCATATTATCCATAGCGGTTTTGAGCATATTGAGCACAAAACGCTGTGCAGGCTCAAATCCTCCATCTAAATAGATAGCTCCAATTACAGCTTCCATAACATCGGCCAAGACATTAGACTTATCATATCCCTGGGAGAGCAATTCGCCCCTGCCCATTTTAAGATATTCGCCTATTTTCATAATTCTGGCTTTGTCAGCCAAATAAGAAGTGCTGGCAATAAGTCCCTTTACTTGGGCCATACGCCCCTCGTTAGCTTTAGGATGACGCTTGTATAAATATAAACAAATAATCATACCTAAAACTGAATCGCCTAAAAATTCCAGGCGCTCATTGTTGCCGCATTCAAAATTATGCTCGTTAGAATAAGACTCGTGAGTAAGAGCCAACTCCAAAAGGGAAATATCTTGGAAGTGATAGTCTATCTTCTGCTGCAAAGTTCCTAGATCGGAATTCGGCAGCACCGCCGATTTCATATTATTAAACAACCTCGCGCCGCCGGGCTTCTTTCGGATTTACTTGTATAACAAAAGAGCAAACACAAAGCCAGCCCGACGGATATACTAAACAAAAATGGCCGTGGGTATTAGCTGAAACTATTCCTCATACCTGCGCAACACTACTACGGCATTTTGTCCACCGAAGCCGAAGGAATTGTTTAAAGCAACCTTAACGTCGGCTTTGCGAGCGACATTAGGAACAACGTCTAAATCGCATTCGGGATCGGGATACTCATAGTTGATAGTAGGAGTAATAATGCCGTTTTTAATAGTTAAAGCACAAACGGCTGTTTCCAAAGCACCAGCAGCACCTAAAGCGTGACCAAACATAGATTTGGAAGACGATATAGCCAACTCGTAAGCATGTTCGCCGAACACTTGCTTAATAGCCTTAATCTCCGCAGGATCACCTAAAGGTGTGGAAGTTCCGTGAGCGTTGATATAATCTACTTCTTCAGGCTTGATATTTGCGTCAGCTAAAGCTATGCGCATAGCTTCTTTGGCGCCATTGCCTTCAGGATCGGGAGCGGTAATATGGTGGGCATCGGAAGTAGCTCCGCTGCCAGCCAAAACAGCATAAATATGGGCACCTCTAGCCTTAGCGTGAGCAAGAGATTCCAATACCACAGTAGCTGCACCTTCAGCCATAACAAAACCATCACGCTCTTTATCAAAAGGACGCGAAGCTTTAGTAGGCTCGTCGTTGCGAGTAGAAAGGGCATGCAAGGAGCAGAAGCCACCTACAGCCATAGGAGTCATAGCGGCTTCCGAGCCACCAGCAACCATAATATCAGCTCTGCCAGCACGAATGGCATCGGCAGCCACACCTAAAGCGTGAGTACTGGAAGCACAAGCCGAAACTACGCAAAAGCTCATTCCTTTGAGACCGAGTTCTATAGAAACCACACCAGAAGCCATATTGGAAATCATCATAGGAATGAAGAAGGGACTGATACGACCAGGTCCTTTTTCCATGTAGGTCTTCATATTATTTTCAAAAGTGGAAATACCGCCGATACCCGAGCTAATAATGACTCCGGCGCGTAAAGGATTGATCTTGTCAGTTTCCAACTTAGCATCTTGCCAAGCCAACTTAGAAGCTGCTGAAGCCAGCTGAATATATCTGTCGCGACGTCGAGCGTCTTTACGATCCATATAATCTTCAGGATTAAAATCTTTTACTTCAGCCGCTATTTTTGTGCTGAAATCGCTGGCGTCAAACTGCGTAATAGGGCCGATACCGCATTTACCGGCAGTTAAGTTCTTCCAAAATTCGTCTACGCCACACCCCAGAGCAGAAATAATTCCCAGACCAGTAATTACTACAGTGTTATCAGATAATGACATATATAATAAAACCTCAATATAAGCAACCGCCGACAAAGACAGCCCAAGCTCAAAAAAATTCAAGCAGACGCTTTTACATAAGCGCCATAGTATGGGGCATTTGCGTGAAAATACGTCTCTGCAAAGCCTTTGCCATGCTTTGAACGACTTGCCCTTCCACGCCTGAAAAATGCTTCCTTCTTAGCTAAGTAGACTGGATTGGCATAAGTCTATTCTGCCCAACTTCCGGGCAGGAGCTTAAGCAAAACTGAGCAAAAATGCCAAGTATGCGCAGGTTTTTATATTTTTTCTTGTTATATTTTATCTCGCTTAACTTGATTGCTTTACATTTCTCTTCGTCAGCTTGGGCTGGAGATACCCCCCCTACCACTGGAAATTCTGCTTCAACAAGTACCACTATAAACACAAATGTTTCCAAAAACATTACAGTTGATCCAGCGCCAGGATTGACTATAAAGGAAGCTCGTCCCTCAATCGTAGTAACTTTTTCCCCTTCTACTTCGATTCGTTACGAACTTTCTAGAATGTGGGTAAACAATTCCGAAGTAAGTAGCAACTGTTTAAAAACGCCGGCTTTTATAAGTTATCGTCCTTTTACTGATTATCACGATGGGCCTGTAGAAGTGAAAGTTCACTTAACTGATGCAAGCAATACTACTAACGAATTGAGTTGGTCGTTTACTATCAAAAGGCCTAGCTCTATTGAATCAGTCCATATCACTAGTCGTTTGGATTTGGGAGCTTTTGAGGATCTGAACGTAGAGTTAAAAGGCATTAAGGGAGCAGACAAAGCTTGGTTTGAAATTGAAGATTATCGCTTCGATATCCCCTTAATAGAAGATAAACAAACCCCTGGTTTATATAAGGGATATTACAGAATAAAGCATGGAGATAGCCGACTTAGAGCTAGAGTTGTGGGCTATTTGCAAAAAGACAATCGCACTTTTGAAATGACAGCTCCAGAAACAGCCTCGATTTGGGGACAGCAAATCTCAGGTACCGCTAAATTTCAAGATCAAAGGACGCACTTTGCCAAATTGCAATATCAGTATTGTGCCTAAGATAGGCTTTAGCGATAATATCGAACCGGCCACCCGCAATACAGAAGAAGATGTCATGGGCTCCATTCCTTGTACTTCTGATACAGAAGGCTATTTTGAAACTGATTACGGATTTCTAGTGAAGTTGCCCGGTATGCAAGCTGTTTTTACTATTATTGCTACCGACGGCAAAGGCAATCGCTCAGTGCCTAAAAATTTTCAAGTAAAATTTAAGTAGATGGCACAAAAAAACATAAAGCCGCCGCAATTCAAATGAATTGCGGCGGCTTTATGTTTTAAAGATAAAATTGAGAGATATTAGTAGTTGGTAGCTTTAAGCTGGAAATAAGCCTTATCGTGACCGCAAACAGGGCACTTTTCGGGAGCTTTTTTGCCAATAACGATGTTGCCACACTGGAGGCATTGCCAAATGGCTTCACCATCACGAGAGAAGACCAAACCACCTTCAATATTGGCTAAGAGCTTACGATAACGCTCTTCATGCGCTTTTTCAATATTGCCTACAGCTCTGAAAAGACGGGCGATTTCGGTAAAGCCTTCTTCCTCAGCTTCTTTGGCAAACTCGGCGTACATATTAGTCCACTCGTAGTTTTCACCTTCGGCAGCATCAAGAAGGTTTTCAGTAGTAGTAGGAATAGCTCCACCATGCAAGTGCTTGAACCAAAGCTCAGCATGTTCGCGCTCATTCTCGGCAGTTTCCAAGAACAGATTGGCAATTTGCTGATAGCCTTCTTTGCGGGCCTTGCTGGCATAGTAGGTGTATTTGTTGCGAGCTTGAGACTCACCGGCAAAAGCAGCCTGTAAATTTTTCTCAGTCTTTGAGCCCTTAAGTTCCATGGTATTTCCTCCTGCAGTAACAGCGTGTAGAGCTGAAACTGCGTTTGTTATTATATTTGTTTGATTATCTTGAGAATTGCTTTCAAGTTCGTCTTCGACTTCTATTTCTACATCCATTAGCTCAAAAGCCTCGGCGCCATGCTTACACCAAGGGCAAATGTAGTCTTCAGGAAGAGTATCTCCATCGTAAACGAAACCGCAAACAGTACATACCCAACGTTTGACAGTTTTGGTACGTTTTTTAGTTTTGACCTTTGTCGCAGGGACAAAAGCAGTCGACTGTGCTTCCTCTACTTCGGGATGGAACATGTCGGCGCCTACTCCACACAAAGGGCAAACAAAATCTTTAGGTAAATCTGCGCCTTCATAGACATAACCGCAAACATCGCAAACCCAGCGCACAACCTTTTTAGTAGCTTGCTTGGGCTCAGCTTGGGCAACCAATCCGGGGCGTGGTTTTATATTACTTTGGTAATATGCATAGGTTAAAGACGGAGCCGAACTGAGAACTTTCATATCAAAAATCTCAGCCACATAGAGATAGTGGGTACCTAAGTCTTTAATTTCTATGACTTTGCATAACAGATAAGCGCAGCAATCCTTAATTAAATAAGGCAAACCACTTTCCAAGTCTATTTCGTGAGGGAAAAGTGCAAATTTGTCACTCTGGCGGCCGCTTTGAAAACCAAAATGTTTGATAGTTTCAAAATCTACCCCTTCGGTCAAAACCGAAACTGAAAAGAGTCGCTTTTTATTAATAAGCTCTGCTGTATAATTCGCTTTATTTACAGCTGCAATTACTCTGTAGGGAGAATCTGCCACTTGAGTGACAGTATTGACGACACATCCGTTAAGCTTTTCACCGTCACGAACACTAAGTATATAAAGCCCATAGCTTAACTTAAATAAAGCAGCTTTGTCCACTTATCGCAATACCTCCAAAAAAACAACAATCACAGTCTTGAATGCCGACGCCGTAGCATTTTTTCACTATTTACGCGAAAAAATAGTTCCATCCTTAGTAGCAATTTTTAAATTGCTAAATTGGAACGGAGCCACTTTTATTTTAACAAAGTTGCACAGCCCCCACAAGAAAAGCAAACAAGTAAAATGATACATGTTTTTAATAGTAATCATTTCTTTTATGCCAAAAAAGCCCATTTTAACGCTTATTTTCATATTTTACGGCAATTATGAATAAACTTTATCAATTTTTTTCTAGAAAATTGGCTGATACATATTAACTTTAGTTACCACTTCTGCTAATATATTTCCTGTATGGGCGATACCAAACAAAAAAGAGCTATTGAAGAGGTAATTTTTAACTCGGATAAGCATATGACAGTCGAAGAGGTTTATAACCTGGTTAGGGATCGGATGCCGCATGTAAGCATGGCTACCGTCTACCGCAACTTAAACAATTTGGCTGACAATCATAGGCTGGCCCGTTTGACTTTTCCCGATGGGAAATTCCGCTTCGATAGGAACACCGAAGTAATGCACGGTCATGCTTATTGCACTAAGTGCCACAAAGTGTTTGATCTGGATCCTAAGGTTGTGAGTTTCCAGAACCTCAATCAGCTTGATTCATTCACAGCCGAAGCCTACGAACTAGTCCTTACAGGACAGTGTCATGCTTGCCAAAACGCTATCAGCACCCCTCTGAAAGACGCTTTGGTTGGGCTAAAGGAATACCAATGACAACCAAGGCAACGCCTAAAATTTGAGATACACTCAGGGTTTCTCCTAAAATTAAGGCGGTACATATTATTATGACAGGCCGCTGCAACAGCTGAAAAACAGATGTTGCAGTAGAGCCTATCAACCTTATGGACCATATAAATGCGCTGTTAGCCACGGCGGCCGAGAGGCCGACACCAACGGCCAAAAGCCAGCCGTCAGTATTAGGCATTGGAGTGTAAGGGCCCAGTGCTACAAATACGACAGCCGCATTTATCCAGAAGGCCCAAATCCAAAGCAACTTTAAATCGAAAGTCCCTGTGAGAGTTTCCATATTTACTCTATAAGTGACGGCACATCCCACAGCGGCAAAGCATGCTGCTAGTCCCCATAAATCTTTAACTACAACCTGACCGGCAAGCAAAGCATATACAATTTTTGTTACTAGAAGCACACCAATAAAGCAAGTAACTACTCCGCACCAGAATTTAAATGGCAACTTTTCTCTTTTTAGAATAAACCGATTTACTATAGCCACAAATATAGGCACTGTAGTCGTTATTGTCACTACTACGGCAGCTGGCAACAGTTTTAAAGCCAAGAGCGAAAATCCGTTTATGCCGAGTACCAAAACACTAACTCTAGCTATACGCCAAATTTCTTCTTTTTTCAGCCAACGAAAAGCTCCCACAAAAGGCAACACAATAAGGGCTGAGAAGAAATTCTTAACCAACAAGAGCTGCGCAGCATCCAAGCTCACTCTATAGCCGAGTTTTACTAAAATAGGCTGTACTGCCGTAGCTATAACAATTAAACTTACCCATAGAGTAGGATTATCCATA
>SFMI01000136.1 GCA_004554425.1 Candidatus Saccharimonadota bacterium | reverse complement strand
AGTTTGGCTCCTGGGATAGAGACTATTTTTTTGGCTTGCTCTCCTGAGCATATTTTTGTTAGCTCCAGTGCTGTGCGTGAAATCGCTTCTTTAGGAGGAAAAGTTAGCCATTTTGTCTCTGAAGAAGTTCGCCAGCGTTTACAAGAAAAGTTCGCTTTAGTTTTGGATTAGATACAGTATTGTTGCATTTTTTAGGGATTTGTTAAGAGAAATGGAGGGTTAAATGTATGGATATATACAAAGCTTTAACTCGCTTAGAAAAAACTGTAGAATCGAGTAAGCCTCTGCCGTTAATTTTAGCAGCTTATTCGGTGATCAATAAAGAAAACTTTTTAAAGTTAATTGCTGAAGCTAGAGCCAATTTACCCGAAGAAATTTTGCAAGCCAAAGATCTGGTCAGTCGTTCAGAGCAAATAAAAGAAGAAGCAGCACAAAACGCAGAAAAGATTGTTAGTGAAGCGGAAGATCGAGCTAGAGAGACTTTGCGGGCAGCCAAAACGGAAGCCGGCAGCTTAATACAACAACACGAAATTGTCCGTCAGGCTCGGGAGGAGGCTGAGCATATTATTCAAGAAGCCGAAGAAAGAGCGCAAGCAATTGAAGAGAGTGCTTCTGCTGCTGCCGAAAAGATAAATCGTGAAGCCAACGATTACGCCAGAGGTGTTTGTGATGATGCCGATCGCTATGTTGCTAAAGTTTTTGCCAATTTGCAACGTGAATGCAAACAAATTTTAGATTCTTTGCAACGTATGGAAAAGAAATAAATTTTAAGCGTATATTGCTCTTTTTTGCGGCTCTGCCAATTTGTTATATTGCTCTTTTCGGGTAGGAGCTGAATAATAAAAAGAGAAAAACAATCTAGAAGAGTAGTCCCGCAGCATTCAAAGCGCGGTTATATTGTGACTGAGAGTGCGTAATCAGCAATAGTTTGGGGTATTTAGTCGTGGGTAGTGTTCGTCTTGTCGAAGTAAATAAGATCTATGATGGGTGGGCTCCTAACCCGGAGCACAAAGCATGGTATCAATTCTGGAAGCCCAGTCGTCTTCCCAATCAGGTTCACGTAGTTAAGAACATTTCCTTAGATATTAAGGATGGTGAATTCTTAGTTTTAGTTGGCCCTTCAGGATGTGGTAAATCGACCACTTTGCGTATGGTTGCTGGCTTAGAGGAAATTACCAGCGGTTCGATTTATATCGGAGATCGCAAAGTGAATGATGTCTCTCCCAAAGATCGCAAAGATCGAGACATAGCTATGGTTTTCCAAAGTTATGCTCTCTACCCACATTTTAGCGTTTATGACAATATGGCTTTCGGCTTACGTCAACGCAAATATTCTGAAGAGGAAATAAAAAAATTAGTCGATCATGCCGCTGAGCTTTTAGACATAAAGCATTTATTATTGCGTAAGCCTAAAGAACTTTCTGGAGGTCAGCGTCAGCGTGTGGCTATGGGACGCGCTATCGTTCGTCGTCCTCAAGTTTTCCTTATGGATGAGCCCCTTTCTAACTTAGATGCTAAGTTGCGTGTGCAAATGCGAGCTGAGTTGCAAAAGTTGCACCATACTTTAGGTGTAACTACTATTTATGTAACTCACGATCAAACTGAAGCCATGACTTTAGGTGATAGAATTGTGCTTATGCATCAGGGCATTATTCAACAAGCTGCTGCTCCCTTAGAAATGTATGAGCATCCGGCCAATAAATATGTGGCTGGTTTTATCGGCACTCCGTCTATGAACTTTGTCGATGTTAAGTTGGAAGCTGCTGGTGAGGGAGTTTCTGTTAAGGGCAAAGGTTTTAGCATAGAAATTCCGGAACGTTTGGCCGGTCGTTTAAAAGAATTTGCCGAAGCTGAATGCACTTTCGGCATCAGACCTGAAAATATTCATGATCCTAAGTTCGCCCGTGACAGCGAATTTTTGGTGCCTATTAGCGCTAAAGTAGAAGTTTACGAGCCCATGGGGTCGGAGGTTTCTTTACACATTCGCTTGGGTGAGGAAGATTTGGTGGCCAGAGTAGATTCTCATACCGAAGCTAAAATTGGCGATGTTGCCGACTTAGCTCTGGATACACGCAAAATTCATTTATTTAACAAGGATACTGAAGTAGCGATGATCTAAAAAGCTGCTATGGCCGCTTTGATTGGATCCGCTGAAGGCGATAGAAAACTTATAGCTTAAAGTCAAGGCCTTTCTCTGTGTAGTATCTAAGAGAGAGGCCTTTTAATTGGAGGAAACGGTGGGAGAAGAAGTTTTAATGTCCAAAGAGGGAATAGGTGTTGTTACCCCAACTTTGGAGCCTGGTGATTTTTTTCAAGTCGGTACTGAAACAGAACAAACTTCGCATATCTATTTGCGCTATCAATTATTCAGCAATTTAAATGCCTTAGCTCTTAAAAATACTGCCCAAGAACAAGCTGGTTTGCTTTTAGGAAGCCATACTAAAGATAATTCATGGATAAAAATTGAAGAAGCTGTGGAAGTTAAGGCTCAAAATGGTCGTTTTATCGAATCCGTTTGGAAAAAGGCTTTTGCCCAAGCTTCTAAACAATTTCCCGGCATGAGTGTTGTCGGTTGGTTCCATTCTCATCCCGGCACTGGCAGTAGTGTGACCGAAGCAGAAAAAGAAGTTCACGCAAAATTCTTCCCCAAACAATCGCAAGTAATCTATATAGTAGATCCTGTTGTGGGAGAGCGCAGCTTTTATTTATGGCGTGACGGAACTTTGCGCAATAGTGGCGGTTTCCGCATTTATGGAAAAAGCACAGCGGCTTCAACCACTGTTGTCAGTAGAGACACTTCCCGTCCGGAAGAATTTCTTAACGATCGTTATTTGGAACGCAGCGTAGAAAAGTTGCAACGTATGTTGCGCAATCCGGCGATAAGGCCTATAGATTATGCTATTTTGGTACTCTTGGGCATTTGTTTGCTGGTGCAACTGTTGCGTCCGGCTCCTGTAGCCAAAGTTGACCAACATGAAATTTTAGCCAATCAAGTACAAATTTCTCAACAGGTAGAAGCTGTAGAGAAACGCGTCAAAGAAATTGAAGGCCATTTGGAAGCCGTGGGCGTCTTGGACAAAGAACTAGGTCTTTCCAATGTTGAGACGGCTGAGCCTGTAGTCGACGCTTCCGCAAAGAACGGATCTGCTATTGATGAAAATAAGGATAAGAAAGAAGCTAAGTCTGACGATAAAACTTCTAAGGTTGCTCAGAGCGGATCCAAGATTATTCTTCATGATGTAAAATCTGGTGAAACTATTTCTAGTATTGCTGAAAAATATTACTCGACTACCGATCCCAAAGTATGCAAAGCGTTAGGCAAATTTAACAAGTTGCCCGCTCCTTATTACGATCATATTGTGCCTGGCGATCAGTTGAAGATTCCTGCCCGCCAAAAAGTTGGCCTTTAAGTGAACTCTATTAGGGGTAAAAATTGGCCATTGTGGCTTGGCATTGCGTTTTTCGTTCTGGCTCTAGCTATAATTAGCGGTCAAGGAGAAGTTATGGCCATTGAGGATAAAGGCGAATTATATTTTGTCTCAGTTCCTGTTGTGAGTGTCTTTGCTGATATTTACGATGATTCGGAGAGAGAGACTCAAGTGCTCATGGGAGAACCTGTCTATGTAGTAAATGAAACGGAAGATGGGCTCTGGAAAGAAGTAGTTGTTCCCAATCAATATAGGGAGCCTGAGGGCTATCCTGGTTGGATAAATGGCAGCTATTTAACTAAGGACACTTCTTTTGCTCTCAATTTACCAAAATTAAAGATTTGTGCCCAACCAGTTTTGCGTCCTTGGTCTTTAGAAGGCAATGGCAAGGCTCTGTTGGTTGTCAGCCCACAAGCCTATGTTTATGCTCGCCCTGATAAGAAAAGCGCTGTTAAAGGACGTGTCTTCGCTTCCAGCATTTTATCGTTATGCAATTTACAACCCGTAAAAGGTACTGATGGTAATAGCTATTGGAGGGTAAATTGGCCTAACGTTGAGTCTGGCTTGTATTTGCCATATCAAGCTGGATAGATTGTTCAGGGCTCGTTTATATAAGTTGTAAATTGCATGGCTTGATTGTACCCCGCGACGCTGACCAGCAATTCGCTGTAGGTTTGCCAATTAGTCGAAACGAGCTAGAAGCTGGAGATTTGGTCTTTTTTGGCAAGGATGAAGAACATGTTGTGCATGTTGGTTTTTATGTTGGAAATGGTCAATTTTGGGACGCCTCTGGCAAGCATGGAGTAGGGCTGAGCTCTATAGATAGCAACAACTATTCTATAAAGTATCGTTTCTTGGGTGGCCGTCGTTATTTTGAAGAATAGTTTGGAATAACGCAATAGAAAAAGCCCGCTGCGAACGCAGCGGGCTTTTTCTATTGCGCATTTAGTCTATTGGGCATCTAAAGTAATGGAAACGATAAACTTTTTATTATTGCGCCAAACGGTAAGTTTTATACGATCGCCGGCACTGTGTTTATTGAGCTCGCGAACCATAGCACCTACAGAACCGACAGTTACTTTATCGACAGCACTAACGGTATCACCTGGCTTAATGTTGGCTCTTCCGGCTGGTGAACCGTCGATAACTTGAGTAACAAAAACTCCGCTAGTAATTTTTATATTAAAATCTTGAGCTTTTTCTAAAGTGAGAGTAGCCCCGCTCAGTCCTAACCATGGGCGTGTGCCTGAAGGCAAACCAGTTCCATCGGCAATGTAACTGCTGTCAGCTGGGCTATCCATAAGCTGTTGAGCTACACTGTAAGCGTTCTTTATGGGTATAGCAAAACCCAAACCTTGGGCTTTGTCGTATCCGTTGGACGGTCCGGTATATACTAAGGCGTTGATACCAATTAGCTCGCCGCGGGAATTGAGCAAAGCGCCACCAGAAGAACCAGGGTTAATAGCGGCATCAGTCTGAATTAGGTTAGTATATTTGATACCTTTAGTCTCAATATTGCGTCCCAAACCGCTGATCATACCCTGAGTTACCGTGCCGGTAAATCCTAAGGGATCTCCTATGGCGATGACAGTTTGGCCTACACGCAAATTATCGGAATTGCCTATGCGGGCGGCCGACAACCCTTGGGCACTGATTTTAATAATTGCCAAGTCTTTATCACCGGCAATTTTGTGGATTTGAGCGTCGTAAGTTTTTTTGTTTTTGAGCTGGACTCTAATTTTTTTGCCGCCCTTGACTACATGGGCATTGGTAAGAATATAGCCGCCGGAGTTGATAATAACGCCGGAACCAATGCCAGGTTTTGTGCGGTTTTGACGATAAGTACGTACTGATACTACTGACTGAGAGGCTTTGGAGATGGCGCTAATACGGTCGCTCTCTTCATTAGCTTCGCTTGTGGAAATATTTGCAAATAGCAAAATCGCTATAAGAACCGTTACGGTTGCCAACCAATTGCGATGCGTTTTCAAGAGAACCTCCAGATATTCGGACGACGTAAAGCGTCCCTCTCCAGCTCAAAATTTTTGAATATGAATTTTGGCTTAAAACAACTTACAATTCTAAGCTATCCCCCTTCTTTTGTAGCCGGAGGACAAAATCCTATTAGAAGCAACTGCAAAGCTTGGGGAGCGTATAAACAACCTTGACTAGCTAGGTTTCTAAATTTATTTTTGTGGCTCCTAGGTCTGTCAATTTGGCAATGACATCCGCTTTAGTTACCGAATTTTCTACAGTTACAGAAGTTTCTATTAGGAGCTCTTGTTCTTCTTGACTAATGGCCAATTTGCGTATCTTTATACCGCCAGTATTGAGTTGAAGGCGCATTTTTTCCAATATGCCTGGATCGTTTGGTAGAGAGACGCTTAAGTAAATAAGATTCGAACCGGTAAAGACTGGCTCCAAGCGTCGCAAGGCTACTAAAGTAAGTAGAGAAATTATACAAGTAGCGCCAGCGACCACGAAAGCTCCTGCTCCACAACTCATGCCTATAGCGGCTACAACCCAAAGAGTGGCTGCGGTTGTAAGGCCATGAACTGTAGCTCCGTGCTTCATAATGGCGCCTGCGCCCAGAAAGCCGATGCCGCTGACTATTTGGGCTGCAACTCGAGCCGGATCGCGCGGCCCATCATTATATGAAAAAAAATAAATGGAAAGAATCGTAAACAGAGCCGAACCTATCGAAACCATAACGTGAGTACGCAAGCCGGCTGTACGATTCATAATTTCTCGCTCCATACCGATAAAACCGCCCAAAAGGGCGGCTGCTATCAGACGAGAAGCTAAAATAAACTCTGTTTGTAAGTTTATGTTTTCCATTCTGTCAGTTAAAGCATGGCCACAACGCGCTCATCAGCTTTCAGCTCGGCGTAAATTGCGTCCAATTGTTCGCGGCTATTAGCCATTATGTCTATCGTTACGGAGACATAACGTCCTTTACTGCTCTTAGTTATGCGGCAATGTTCTAAGGCTAATTCTGGAACGTGCTTCTTGACAAGTTTGTGAGCGTGTCCCAAAAAGTCTTCTTCTGCACTGCCGAAAACTTTTATCGGAAAGCGGCAAGGAAACTTAAGAGCTGCTCCGCGACCACCGTGTTTATTGATAAAAGCCTCGGAAGCGTCACTGAGATCGGCCGCTCCTTCGTGGTTGTGATCGTGGCAAACGCAATTGCAGTGCTCGTCGTGGTTATGTTCGTGATGATTATGTTCACTCATATTCAAACTAAAGCCTCACTTAGTCGTTTTTTCTTTTTATTTTAGCCGACTAAAGTTAGTTTTTCATTTTCTTAGTCTTTGATTTCTGTTTATTGGCTTTCTTTTTTGCTTTAGCCTTGGCTGCTTTTTGCTTATCGGCAGCTTGCTTTTTAGTAAAATCTTCTACCGCGTTAGAATTGGCTTCCTCTTCCATAGTTTCTTCCTCTTCCTCTTCTTCTGGTTCCAGGTTCAACTTAGGAGAAGCCAGAGGAGAAATGTAAGTATCAGTCGCGTCCCAATTGTAATTCCACTTTGTCCACTTATCAGGAAGGCGCAAACCTTCAGGAACTCCCAATCTAGTAGAGTAACTCTTTAATGATTGACCGGCGTTAACTCTGACAGTTTGTAAAGTACCTGTAGTATAGCCCACTACGCACATACCGCGATAAACGCTGAGCAAGGTAAATTGTTTACCGTTGGCATCAGTTTTTAAAGCTACGGCATACATCGTGTTTTGGTCATTTACTGGAGTTACACGCACTTGAGGAGTAAGCATAAAGACCATACTTTTAGGGGTGCTATACGCAAAAACTCGGCCTTGTCTCAAGAAGAAGCCGCTTAGGAAGCGCTCATTCTTATCTGTCTTCAGACTTTCAATTAATATGTCGCTATATTTGTCAATACGTAAGTTGCCTCCGTTACGCAGAGCTATAACGTTATAAGGAGACTTCTCGCTAATTAGGCGACTATCAACCGGAACCATCTCTCCTTTATGGACAGGAATATAGCTGTGCCGATAGTTTGTCTTTAAATCGTGAGTTTCGATAGGTAGCAAAGGCACTTCATAGTCGGCGGCAAACCACTTTAAGACATTGCTGATATTCAGAATGCCCACCACAATGGCTACGCCGACAATGAAAAGAAAAGCTCCCCAATATCTTTGTTTACGCCAGAAAGAGTCTGTTTTGTAATATTGCTTCCACTCTTTTTCCCAGCGTTTGAGCTCTTCCATACGACGCATGCGCCGTTCCAAAACAGACTCATGCTTTTTCGTAATTCTATAGGGCTTTTCGTTTTCGTGCTTATGCTGCTTTTTAGGCTGCTTCTTGATTTCAGAGCCTAGAATCGCCGACCAGTGCTCTTCAGGCGACTTATCAAACTTTTTGGGGCCAGATGCCGCTTCTTCATCTAAAGGTGTAAATGGCAGGGAGGAACTGGGATCAAAGTTCTTGCTGCTGACAAATTCATAAAGACTGGTCTGCAACTGGAACAAAGCTCTCTGCTTTTGATAAAGATCGGTCTGTTGCTCAAATAGGTGTTTTCGCTCAATGCTGGAGGTCTTTTCGTCCTTAATCAGTTGCTCCAAGCGATTTTGCTGCTGCTCATAATAAGCCATATAACCAGCGTAGTAAGACTGAATATTGTTATACTCGGCCACGCGTTGGGCTAATAAGGCTTTACGCTCTTTCTCTTTGAGGAACTCTTTAGGAGGAGTCGCTGATACTGTTGGCACTGGCCGTCCGCCTTGTGCTTTGGCTCCACCTCTGTTATTGGCTCCGTTCTTTAAAATAGGCTGGTTGGGTACGCTGGGGCGTCGACGCGGTTTGGCCGCAGCTTCAGCGTTTGCGTTTTGATTGCTTGGGGCTGAAGGCGCATGGGTATGAGCAGCCGCTGCTGTTGCTGGCGCACCATGGCTCGGCTGAGTGGCCGGGTAGTTGGCGGCTTTGCCTGGCTGATAAGGATCAGGCGCTTTTGCTAGTTGCACTCGTGTACCCACAGCAGGATCTGTAGCCCGCTGCGTCTGGGATTGCGCTCCTAAAGTAGGTGCAGCTGTACGTTGCGCTTGTGTTTGTGTGCCCAAAGTAGCAGCGGTGCGCGGCTGATAAGGTTGTGCGCCCAGTGCTGGTGCTGCAGCTCGCTGAGTTTGTGTTTGGGCTCCTAAAGTAGGCGCAGTTGTGCGTTGCGCTTGTGCTGGTGCGCCCAAAGTAGCAGCGGTGCGTGGCTGATAAGGCTGTGCGCCCAGTGCTGGTGCTGCAGCTCGCTGAGTTTGTGTTTGGGCTCCTAAAGTAGGCGCAGTTGTGCGTTGCGCTTGTGCTGGTGCGCCCAAAGTGGCAGCGGTGCGTGGCTGATAAGGCTGTGCGCCCAGTGCTGGCGCT
>SFMI01000135.1 GCA_004554425.1 Candidatus Saccharimonadota bacterium | reverse complement strand
AAATCACCATGCAATGGGGGAATGTGCTCTCCTCGCTGTTTTAGATCTAACATATATTGCAAGCTGCCCAAATTGCGTAGTAGCAAACCGTCCGGAGCAAATTTCAAAAGCGTTTGTAACGAGAGCGGATCGTTTTGCTTTTTAATTCGCGGAGTCGCTAAGTATAGCCTTACGCCGGGATAGGAGCGTACAGCTTTGACCATTAAACTGAGTTTTTCTGGCTTAAAAGCTTCCAATTCTATGGAGTCGCACCCCAATTTCAAGGCCGTTTCAGTCTGTTCTAAAGTGCGGCATAGCACTGTTAGGCATGAACGCATGGATATATCCTGTCGCTCTTGGGAACTTGGTAATACAAACTTGGCTTCTTGCGTGGAAGTAGAGCTTTTTTGCTCTAAAGCTGCCGTCAAATCGGTAACTAAAGCTCGCCGCATAGGTTTTAATTCAGATAGAGGCAAAAATAAGTTGCCTTCCAAATTTTGCGCTTCAATACTCTCAATATGGAATGGAGTCTGACTTAGCTCTGAAAATTTGTCGGCAATAGAAGTTGCTGTTAAGCCATTTTTCTGGGCTGGGCTTAAAATCGTTTGGCTGCTGACGGTAAATTTATGATTTAGTTCGTCAGCGGTGGCAACTATTGTCAGGGGAGCACCTTGCGAACCGTATACATTTAAATGGAGACCGATGCGTCCTTGCCTGGCTGTATGCATAGATTGGTTTATTCGTTTAGTTGTTTGTGGGGAAGAAGTTATATAAACCAAGTCGCCTGTATTTATTTTAGATAAATTGGGGCCGTTTTTGCCAAAGCCGAGGGCTGCTGTGCCCTTTTGGACTGAACAAGAATAGATTGAGCCGCCTTGCACGTCTTCCGAATTGTTGTTTTCATCTATCGGAGATAAGAATAAAACTCCCATGCCGTTTTGAGGCGTAATAGGGTAAGCAGTGAAATTTTGCTTGTTTTTGTCTTGAGCAGCCAGTTTGATTCTTACCTCATGGTTGCTCTTTTCTATAACCGTGCCTAATAGCTGTCCTCTGTGTTTAGGATAACCTTTTTGAATAAAAGTTTGATGATTGACAGAGCTCAAGAAACCAGGAGTGAAGCCCCTGGAAAAAGTTACATTCAAATCGCTAAGGTTGCGACGTAATTCTAAAATTTGAGTTGCCTTTGGAGCTATTTGATGCCCTTGCTGATCAAAGTGAGCATCTACCCATTCGCGCATAGTCTTGACGGCCATATAAACATAGCTGGCCGCTTTGAGGCGCCCTTCAATCTTTAGAGAGCTGACGTTGGCTCTGATAAGTTCGTCAATTTTATTGAAACCGGCTAAATCGCAAGGACTGAGTAAATGAGAAGGTGAGGAAAGTTTGACTTGCCCGCGACTAAAATCTAATTTTTGCCCATGAGGCACGGCGGCCCAACGGAATGGCAAACGACATGGCTGGGCACATTGGCCTCGATTAGCTGAGCGACCGCCCCAAGTTAAACTGGCCAAGCATTGACCACTGAAAGATACGCACAGGGCGCCTAAAGCGAAAACTTCCAACTCGCAATCTGCTTCTTTTTTCACGTCGGCAATTTCTGCTGCACTTAGTTCGCGGGCTAAAACAACTCTTTGAAAGCCTAAGTTCTTAGCAAATCTCGCTCCGCAGCCGTCGCTTAAGGTCATTTGTGTGCTGGCATGGAGGTGTACAGAAGGAGCTAAAGCGGCGGCCAGACGGGCAACGCCTAAATCTTGAATAATCAGAGAATCTACTTTGCATTCTTCGATCTTTTTCAAAAGCTCTTTGAGTTTAGGCAATTCGCTTTCAAAAACAAGCGTATTTAAAGTAATGTAGACTTTCGCCCCGAAATTGTGAATTTCACGGACGGTCTCTTTCAGTTTGTCCACAGTAAAGTTTTGGGCTCTAGCTCTGGCATTGAAGCCTTCGGACAATCCAAAATAAACGGCATCGGCACCGGCTTGTAAGGCCGCTTGTAACACTTGATAATCTCCTACCGGAGCTAAAACTTCTGGCTTTAACATGAAAATTTGGTCCTAATCAGTGGCAAAAATGAAAAGTAGTCGGATGGCTAGTCCAGTCTATCAAAGTGATATTTACCGAATCTGGCACAAAACTTAAAGCTAAAGACAAATACATATCTTTCATAACTTCAGCGCTTTGTAAATATAAACATTGTGGACAAGGCAGAGGTTTAGCTGTCAGATTTTTAGGCAAATCGGACAACACTTCAAAAGAACTTAATGAAGTGTGCATTCCTGTACCCCAAAGCTTTAAACAGGCTTCTTTGCGTGTCCAAAGTTTTGTAAAAAGCTGGTTCTGTTGGGTGGGATCTGGATATGAACATAAACTTTGCCATTCTTCTGTACTAAAAAAACGTTTAGCCAAAGCTAATGCTGAGCGCTTGGCAATTGCTTCCAGATCTACTCCCACTTCCTGAGGCTCAAGGCAATCGGTTGTGCTAACCACAGCTAAAGCGGCCCAATCTCCTGAATGGCTTAAATTAAAGGCTAACCGATTGCTGTCTTTGAGCTTAGGTTTTCCGAAGTGGCCTTTTTCAAAAGAAAAATTGGCAGCAGTTTCTAATAATTCAACATCTTGCCAGTGGGCAGTTTCGTGCAATTGCTTAGCTAGAAACAACCTGAGCCCCGTATGGGCGGCAGCAAAGCGCTCGCTCAAATGAGCGAAGGCAAATTTCTTTTTGCGTTGCTGCTCTTCGCTGCTTAAAATGTAAGATCCCATTTTCCTGAAAAGATCAGGAAAATGGGTCAGATTAAAACAAATAATGTTTACTTTAGGCAAAGAAAGTGCCTACATTCCGACAATATTGTAACCGCAGTCTACATGCAATACTTCGCCGGTTATGGCCGAAGAAGCTTGAGAAAGTAAAAATACAGCACTTTCTCCGACTTCAGAGGCGCTCACGCAGCGTTTGAGGGGAGAGCGCTCGCTGGTCACATGGAGCATTTCGGTGAAGCCGTGAATGCCTCTAGCTGAAAGAGTTTTGATAGCGCCAGCGGAGATGGCATTTACTCTGATATTTTGAGGGCCCAAGTCGGCGGCCAAATAACGCACGGAAGACTCTAAAGCTGATTTAGCCACACCCATTACATTATAATTTTTAACGACCTTTTCTGCTCCAAAATAGCTCAGAGAAACAATGCTGCCGCCTTCAGTCATTAAAGGAGCAGCTCTTCTAGATAAAGCGACCAGAGAATAAACGCTTGTTTCCATAGCCGTTATAAAGCCGCTGCGAGAAGTATCGACAAAGCGGCCCATGAGATCTTCACCTTTGGCAAAAGCTACGGAATGGACCAAGAAGTCTAACTTGCCCCATTTGGATTGAATTTCTTGAAAGAGAGCGTCCAAACTAGCTTCGTCATTGACATCGCAAGGCAAGATATAACTAGCTTGCAAGCTTTCGGCTAAAGGACGCATGCGTTTTTCGATGGCGGCGTTAAGGTAAGTAAAGCCTAGTTCGGCTCCTTGTTGCTTGGCTTTTTCAGCGATTCCCCAGGCAATGGAATTGGCGTTGGCCAAACCTACGATCAATCCGCGTTTTCCTTGCAGCATTTTATGTTGCTCCTTTGTGGTAAATATATCTTGCTTGCCCTTCAATTTTAGACGCCCCTATCCTTTCGAAAAGCGTGATGTAAAACTTAAGGACATAAAAAAGCGCCCCCCGAAGGAGACGCTTCACTTAATTAGCTACGAAGGCTAACAATTAACCGCGGATGTACTCATCCCATTTACCGAACATTTTGTCCTGGGTTCTGGCGCGGTTGACAGTGACGTCCTGCTGAATTTCGAAGATCTTGGTCTGGGTGTCCTGGAGGATCTTCCAGCGGTTCATCTGGCTCTTCTGAGCGTCGGCCTGCATAGAGGTGTAAATGCTCTGAGCATTCTGATAATCGTTAGCAGTCATCTGAGCGATGCTGGCAGCAGTACTAAGAACTCCCATGATAATTACCTCCGTAATCGGAAAAGTTTTTTCTTGTCTGTAGTATCACTCTAGTTAAAGAAAAAGTAAAGACCTGTTATAAAAAAATAATAATTTTATAAAGAAAATATTAGTTGAGCTTTTCTGGAACAAAAAAGCGCCTCCCGAAGGAGACGCTTCTTCTAATTAGCTATGAAGGCTAGCAATTAACCGCGGATGTACTCATCCCACTTACCGAACATTTTGTCTTGGGTTTTGGCGCGGTTGACGGTGACGTCCTGCTGAATTTCGAAGATCTTGGTCTGGGTGTCCTGGAGGATCTTCCAGCGGTTCATCTGGCTCTTCTGAGCGTCGGCCTGCATAGAGGTATAAATGCTCTGAGCATTCTGGTAATCGTTAGCGGTCATCTGAGCGATGCTAGCAGCAGTAGTAAGAGCTCCCATGATAATTACCTCCGTAATCGGAAAAGTTTTTTCTTACGGATATTATCAGTTTGATAAATACATTAGTAAATGGATATAAATTTAAGTATAATAAAGTTGAGTTAAAGAAAATATAAAGATATGTCTATATAGTATCAACAACTCAATAAAAGAGCCGCCTCCGCAGATTAGATTTAATCGCGAAGGCGGTCACTTTTGTTACTAGATATTAGATTATATTAAGAATAGATGTTGAAAACTAACCGCGGATGTACTCATCCCACTTGCTGAACATTTTGTCTTGAGTCTGAGCTCTGTTGACAGTTACATCTTGCTGAATTTCGAAAATTTTGGTTTGAGTGTCCTGGAGAATTTGCCAGCGATTCATCTGGCTCTTCTGAGCGTCAGCCTGCATAGAGGTATAAATGCTCTGAGCATTCTGGTAATCGTTAGCGGT
>SFMI01000134.1 GCA_004554425.1 Candidatus Saccharimonadota bacterium | reverse complement strand
TTCTTTTAGCAACCATGTTTTGCCAACCTGACGCACTCCCTTAACAATCAGCGGCTTGCGATAGGGAGAATTTTTCCATTTTATAAGCTTATCCAAAGCTAATCTTTCCATAAGCGGCTCGTCCCTTCACACTTTTATATGTATTTATGTGTAAATTATCACATAATTATATATAAAAATGTGATTTTTATCACATAATTATGTGCTTTTGTGTGAGACAGGCAAGCTAAGCCTGTATTAGTTTTGTTATACCCTAGTTTTAGTGGGTATAATAGGGGTATAATTGGGTATAACTCAATACGAAAGTAATATCTCACAGAGGGCGCGTTATGGACTTATCAGAAAGGCAAATTCAGGCTTCTAAGCTGGAACAGCAAATTGCCAATCTACCTGCTGGTTCCATTACAAAGAAAACTATCAAGGGCAAGGAATATTTTTATCACCGTTGGACAGAGAACAAGAAAAGACAAGAGAAATATATTCCTGCGGACGAATTGGAAAATTTCCGCGCTCAGATTGAGCAGCGCAAAGAGCTAGAGCAAGAGCTAAAGACGCTGAAGAGACGTTTGCCCAAAGCCAAAAACGTAGCCCCTTCCGCATTTACTACAAACATCCGCACTGATAAAGCTCTGCGTTCCTTTGCCGCATCAATTTGCAAATATCGTAAGCGAGAGTGTTTTCAACAGCTACATAATTTCGTCCATGGCGAACCGCAAGACAAAGTATTTATTCTCTACGGCCTGCGCCGGACAGGAAAAACCACCATGATCCGCCAGATTTTCGCGGAGATGAACGACGTAGAACTATCCCAAGCAGCATTTATTCAAATTACAGCCAAAGACACGCTGGCTAATGTCAACCGCGACCTCAAAGCTTTGGAAGCACAGGGATTCCGTTATGTATTCCTCGACGAAGTGACACTAATGGATGATTTTATTGAAGGTGCAGCACTATTTTCTGATGTGTTCGCCACCTGTGGTATGAAAATCATACTCTCTGGCACAGACTCTTTGGGTTTTATCTTCACCGAAGATGAGCAACTCTACGACCGCTGCATTCTGTTGCACACCACCCTTATCCCCTACCGGGAATTTGAATCCGTGCTTGGAATCCACGGTATCGACGAGTATATCTGCTACGGCGGCACCATGAGTCTTGGTGGCGTCCACTACAATGAAACCTCCACATTTGCCAGCAAAGAAAGTGCCGACGAATACGTGGATACGGCCATTGCCCACAACATTCAGCACTCTTTGCGCTGCTACCAATACGAGGGACATTTCCGCCATTTGCGAGATTTATACGAGAAAAATGAGCTAACTAGTGCAATAAATCGTGTGGTGGAGGATAT
This sequence comes from Candidatus Saccharimonadota bacterium, assembly GCA_004554425.1. Taxonomy (GTDB): domain Bacteria; phylum Vulcanimicrobiota; class Xenobia; order Xenobiales; family Xenobiaceae; genus Bruticola. Next base: position 5,586 of record SFMI01000134.1, on the reverse strand, counting down.
CAACCACCGCTTCACTCTAGAAGTGCTGACAAAGAATTGGAAATCACATGATCTCGGCATTTCTGCCAGCAATCTTCGTCGAGATCGCAAGGCCCCTACAGATATTCTTGACCGCGTTGATCTTGTAGCTGTCACTGACAACTTACGAAAGCTGCTGGAAATCCGCAACAAAGCCGAACAGACCGTAGAACTTGACGATATTCATGCAGCAGAGATCAAAGAGTATCTAAACTTATTAGATCTGACGCAGGAGATCGATGTATTGCATCTGCCACACGTCAACACGAAATCCAGCCGCACAGTAATCGCCCAGCCTGGTCTACGCTACGCGCAAGCGAATGCTCTAATCCATAGTTTGCTTTTAGATGAAACCTTCAGTGCGCTTTCTCTAGCAGAGCGCACCGCTGTACAAAACCGCATTCTGACCGAGATCAAAGGGCGAATGCTAGAAGACATAGTCCTGTTGGAAGCCAAGCTGGCGAATCCTAAAAAGCAAGTATTTGTCTTGCAATTTCCGGTAGGTGAATTTGATATGGTTATATTTGACCCGGAAGCCGGCTCTTGCCAAATTTTCGAAATTAAGCATAGTCAGGAAGCTATCTCACAGCAGTACCGCCATTTAATCGACAAAGAAAAATGTGCTCAAACAGAACATCGTTACGGCCCTATTACCGGAAAGTTTGTTCTATACCGTGGAAAAAGTCAGTTGGTAGATGATATTCAATATCAGAATGTAGAAGAATATTTACAAAGCCTCAACTTAGCCAAGCGCAGTAGCGGCCTTTTTTATAAGTGCAACTTGCTTTATTATGCAAAGCACTAAATGCTACTTATACCAAAAATATATATAAAATATTTTTATTTTATATTGACATAAAATAAGAGATTATTCTATAATTTATTTGTAAGCAATACCAAATATGGTATGCTTAATTATTTAATATTAGGTGATCATAATTATGTCAGTAGTGAAGACAGAAAGATGGCAATCGGTTTGCTCAAAATGCGGCAAAGGCGGCCCGGCTCGTACATGCTACGAACGGCCCAAAACAGCCCCTTCAAATATTAGTGGCCCTTGTCCCAACAGTTCAGACAAGAAGCACAAACCGAGGTGGGTAAAAGTATCCTAGCTCCGCATAAATAACATAAACTATATAAGCGAAGGTCGCTCTCTCCATGCGGAAGGAGCGGCTTTTTTTGTATTCGCTGGCGTAAAAGCGTAGAAAATAGGCAAAGGGCAAATACTGGACATTTTTGGGGCAGGGCAAAAGCGACAAGCTGCGGAAAGTGCTTAGCGCAATTTTTACAATGTAGGAACATAGCGGCGCAATGATTACCGGCGAACTTAAAAACAAAATAGATAACCTTTGGAATGTCTTTTGGACTGGCGGTATAACTAACCCTTTAGATGTAGTTGAACAAATGACTTACTTAATGTTTATTCGCGACCTGGACGACGCCGACCTAAAGCATCAAAAAGAAGCCCAAATGCTCGGTTTAGGTGAATACAAAAGCATTTTTAATGAAAAAGCTAAGGTCGTATACTCTCCAGAAGACATACAAGAAATAGACGCCAATAAGTTTAGATGGAGCCAATTTAAAGATTTAGAAGCTACCCAAATGTATGCCTTAGTACAAAATGGCGTCTTTCCGTTTATAAAAAAATTACATGGCGATAAAGAGAGCGCTTATGCCAAATATATGGACGACGCCATATTTAAGATTCCTACACCAGCTATTTTAAGCAAGGTGATCACAAAACTGGATGAAATTTACGCCGATCTAAATAGTCTAAAAAATGCCGACGTGCGCGGCGATGTTTATGAATATTTGCTCAGTAAAATTTCCACTTCAGGTACTAATGGCCAGTTCCGTACTCCGCGCCATATTATAAAAATGATGGTAGAGCTTATGGAGCCTACGGAAAAAGACACCGTTTGCGATCCAGCTTGCGGTACTTCCGGTTTTTTAGTGGGAGTCAGCGAATATTTAGCTGTCAATAAAAAGAAAGAAGTTTTCTTCAATAAAGAAAATAAAAAGCACTACATGGACGAAATGTTCCATGGCTACGATATGGATCGCACTATGTTGCGTATCGGCGCTATGAATATGATGACGCACGGCGTGGAGAATCCGCACATAGAATATCGCGACAGCCTTTCCGAGCAAAACTCAGATAAAGACAAATATACTTTAATTTTGGCTAATCCGCCCTTTAAAGGCAGCTTAGCTGCCGACACGGTTTCTAGCGATTTAATCAAAATTTGCGATACTAAGAAGACCGAATTGCTTTTCTTGGCTCTTTTCTTGCGTGCGCTAAAATTGGGCGGTCGCTGCGCTTGTATTGTGCCTGACGGCGTACTCTTTGGCTCTAGCAAAGCTCATAAGCAAATTAGAAAAGAAATTATCGAAAACAACCAGCTTTTGGCGGTTATTTCTATGCCTTCGGGAGTATTTAAGCCTTACGCCGGCGTGTCGACAGCTATTTTAATTTTCAACCGCACCGGTAGCGGCGCTACTGACAAAGTGTGGTTCTACGACATGAAAGCCGACGGCTTCAGTTTAGATGACAAGCGCCAGCCTATCGAAGCTAATGATATTCCCGACATTATTAAGCGCTACCACAGTTTGCAAGACGAAGCAACTCGCGCCCGCACCGAGCAGTCTTTCTTGGTAGATAAAAACGAAATAGTAAAAAACGGCTACGATTTGTCTATCAATAAGTACAAAGAGATTGAATATGTCCCCGTCGAGTATGCCCCCACCAGCCAGCTTTTAGCTGAATTGAAAGAATTGGAAGCGGAAATAGCTCAAGGTTTAGCAGAATTGGAGGCTATGCTGTAGGTTATGAAAGTTAGATTAGGCGATATTATATCCATAAAAACTGGCAAACTTAACGCAAACACCTCATCTTTAGATGGCAAGTATCCTTTTTTCACTTGCGCCATTGAACCATTAAAAATAAACAGATACAGTTACGATTGTGAATGTGTTCTAATAGCCGGTAATGGTGATTTAAACGTAAAGTATTATTGTGGCAAATTTGACGCTTACCAGCGCACTTACATCATTGAAAGTTTGGACAAGCAACAGTTATCAGTACCTTATTTATACCTGTTTATGTCTAAATATATTGATCTTCTTAGGAACCAAGCGATAGGTGGAGTTATTAAATATATAAAATTAGCTAATATCACCGAAGCGCAGTTGGATATACCAACACTTAGTATGCAGAAAAAAATAGTCAAAACAATAGGTAAACTTGACATTACAATTTCAAAACGCAAGCAGCAACTTACTAAACTTGATGAGTTAGTCAAATCCCGATTTATGGAAATGTTTGGAGATCCATGGAACGATTCAAATAAATACCCATTAGAACGTCTCTCTAATTTATCAGAAAAAATTACTGATGGGGTTCATAAAAAACCGACATATACGCAATCTGGGCGTCCTTTTCTATCCGTTGTAAACATAAACAAGCGTGTTGTCGACTTTAGCAACTGCAAATTTATATCGAATAACGATTTCGATTTAATAGCTAAATCTAATATCGCTAATAAAGGAGATATTTTATACACAAAAGTAGGCACATACGGGATAGCAGCTCACGTAGAAACTGATATAAAGTTTGCATTGTACGTTAGTGTTTGTCTCATAAAGCCGAAACACAATATTATAAATTCATGTTTTTTGGCTCACTCAATGAACATGCCATATGTAAAGTACCAAGCTGATCGTAGAGTAAAAGGTATAGGAGTTCCAGATCTTCATTTAAATCAAATAAGAGAATTTTCAATTATCGTTCCTCCTCTCCCTCTCCAGCAGCAGTTTGCTGCCTTTGTGGAAAAGGTCGACAAATCAAAATTGGCCGTAAAACAGAGCTTGGAAAAACTGGAAACTTTGAAAAAATCGCTTATGCAACAGTATTTTGGCTAGCTTCAATAGGCTGGTTGCATAATGGTAAACTCCTTTTTAGGAGGATTTTGCCATTATGAAAGACCAGTTGCTTAAAGAAATTACTCGAGAGATGCTTCCCTATTTGGACAATAGCCAGTTAGAGCGCTTGCAAAACGTTTTGCGCCACTGTTTTTGGAAAGTGGAAGTAAAAGCTAGTGCTGAAGAGAGGCCCTGGCCAGAAAAGCCAAACAATTTGGAGTTGCTGGGCCTCTTTTTAGCGGCCAAGCGCGTAGAAGGTTGCAGCGAAAAGACGGTGCGCTACTATAAAGCTACTTTAGAAAAGGCTTTGGCTAGCTTAGATAAATCTGCTGTACAAATAGAAACAGAAGATTTGCGCCGTTACCTTTCCGATTATCAGCAAATTAACCAATGCAGTAAAGCTAATATAGATAATATTAGGCGCATTCTCTCCAGCTTTTTCGCTTGGCTGGAAGACGAAGACTATATTCTCAAAAGCCCGGTTAGGCGCATTCATAAGATTCGCACTACTAAAACTGTAAAAGAAACTTACACCGATGAAGCCTTGGAAGTTATGCGCGATAAATGCGGCTGTTTGCGCGATTTAGCTATAATAGATCTTTTAGCTTCTACAGGTATGCGCGTAGGCGAATTGGTGCGCTTAAATAGGGCCGATATAGATTTTGAGAACCGTGAATGCGTAGTTTTTGGCAAAGGCAACAAAGAAAGGCCGGTATATTTTGACGCTCGCACCAAAATTCACTTAAAGAATTACTTACAAAGCCGCCGCGACGATAATCCGGCCTTGTTTGTATCTTTGCTTAATCCATGTAAGCGCCTGGAAATTAGCGGCGTGGAAATACGTTTGCGCACTTTAGGCCGCAAATTAGGCTTGCCGCGCGTCCACCCTCACAAATTCCGCCGCACTTTAGCTACCAGAGCTATCGATAAAGGAATGCCTATAGAACAAGTCCAGCAATTGCTAGGCCATGCCAAAATAGATACTACTATGGAATATGCTATGGTCAGCCAAAACAATGTCAAACAATCCCACCGCCGCTATATAGCTTAAAGCCAATCCCGAGAGGTAGAGCAAAACAGCGAGGTGGCAGCATAATGACTAAACAATATGCAAAGCTTAGGGAGTTATGTGAAGTTATCTCAGGTTCAACTCCTAAAACTAACGTTCCAGAGTATTGGAATGGAACCTTGAAATGGATAACTCCGGCTGAAATTGGAAAAGAATGTTATGTTTTCGATTCAGAGCGCCATATTTCTGAAGAAGGTGCAAAAAGTGCCAATCTACGTCCGTTACCACCTGGCACAGTCATTCTTTCATCGCGAGCTCCGATAGGCAAAACAGCTATCGCAGGATGTGAATTGTATTGTAATCAAGGCTTTAAAAATTTAATATGCTCCTCTGCTTTAGTGCCAGAATATCTTTATTATTTTTTATCATATAATACACGACGATTAAATTTACTAGGCCGCGGTGCAACATTCAAAGAATTATCAAAATCCATAGTAGAAAACATCGAAATTCCGCTAATAAATTTGACACAACAAAAACACATTGTTCACATATTGCAAAATATAGACAGACTAATAGTCAAATATTCTAATGCCTATAGTACTTTGAATAAAATAGTTAAGTCCCGATTTATGGAA
>SFMI01000133.1 GCA_004554425.1 Candidatus Saccharimonadota bacterium | reverse complement strand
AATTGCGCTCTAAATTGCCTGCGTCAATAACGTCAATAACTGCATCAGGCATGCGAGTAAGCAATTCATCACGGGTAACTTTTTCTTCTGCGCTAGAAGCGACTAAGCCGTAAGCCCCCGGCAAATCGACTAGATGAACTCTAATGGAAGTATCTTCTGCTTCTTCAGTATTGACTTTGGCTTGTTCGGTAGATGTTTTTTCAGCAGAATCAGATTTAGTTTGACTACTTAAAGCAGTATTTTCCGACTCTTGGGCACCAGCTTGTAATTCTTTAGAATTACAATGGTAAATGAAGTGAGTCTCCATACGCTCTACGGTAGTGCCGGGCCAATTACCAATACGCAACGAAGCGCCGGAAATAGCGTTAATCAGCGTAGTTTTACCGACATTAGGGTTGCCAACCATTACAAAAAGGCGGCTGCTATCGGTAGTTCTATCCTCTTTGCTGTCGACAAGATTTGCCTCTCCGGTATGACAGCAAGCCTTAGTCATGTTGTATTCTCCCTATAACAATAGAAGCGGCATCTTCACTTCTCAAGGTGAGTAAACAGCCGTTATAGCCGTATCTCCAGGTACTAACTCGGCTAAAGTACGGCCTTCTACAATTACATTATCTTTAGTTTTCAAATATTTGAATTTCCTCTCTTGGCGCAAAGCCTTATAACCACACAAACGGAGGGAGCCGCGCCTCGAAGCAGTTCCCGCCTGTTAGTATTACACAATAAGATGTTTTCCTACTTTTTAACTTACAAATTAAGCTATAAAAGGTTAATCTACTAAACTATTTAGCATATGAGTATTTGTTTGCTTGGCTAAGTTATTTTTGTGCCTAATTTAGGCTTTTTTTTAGCCCCAAAGAGAGGGAGGAGCAATTTTAAGACAGAAGCTAAGAGCAAATCTAGGATGACCTTTTTAGAGCTATCAGCAACAGGAAACCAAGGAGATAATATGACCGTTTTATCCAATCGCGTAATGAATGTTAAGCCTTCCTCTACTTTGGCGGTGAATGCCAAAGCCCAAGCTCTCAAAGCTGCGGGAGCTGATATTGTCAGTTTCGGAGCTGGCGAACCGGATTTCTCTACTCCGGAGAATATTATTGGAGCCGCTTGCTATGCTCTGCATCACGGGGCCACTCGCTACGAAGCAACCCCGGGAACTATACAAGCTCGTCAAGCTGTGGCCGACTACTTCAAAAAACGCTTTAATCGTGACATAACCCCTAAGAACGTCATCATTTCTACCGGCGCCAAGTTAGCATTGTTCCTCAGCTTTTTAACTTTAGTCAATCCAGGCGATGAAGTACTTTTGCCCTCTCCTTACTGGGTCAGCTATCCGGAACATATAAAATTAGTTGGCGGTGTAGTTAAAGTAATTGAAACTGATCCTGACAACAATTTTAAGGTAACACCAGAACAGTTAGAAGCGGCCATAACTCCCAAAAGCCGCGTTTTCTTGCTTTGCTCTCCTTCCAACCCAGCCGGTATAAGCTACACTCCAGACGAAATCAAGGCTTTGGCAGCCGTAATTGCCAAACATCCGCAACTTTTTGTTATTTCTGATGAAATTTACGAGCGCTTAACATACGCCGATTATCCCTTCTTAAGCTTTGCTTGCGCCAATCCTGAATTAAGTGAACGGGTCATTACTATCAACGGAGTCAGCAAAGCTTATGCTATGACTGGCTGGCGTATCGGTTACGCCGTCGCTTCCGAACAAATTATCGCTGGTATGACTAAGTTGCAAAGCCAAATGACTTCAAATATTACCGCTAGCAACTTCGCTGCTTTGATCGAAGCTTTACACGGCCCTCAAGATTCTGTAACTAACATGGTGAAAGAATTTGCCAAACGCGCCGCTCATATTTACGAGCGCATTATGGAAATTCCCAACATAAAATGTTCTCGCCCCACCGGCGCTTTCTATGCTTTTCCCGACGTTAGCGCCTACTTCGGCAAAAAAGATCCTCAGGGACGCCAGATAAATAGCGCTCACGAGTTGGCTGAATCATTGCTTGACAATGTCCAAGTTGCCGTTGTTCCCGGTGAAGATTTTGGCGCTCCCAACCATATTAGACTCAGTTTTGCTACTAGTATGGAGCTAATTGATAAGGGGCTGGATAGAATTTCTTCTTATATGGCTTCGCTTAAATAATATTGAGCGCACGCCGTATCATAAAATAAATAAGTGAGCGTTGGCGCGAAGTTTGCCAGAATGAACTTTGCGCAAACGCTCTAGAATGATGGTATCAAAAACGAAAAGTATGAAAAATATACGTATTTTTGTAACCGGCGGAACTTTTGACAAAGAATATGACGAGTTACACGGCAAACTTTATTTCCGAGACAGTCATTTACATGAGATGTTACGTTTGGGGCGAAATTTAACCAATGTGGAAATTCGCACCTTAATGATGATCGATAGCTTGGAAATGAGCGATAGCGATCGCGAAATAATCTATTCTTCATGTATAAAAAGCGATAATGAGCGCATTGTTATTACTCACGGTACTGATACTATGGAATTGACAGCCAAGTATCTCGGCGAGCGCATAAAAGACAAAACTATTGTTTTAACTGGCGCTATGATCCCTTACGCTTTCGGAAGTTCCGACGGACTTTTCAACTTAGGCAGCGCTTTAGCTTTTGTACAGACTTTACCTCACGGTGTGTATATTGCCATGAACGGTCGTTATTTTGCTTGGAATAATGTACGCAAAAATCGCTCTATTGGTCAGTTTGAGGAAACACATCACCATGAAAGTTCCAAGCATCACGAATCGGAAAGTAACAAACTGGAAGAGAGTATTTAATTTATAGCTTCAGCATGTTTAGCCGCTGCTAAGCCTGTAGGTAGGAAGCAGCGGCTTTTAGAGAGAACCATGGCGGCGAAGATAATGTGCGAGGAACACTATGAGTAAACGTTTTATAACTAGCTTTGCTGCAGCTGCATTATTGGGAGTATCACTCAGTTTTGCTGCTCCGGTTCAAGCTGCCGATGAAGCTTCACAAGTTTTGATGCTGCGCCGAGTGTTTTCCGCTCCCGTAGAAGCCTGGCCAACCGTCTTAAAAAACAACACCAGACTTATTGATAAAAGCTTTTTTGAACGTGTGGAAGCACGTATAAAGTGGAGCATAGACAACGGACAAGTAGAAGATGCTGTGCGTTTTGCTTATGTTGGCGATTTAGCTGGCCAGGCCGTAGGGCGCAAGACCGACTACCGCATGCAAATGTCTCAGCTTTTCCGCAAGTTGGGCAACTTCTCTATGTCTTTGGATCTTATCAACAACGTATGTATTTTAGAGCCTGACAATAAAGAAGCCCAATTTTACAAAGCCTCTGTACTTCAAGACGCCGGTAACAATATCGATTGTTATCCCATCTATGAAGACTTGGCAAAGAAAAATTATCGCCGTTCCGAGTGCTATTACAGAATGTCTCTTTTGGAATTGCAACGCTCCGAAATTGAGTTAGCTCGCGATCACTTAAAAGAGTGCATTAAATTAGACTCCAAGCACGAGCCTGCCAAACGTGAATTGGCCAAAATCGAAGAGGCTCTGGCAAAAGCAACTTTTGTGCCTAAGAGCGGAACAGACTCTGCAGCTTTGCCAGTTGGCAATTTAGGTAATTTACCTATTGCCACTTCAGACAATAGCAAAGCTATTGCTTTAGCTGGTCAGGGCTACGAAGCTCTTAAAGCAGGCAGTATAAGCAAAGCCAAAGATTTATATGCCCAAGCTTTAAAACTTAATGCCACTGCTCCACAAGCTTTGCTGGGAGCTGGTTTGATTGCCTACCGCGACGGCGACATCGAAAGTGCCATTTTAAGTTTAACAGCAGCGGCTAAAGCCTATGGAGGCAGCAACGCTGAAGTAGAGCACTACTTAGGATGCTGTTATGAGAGGCGTTACGATCTTAATAAGAATCGTGAAGATCTGAAATCAGCTCAAGCCCACTTTATAAAGTGTAAGCAAATAAATGACAACCATCCCATGGTAAAAATGGACTTGGAGCGCATAGAGAGCAGATTAAAAAAATAGGATCAGAGAACTAATCTAGCCAACATTTTATACAAGGCCAGATATCGCTTTTTGGCAAGTTTCCCTCTTGAGTGGGAGCCTGCCAAAATTTTTTATGAGAGAAAAAAATGAAACGTACAAAACTAATTTGGGCAGCTTTAGTATTTTGGCTTGGCTTAGCTTCATTGCCTTCATTCCCTCAGCAACCAGAATTGCGCAGTTCTTTGAATGTAGATGATAAAATGACCTCTTTGAGCGCTCCCCAATTTGCCAGCCGCCAAAGTAACAATTTATATAAAACTTTGGAAAGTTTGGCGACCATGCAAGAGACAGAGTACAAACTCGATCAAGTTAAAGCGGCCCAAATTTTGCCTTATTTATATAGAGTTCGCCAAGCTCAACGTTCTAGTGTAATCTTTACTGAAGGAATTGAAAAAATCTTGACTGACGAACAAATTAAATACATTGCCTATTTAGGAGCTGCAGGACAATTAGACTATATGGCTACTTACCAAGATAATCCCGCCAAAACTAACATATACTTAGTCAGTCAAGTGAAAACTATACTAAAAGCAAAAGTGAGCAAAAAATAAATAATCACCATTTAGTTTATCAACTAAACTCCATGGTGATTATTTGTCAATTTATTCGATATTTTGCCTACTTGGCAGTATTAACAAAGATACAATTGGTAGGTTCACCCGGAGGGAAACCAGCTACGACTATAACTTTATCACCTTTATCGATAAATCCGCAACGTACAGCTTCATTGGTAGAGCCGAGCACCATACCACCGATATTTTCGGATTTTTTGATTAAGGCCGGAGCTACGCCAAAGAAAAGATTCATTTGCCTGGCAACCGTTTCATCATAGGCAACTCCTACAACCAAAGTGCGAGGCCTAAAGTGAGAAAGACATCTGGCCGTATGACCTTCAGCAGTACAAGCCAAAATAGCTTTAGCCTTAGAGGCTTCAGCAATTTCACAAGCACTTAAAGCTATATCACAACTTAAATCAGGGCGATTTTCTTTTTCAAAGTCGAGAGTAAAAATTTTATCATAAGGAAGGCAAGCCTCAGCTTTGGCAGCTACACCAGCCATGACGGCAACAGCTTCTTCTGGATAAGCACCAGAAGCAGTTTCACCAGAAAGCATAACAGCATCGACACCGTCAAAAATTGCATTAGCAATATCGGTAACTTCTGCTCTGGTAGGACGCGGATTGCGAATCATAGAATCGAGCATTTGTGTAGCGCAAATGACCGGCTTGTATTTCTTCCTGGCCAGATGAATCAAGCGTTTTTGCACAACAGGAATATCATCAATAGGCATTTCTACGCCCAAGTCTCCTCTGGCGACCATAATGCCATCAAAAGCCTCAA
>SFMI01000132.1 GCA_004554425.1 Candidatus Saccharimonadota bacterium | reverse complement strand
GCAGCTTTTTTTAAAGCTTCAGTTTGAGCTATATGTCCGTCAAACCAAGTTGGCGACCAAAGAGCAATTATAGTAAGATGCTGGTGAGTTTTAGGCGCAAAGCTTAATTCTGTTTGAGAATTTAGCTCTTTAGCTGTCAATAGAGCCAAAGGCTTACCAGTAGAGCGCAAAGAGGGAATGGTACTATTTTTCGTTTCTGCCTCGGTTGACTTTAAGTCTGGTTCACTTATCGAATAGGCACAACCCGATAATAAGATTGCTAAGGTGCAAACTCCGAGGCCCAAATATTTTTTTAGATTTACCATTCCATCTCTCCATTTTGCCTAAAAAAGTAAATTAACGTTTTTGCTCCAGCATATCAGTTTCAAGATGAGGATTTACTGTAAGTGTTTTAAAGCTTTTCAAAGTGACGCGTCCCGGAGGACTGTTTTTAGGCTTTTTTACTTGCTTTACATCACAGTAACTCACGTCAACTTTAGTAGAAGTGCGCACACGGCAATTGCGAGCGGCAATTACCGCAGCAGCTTCTAAAACGTCAGGAGTGACTTTGCGCCCCGCTGTTTTTATTACCACATGAGCTCCCGGAGATCCCTGAGAGTGCAACCAAATATCTCCAGCTGCAGCCATCTTGAAAGTAATTTGATCGTTTTGTCTAGGATTGCGTCCGGCCAGGATGATGAAATTTTTATAGGTAAATTTTTTAGGACCTAAGGGGCCTATTTGTATGGAGCGGGTTTTCTTTATTTCAGCCGAGGAGGCACCCTTTTTCGATTCGCTCCATTGACGACGGATATCTTCCAATTCTTGAGCTTCGGAAGCGCTTTCAGCAAAGTAGAGCAATTCATCCAAAAAGTCTATTTCTTCTTGTGCTCGTTCGATTGGCTCTTGAACTGAAGTAACTGCCCTTTTTAAACGATGATATTCTTTGAAATAGGCTTGAGCGTTGTCGCTGGCCGACAGTAAGGGATTAAGAGCGACGATAATTTTGCCATCTCGACGCTCAATACTGAGTTTGCCACGTTTAGTTTGCTTAGTTTCCTTACCATTTTTTGAAGAATTAGGAACAAGCTTTTCATTGCCCAATTCATCTAAAATATGTACGGCATCTGCAGGTAATTCTTCGTTATTATCCGCTAAAACTAAGCTGTCAGCGTGAGGCTCTATTTTATCTAAGTTAGCCAAAATAAGCTCTCCGGCTAGACGTTTTAAAGGGCTGAATTTAGTACTTTCTAAGGCATCTAAGCGTTTTTGCAAAGCAGATTGAGCTTTTTCTTTAGCTTTTACAAGCATGCGCTGAATAATTTGACGTTTATTGTCTATACCAGGAGCTGCAGTTTGAATATCCAATGCTTTAAGCATAGAGGGAAAGGCTTGTTCTTCGGGATCTCCCAAAGACCAAGGAGAAAGTTTGCCCTTGGAACTTAAAACCGGAGAAAATACTTCTTCGTCTAGTAACATTTGCCATTGATCGAGCCCTATAGCTAAGTTGTTAATGTTACTTTGACTGACCGGCTCATTTTCTGAAAGTCCAGCCATTTTACATATGTAAGCTGTTTGCTGTGGAGAAAGACCAAATAGAGCAGAGCGCAAAGCTTTTTGTGCTTCCTGGCCGATAAAAGGTATCAACAAATTATGTACTTCTTGAAATGATACTAAAGAGGCGTCAGGTTTACATGGAGGAGCTGGAACTTTATATTGCTTGCCAGCTTGCTGAGCATCTAACTTGGTATCTTTTACCAACATACCCATAATTTTGCCGCTCTCACTGAGTAAATATAAATTATTGCTGCGGCCATACATTTCCAGAAGCAAAATTTTATCGTCTATTTTAAACTTAATGATTTTCTCTAAGCCGTTTTGCTCGATAGCTTCGATTTTTTTTCCTTGTAAATATTTGCGTAAGAGCATAACGAAGCTTGTTGGAGCTTCAGCTGGCGGCAACTTGGCTTCGGTTAATCCCAAACCAGCGTTATCTTGCTCTAAACGAAAGATCAATTTATGAGTAACTCCAGGCTTGCGTACTTGCATAACTACATCTAGACGGGTAATTTGAGAGATCTTTTGTATAACTCCGCCTGTAACTAAAGGAGTAAGCTCCTTGACTATTGCTTTTAAAGATACTGCATCCAAGTTCATAAATTTACAAAATTCCTTTGTATTTTACCGATCTATTTATTCACTTTTGCTTTTCTTTCTATGCCGCTTGTCTTAGAGCCTTTGTTTATTTATAGGAAGCTGGGTGAATTGAGCAATGAGTGTATTTTTTGTCTTCTAAAAGGCGATTTTTTGTAGGTAGAGAATTGGCCTGCCTTAGTTTTTAGCTTTTTTAGGAAATGGTTGGTGGTATTTTATGGAAGAAAATAAACGCCAGGGATTACTTTTAATAGTTTCCGGCCCTTCTGGTGCAGGTAAAGGCACAGTGGTCAGTCGCCTTTTAGAAAAACGTCCTGATTGTATTTTGTCCGTTTCTTGCACAACTCGTCAGCCTCGTGTTGGAGAAGTTGACGGAGTAAATTATCACTTTATTTCCTTAGAAACTTTTAATGAATGGGTCAACCAAAATAAATTTTTAGAGTGGGACAACCATTTCAGTGCTTGTTACGGAACTCCCAAAGAATTTGTTGAACAAAAACGCCGTGAAGGCAAGCATGTTATTTTGGAAATTGACGTTAAAGGTGGAGCCGAAGTTATGCGTCAGGCTCCAGATTGCGTGAGTATTTTCTTGGCTCCACCGTCTTGGGAAGTGTTGGAAGAGAGATTGCGCGGACGCGGTACTGAGTCTTCAGAGCAATTAGCCGGTCGTCTTCTTCGGGCTCGTACCGAAATGAAAAATATGGATAAGTATAAATATACGGTAATTAACGAAGATATTGATGAAGCGGTTGATAGTTTCAATTCTATAATTGAAGCTGAAATGGCTCTTACTTCTAGAGTAAATTTAGATTTGGGAATTTAGCTTTAACAGAATCAGATTAGCTCACTAAAGCTCACTTTAGGGAATTGTCTTTTCACTTAAAGTGAGTTTTTTTTGTTTTAATAATAGATCATCAAATAAATTTAAGCTTTGATAAAAAGCTTTCAAAAATAGAAACTATTTATTTCAGTTTATATTTAAGATGCTATAGTAAGAGATATTAAAGCAGAACCAGATTATTGGAACGGCTGTTAGGAGGCAGTATTGTGAAGAAATTTTTCTTAAAGACTACTTTGTCTGTATGCAGTGTCGCTTTATTACTCGGTATGACCAGTTATAGTTGGGCTGACAATTCAGCAAAATGCCAAGATAAAGCTTGCCAAACCAAGGCTTGTGTAACTTGTCCTCAAGATAAGGGATGCAAGTGCTGTGAGGCCAAGAAAAAGTGTGGCCCACGTCGTCACGCCAAGAAGCATTGCAAAATGTCCAATAGAATTGCCAAAGTGCTGCAATTAACCGAGGAACAGCGCACTAAAGCAGCTCCCAGTTTGCAAAAGTTTGACAGTGCCATGCTTAAAGTTCAGCAAAGTAAACGAGGCAACTTTGAAAAAGTGCTGACTCCAGAACAGCGTGAGCAATTGCAACAATATAGGCAGAAGACGTTAGGCCCTGAGGATGGGTTCCACGATGGTCGCCAAGATAAGATGGCTCGCCCTCATAGAGTTGAGCGTCCGGCTCCTATCGAACTCAGCCAGCAGCAAAAAGATACTTTGGCTAAGTACAGACAGCAAGAGCAGCAAGATCGAGAAAAAGCTTTAGCTACTTTGAAGGCTGATTTGTGTCCTATTCTCACCGCCGAGCAGCAGAGTAAGCTTGAAGCTTTTAAGATGAAAGATTGCACTAAAGCTCCTAAGTGCGGCCCCAAAGCCAAGCATAAAGGTGGCCCTCGCGGTGGTCATTGCGGTATGAAACCTGGACCTGGCCCGGAGCACTTTATGGGCGGTTTACCACCTTTCGTTAGAGAACAGCTTCAACTTTCCGAAGCTCAAGATAAGCAAATACAGACTATTTGCGAAAAATATCGCCAGAGTCGTCAAAAGCGCTTTGAAGATATGCGCAGCGCCGACAAGAGCGAGGCGGAATTGATGAAGAAGGAAATTTCGTCTGTTTTGACTGCCGAGCAAAAAGCAAAAATGGCTGAGCTTGAAAAGCAACGCCCAGAGCGCAAAGACAATCCTTGTCCCAAGTGCCGCTAATAGGTGAGCTTGATTTTTTAGAGGTACGGTAGGCTAATATCTCTAGCTTATAAATAGTGGTAACTGCCCCTCAATTTTGCCTAGTTGGTAATTTTGAGGGGCATTTTTGTGGGAAGCAAAACGGGAAAAAGGGTAGGAGGCTAGGTGCTGAGAAACAGGCCGACTCTAAAACAAGAACAAGTGTGGGCTGAGAGATAATGGCCGAATCAAATGATCTCAAAAGTTTTTTCCCTGCAGAGTTGTCCCGTCTAGGCGATTCTGAATTAAAAACGTATCTAGATGAACATACAGTGAAGCTTTTGCGCGGTATAGAACCGCCTAGAGCCACTTTGCGCCAACTAAAATGCGGTCTAGCTTCCAAAGATTTTTTAGATTGCAGTGAAATATACCGTGCTACCTTGGGCCATTGGCTTTTGCATAGAGAATTTTATATTTACAAGCGATTGGAAGGTATTGATGGCATCGTTCAGCACGTTTCCATGCCTCACAAAAGAGTGCTGTGCATGGATTATTTGCAAGGCGGTCGTGATCTTAAGGCTGTTCCAGCAGGCGAGTTGCCGCATAGCGCTTTAGAACAACTTTGTATTCTTATTGAAAAGATTCATTCTCGCGGGGTTATCCATTTTGATATTGGCCATGATAGTAATGGAGACTACGGGAGAGAAACTAACATCCTTTGGAAAGACAATAAAATATATATTATCGATTTTGCCGGCTCTAT
>SFMI01000131.1 GCA_004554425.1 Candidatus Saccharimonadota bacterium | reverse complement strand
TCTGATAAGATAAGATTTGAAGGCTTTAAATCCCTGTAGATAATAGGTGGAGTCTGTTTATGAAGTGCGTGCAATAAATGAGTCAGTTGTAAGGCTATAGGCAAAGCCTCTTCTATACGTAAAGGAATTGTCCGCTTATTTAATACTTCGTCTAAAGGTCTACCTTTAACACGTTCCATCACTATATACGGAGCTTCTCCGGAAGGAGTACCGTAGTCTATAAGTTTTGGTAAAGCTTGATGGTGTAATCGCTTGAGAATAAGGCCTTCTCTAGCAAACATTTCTAGGGCGGTGCTTTAAAGCCCAACAGGCTAAGGGACGTTTAGCATCGCTGACAGAATAAACGTAGCTTTGCGCCCCTTCTCCAAGGTAGCCTGTTACGCGATAAAGTTTGTCTATAACTTCTCCTATTTGATATTGGGCCATATTGCAATATTAACAACCGGCCGCCAATTCAGCCATAAGCTTAAATTCTTCTTGGTTTAAGATAACTACATAAATTTCTTTAAGCAATTCAACTAGATCTCGATCATTGCGCTTTTTTTGTCCTTTGGTTGCTTGAATAAAGCTATAATCAAAACTGGCAGGTATGGAAGTTATACCAGTATTGAATAAATTGAGAATGTGCAACATAGCCAAAAAGGCCGTACGGCTGTTTCCATCTTCAAAAGGATGGATATGTATAAATTCGTTATAAAAAAAAGCGGTCAGGTTGAAAGCATCAAAGATCGTTTTAGATGATTTCAAAATAGTGTTGTAATCATCCATAAGTTTATCCATCATTGAAGGAATTTTTTTCCAAGTGGAAGTTTTGAAGTAAGGGTTGGCTTTTATTTCTACATCAAACTTACGGTAAGTATCGGGAATATTTGAGCTTGCCATGGCCAATTTGTGATACTCTTTGATAATATCGATAGTTAAGCGACGCTTTAAAAGCACTGAATTGCGCTCTAAAGATTTTTTGGCTTCAGCAAAATCTGCTTTGGCTTGTTTATCGAAGATATCTGCTTGCTCGGGAATAATGTCGTAAGCCAATAGTCTTTGCATTTTGGGAATGGAGACTTCTTGAGACTTATTATTTAAACCGAATATATAGCGGGCGCCTAAACCTATACCGACTCGATCGTTTAATTTTTTGGCTGTCAATTTTGAGAGAATGACTTTATTGAGATCTACCTTGGTGTCAAAAAATTTAGTCTTAGGCGAAATATTGAAATAATTGCAAATTAAGTCGAAGAAGAGAATGCGAGCTAGACGCATTGAAGGCGGATCATAGCTGATAAATAAGATCATTTGATCTTTTATTAAATGGTGAAGATAAGAGCGCCAGTCAGGCAAAGACTCTAAGTCACGTTCTGTAAAAGCGTTAAGTTTATAAACTGCTTTTAAGAGATCTTGAATGGGCTCTGATAAGTAAAGATTGTAATCATATTCATAAGCTATAGCTAAAAGTAAGAGCTCAAGTAAGGCTTGCCCTTTAGAATTAGCTCCTTTTGTATAACCGTCAGGAACGATACTAATTAATTGCTCTTTTAGTAAATTATTTAATATCGTATCCAAGGAAGAGCTGTCATCAAGCCACATAGTCTTAACTAAAGCTTCTTTGCTTATAGGCTTAGTGCGACCGGCGATGGCTAAGAACACATCATATTTGGTCAACTTTACGTCCATGTGATAAAACTCTCCTTAAAAAAAGTCAGCCTCAAAGGGGTTCCCCCTTGAGGCTTTAGGTTCGCCACCTATATAGGAGCGGCCATATTTTTATAAATCTTCGCTTTCTTCTTCAAGCTTGGCCGCATTAAGAGCGTTTTTAGCTTGAGATTCGGCTCTGGTAAGAAGTTTTATTTGGGTGACATCTCCAAAGCGAACTATATCTCCAGGATGGATAACGTCGCTGCGACCTACGCGTCGACCACGGATGAAAGTTCCGTAGCTGCTGCCTAAGTCTTCCAGCTCGTAGCTTGAACCATCGCGACTCTTACGAATGCGGGCATGACGACCAGAAACGCTCGATTCGGGGAAGCACCAATCGCTGCTCTCGGACCGTCCGACAATAACTGAATCTTTAGTGAAGGGAAGAATTTCGCCTTCAGCAGTAACGAAGGCCATAGGTATATCTTCAGGTAAGATAGGCAAAACAGAGAAAGGCTCTACGGCTTTCTTCTTTTTGCCACCTAAGACGAAGTAGGCAACGCCGCCCAACACAGCTACTACAACTACACCTACGATAATGGGAACTAGAGGGCTACCTCCCTCAGCATTGTCGCTTTTGTCATTTCCACCCTCAAGTACGGGAGCATCTTCACCTTCAAGTACTCTTATATTGGCAATAGAGTCGGAAGAGGACTTGATGTTGGGAGAGAGAGCACCAGCCATAGCAATGGGAATTGCAAAGCGCATATTGTTGTGACCGGACGCTGCTTCGATAGAAAGGGAAATAGCAATCAGCTCATTGGTATTAGGTAAAAAAACAGGGGCACCGCTGGTATCGTCCTGTAAAGGGCCGGATAGCTTGAGACGCATAACTGAACCGCCGGGACGGTTGATAACGTCAATGACGCTGCCACCACGTTTGCCACTGTCGAAAGATGTGGCCACGTTGCCACTTAAAACTGGTGAAGCATAAGAAATAGCTATGGGAGTATCGTTTTTAACGACTTCGCTGTCTCCGAGTTTGGCCGCAGGCAGAGCGGGAATGGGAATCTCCAGTAAAGCCAAGTTGGCGTCGGGAGCAAAACGCAGAATCTTGGCTGGTACAGGTGAATAACCGGCAGCTAAAGCTGTAATTCTGGAAGCTCCTTTAATGGCTTCATAGCTAGTTACGGCTTGGCAATTTTCACGGCCAGTCAATACGATAACACCACTACCGAACACTTCAGTGCCGGCGATCTCCGACTGAATCAAAATTAGAGAGCTATTGGAAGAATTATCTTGAGCTATGGCATTGTTTGTAAAGCCGGTAAAACTCAGTCCGACCGCCAAGACAAGAGCCGAAAGCAATAATACGAGCTTGCGCAAAGCTAATTTTTTCCCTTCGTCAAGTGTAAACTTTATAATTAGCCAATATTTCTTTAAAAGCTGAGAAAATACCTGTCTAAGCCCTTGATAGTGGAAAAAATGTTGCACTTTCGCGCTAAAAAAACGGTAGGCCCTTGGCCAATAAGTACAGAATTGCGCCGCCTGTATTTTCAGAAGGCGGAAAAAGTATCAGGAGCGAAGGGAGCGCGGTCATGTTAAAAGTTTTACTTCTTATTTTGACCGGCGTCAGTGTTACGGCTGTAGCGGATATATTTGTGTCTAAAGGAATGCGCTCTATCGATTCTTCAATCCATAATTTACGCGATATTTGGCGCATAATTTGTGCAGTTATTACCAATGGCAATGTGCTGCTAGGAGCAGGCCTCTTAACCATATCATTCTTCTTGTGGTTGGCTATGCTTTCTATGGCTGATCTTTCTCTGCTTTTGCCTTTGACGGCTTTGAATTACATTATTAACGCTTTCTTGGCCAAAATATATTTACAAGAGCATGTCTCGCCTTTACGTTGGGCGGGAACTTTAATAATTTTTTGCGGTATAGTTGTGGTTGTGCTTTCTTAAGCAATCTACCACTTGGAAATATTTTATTAGTGAAGAAATATATGCCGGTCTCGCGATTAGATCGGTGGAGGAATAATCAGTGAATTGGAAAGAGATTATTAGTCAGGTATTTTTAGATGGCGGTCCTTCTACTTGTCAATTTGCCATTACCAACGCTTGCAATGCCAAATGCGAATTTTGCAATTTCTCCAGAGAACAAGCCAAAAATGATAAGAATCCCAAAACTGTGGTTAAGTTATCTGCTGGCCTAAACGCTATCGATTGCCTTTATCGTAACGGAGTGCGCTTTTTAATTTTTACTGGCGGAGAGCCTACATTAAATCCTAGCTTAGAAGAGTTTATGGCTCATTGCCGCGATTTAGGCATGGACAGCTTAATTGTAACCAACGGTTCTACTTTGTCCGTTGATAAAGTGAATTCTTTAATAAGCAATGGCTTAAGTGAAGTAATTATTTCAGTCGATTCTGTAGATCCGTCTGTCAGTGAAAAAAACCGTGGCTTGCCAGGCGTAACTGAGCGCATTACGTCTGCCAACCGTATATTCGCTCAACATAAAGTAGGTCGTGTGGCTTCAGTAACTTTGAGCAAAATTTTGGGCGATCTTAAAGAATTGCCTCATACTTTGGAGCGTATGGGCTTTGAGGCGGTCACTTTTTCTTTCCCTCTAATCAACTTAGACTCAAATTACCTCGGATGCAAAGATTCTGATTTGGTAAATTATACTCCCGAAGAAATGCATCATTTGATTGATGAAGTAATCGCCTTGAAAAAAACTTATCGAGTGCTTAATCCTACAGCTTCTATGATGGATATGCATCGCTATCTTAACAAAGAGCCGCAAGAGTTTGTCTGTTTGGGAGGCTTTAAGCAATTCTACCTGGATTGGGAATTACAATTGTGGCGCTGTTGCAACTGGCGTCGTCCTATGTGCCATGTTTGTGAATTTAATGGCAGCCAAATAATTCGCGATGGTTGCACAGAATGTATGATCGATTGTTATCGTGATGCTAGCGTTATGCAACATTGTGCCGTTTCTGTAGCTGATGCTGTACATGCTGCTTGCTGTGGACGTTGGCAACTTAGTGCTCAGCATATTTTCAATGTCAGAAATTTACACTCTATAGGGGCGGTTTTAGAAAACGCTCACTGGTTGGACACCCTCTAAATTATGGATTTGAAAGGCTCTGATAAAGCGCTGGCGGCAGAAAAAATGGCCGCAGCTAATAGCTCGGTCAACAAAGAGGCATTCACTTATAAAATGCTGGGCAAATTGGCCGAATTTTCTTTCCATTTTCCGCGTTTAATTATAATTGTTGGTCTTATAAGTTGTCTTTTGGGCATGGCTTATACAGCCAAATATCTTACTTTTGATGCCGATCAAGCCAACTTAATAAAGCGCTCTGCCGGATTACAAGCCGAGCAAGATCGTTACACTAACGATTTCCCACGTTCTGAAGATATTGTAGTAATTGTGGAAGATGGAACTGCCGCTCAGCGCCGAGCCTTTATCGATGACTTAGCCAGTCGCTTGCGGGAAGAGCCTGACATTTTCAAAGATGTTTTTGAAAAAGCAGACGTTACTTTTTTAGAGCCGCAACAATTGCGTGAAATAGCCCAACAATTAAAAGATTACGGCCCTGGGTTAGAAGCTTTGGCTTCTTCTGGCAGTTTAGCCAATCTTATGCAAAAAGCCCCTCAGCTTTCCGCTGAAACGGGCAATTCTGGCCTTTCGAATCCCAATAAGCTCAAAGGCATATTACCTACAGCTGAGCGCTTTCTCGATCTTTTTACTCAAAGTATGGAAACAAGAGGGAGGGGCAAATTCGTCTCTCCTTGGACTGACATTATGCTTGAGCAATTGGGACAAGAAGGTGGAGAAAACGAAGATGCTATCAGTAGCATGTTTTCTCAAGATAGGATCCTTCAATACAATACTATTGCCAACGGTCGACGCTTTACTTTGTCGTCCAGTTTACCGCAGCAATGAAGGCCAAGACGTTTCCATAAATAGGGCAGTCAGTCGTATTAGAGAAATTTTGGAAGTTTTAGAACGCTCTCATACCAACGTGCTGGTTGGTCTAACTGGTGAATTGGTTCTTAATGTTGATGAAGCCGATTCTTCTACGGCTGATTCTACTCAGTCGGCTATTCTTTCTCTAGTTTTAATTGCCATTATCTTTATTTGGGCTTTCCGAGAAATTTTTAAGCCTTTGATGGCTGTTTTAGGCTTGATAGTTGGTATCGGCTGGACTATGGCTTTTACTACACTGGCTATAGGCCACTTAAATTTGCTTACTGTAACTTTTGCCACCATTTTAATGGGACTGGGTATCGATTTCGGTATCCATTTTCTCTATCGTTACGATGAAGAGAGAGCCAAAACAGCTGATATTTTAGCTGCTATGCAAGCGACTATGCGCGGTGCAGGCTATGAAAATTTAACTGGAGCTGTCAGCACCGCTTTAGCTTTTTATGTATTGTCCTTTACCGATTTTACCGGTATTGCTGAGTTAGGCATTATTGCGGGCAGCGGTATTTTACTTTGCTATCTTTCTATGATGCTTATTTTCCTAACCGAAGATAAAAACAAGGTTTACGAAGCTAAGGGAATTTCTCGCTTTGCTTTTTTGGCTAACGTCGAGAAGTGGTTACTTAATCGCTCTGAAGGTGTCGTAATTGTCGGCTTAGTTGTCACTTTGGCAGCTCTTTGGTATGGCAAAAATGTCAGCTATGATTACAACTTGCTCAATTTACAAGCCAAGGGCTTACAATCTGTGCGTACCGAAATGCATTTAATAAATGATAGCGAGCATTCACTTCTTTGTGGCATTTCCTTGGCTGAAGATGTGCCCACCGCTTGCCAATTGGCCGAAAAGTTTTCCAAATTGCCTACTGTTTCCGACGTAGAAACTGTAGCTATGATGATTCCGGTAAACTATAAAGAAAAATATCCTTATTTAAAAGAAATAGCCAAGAGTGTTTCTTCTATTCCCGTACCTCGTGAAGTTTATCGCGATCCAGACGAAAGTCGCATTGCGTCTTTTCGCGCTTTGGGCGACTCTATAGAAAATAGCGATAAAGAGATGCGTTCAGTTTTGCATAAATTGCAAAGCAGCTCTTCTCCTGAAGTTAGCCAGTCTGCTAAACGTTTGGAAATTAAAATTGACAAGCTTTTTTCGATTATGTCTACTATGGGGCCGGGCCCTATTGAAGAAGGCCTGAATGCTTTTGAAGACAATTTCTATAAAAGTTTAGCTGATATTGTCAATTTTTTGCATTTGCAAAAAGATGCGCCTCCTTTAACTATAAGTGATATTCCCGACGATTTGAAAAACCGTGAAATAGGTCGTACTGGGCTTATTCAAGTGCGCATCTTCCCCAAAGAAAATATTTGGGAGCGCCCGGCCCAGGAGCGTTTCGTGCGCGAAGTCCAAAGTGTCGATCCCAAAGTCGTGGGTATGCCTATTATGAGCTACTACGATTGTCAAGAATTGCGCGAATCCAACGAAAAAGCCGGCACGTGGGCTTTGTGTGCCATTTGGGTGTTGCTATTTATACATTTCCGCAAATTAGGTGTGGCCTTGTTGGCTTTGTTGCCCAAAGTGCTAGGTATAGTCTGGATGGTTGGCATGATGGGAGCTGTACATTGTGATTTCAATAGTGCCAACTTCTTAGCCTTGCCTCTAATTTTAGGTATTGGTCTAGTTTTTGGCATTCATATTATTCACCGAGTTTCCGAAGAAGGTGGGGCTGGTATTTTTAGCCATTCTACCGGCCCTTCCATTACTTTATCGGCCCTAACTACCATGATTGGTTTTGCTACTATGATTATTGCCAACCATCAAGGAGTGGCTACTTTGGGATTGGTTATGACCTTGGGCGTAGGAGCTAATTTGCTGAGTTCGGCTATATTTATGCCGGCTTTGCTCAATGTTTTGCAACATCGTTTTGGCTATAAAGTCCATTTGCATGATTGATAAAGGGGTAACTTTTTGTGACTATGGAGTCTATTCTGACAGGATTAAATCCGCAGCAAGCCGAGGCCGTCACTACTACCGAAGGCCCTTTGCTTATTTTGGCCGGAGCTGGTAGCGGTAAAACTACCGTATTAACTAAGCGCATTGCCTGGATTTTGCAATCTGGATTGGCCCAGCGCTCACAAATATTGGCCGTTACTTTTACCAATAAAGCTGCGCGTGAAATGGTTGAGCGTATTGAGGGACTTTGTGGCAGTGGCTTTTTTTCTAATGTGGGCACTTTTCACTCCGTTTGTGCTCGTTGGTTGCGCCGAGAAGCCAAATATCTCGACGTCAGTCCTAGCTTTTCCATATATGACACCGAAGCGCAAGTTGCTTTAATGCGCGATATTTTAAAAGAACTCAATATTGATGGTCAAAAGCATGCGCCGCGTGATTTACTTAGCGCCATTAGCGCTTGCAAAAATGCTCGCCGTAAGCCTGAAGATTTAAGTCCTCTTTTAGCTCAGGAACGTTTGCTTATTCCCATTTATCAGGCTTACAACCGACGTTTGCGCGAAAATGATTCTCTCGACTTCGACGACATATTGGTCTATACGGTTGAATTATTTTCCAACAATCCAGACGTTTGCGAAAAATATCGTCGTCATTTACGCTATATTTTGGTAGACGAATTTCAAGATGTAAATCCTATTCAGTATGAATTACTGCGTTTGCTTCTAAATGAAGATAGAAACTTCTGCGCTGTAGGTGACGACGATCAAAGCATTTATGGCTTTCGCGGAGCCGATATTTCCATTATTTTACGCTTTGAAAAAGACTTCCATGACGCCAAAGTTATTAAGCTCGAGCAAAACTATCGCTCTACGCAACAAATATTAGATGTCGCCAACTTAGTTGTTAGCCATAATTCCGATCGCAAAGTAAAGAATTTATGGAGCAATCGTACCGACGGTACTTTGCCATATGTCTATATTACTGATGATGCTCGCAGTGAAGCTTTGTTTGTGGTACAAGCTTGCAAATGTTTGGTGCAACAATGTGGCTATCGTTATTCCGATATAGCTATTTTATATAGATCTAATTTTCAAAGCCGCAATTTCGAAGAAGTGTTATTGCGTGAAGAAGGCATGAGTTACCAAATTGTGGGTGGCCGTCGCTTCTACGATCGTAAAGAAATTCGTGATATTTTGGCTTATCTTTACGTTTTGGGTAATCCCAGCGATTCGGTAGCTTTAGGTAGAATTATAAAAAATACTCGCGGTTTGGGAGAAAGCACATTATCTAAGATTGTCTCTTATGCCGCTCATAATGGCATTCCCATTATGCATGCTTTGGGTTTAGCTGATCAGGCTGCCGTGGCTGCTTCTTATGTAGGGCGCTGCCGTAAATTGTATGATCGTTTGGAAGAATTGAGTAAACAAGCTCTTAGTCCTGATTGTTCTTTGGCTGAATTAGTCAGAGTTGTCTTGGAAGAGACTGGCTATAAAGATAAGTTGCTCTCCAGTGATTTAGAAGAAGACCAGGAGCGTGGAGAAAATTTGCAAGAGCTTTTAGAAGTGCTGACAGATTTTGACAAACGTTTCCAAAGAGAGCGCCAAAGCCCCAACTATGAAGGTGAATTGCCGTTGCGGGCTTTCTTAAATGAAATTTCTTTAATATCTGGCCGTGATGAGTTTGACGAAAGCGCCGACAAACAGGACAGCTTGGTTTTAATGACTATCCATACTTCCAAAGGATTGGAATTTCCGGTAGTTTTCTTGGTTGGTATGGAAGACGGATTTTTGCCTCACCATCGCTCTTTAGCTGATGGAGATAAAGGAGTGGAAGAAGAGCGACGCCTTTGTTATGTCGGTTTAACTAGAGCTAAAGACATGCTCTATATTACAGCGGCTTGTCATCGTGGCGATCAAGATTCTGAGTTGTCTCGTTTTGTTTATGAAATGCCCTTAAAACAAATTGAAGTTAAAAGTAGTAACGGTTGGAAGGCAAAAGCTGTCGCTCAAAAGCTTTCTTCTGGCCGTCCTTTCCGATCTGCTAGTGAAGAACTTAAGGAGAAGAATGGAACTTCAGTAGAAAAAGCCCGACAAATAGCGATTATGCCTCCTCAAATACGCAAATTCCGTCGCCGTGAAATTGCCGTTAATTTCCCTGCTGGTTGCACTGTAGAACATAAAGTAAACGGTTTAGGCACCGTATCTTTTATCGCTTCTGGCAAATTATGGGTACGCTTCAAAAATCGTCCCGGTGAATGCTTGCCCATAGCTTGCGAAGATGTAAAACGCGCCAATATTTAAAGCTATTCGAAGTGTGGACGTAGGTTGCGTTCTGGCTTCGGGCGGGGAAGGCTTTTCCCTTATCCGAACGAAAAAAGTACCGTCATCGAGGTTGTGAGTAACTTCGAGGCGGTTCTTTTAATTTTTTCACTAGGAAGGTCT
>SFMI01000015.1 GCA_004554425.1 Candidatus Saccharimonadota bacterium | reverse complement strand
AATTGTTGCATTCGTAATCTATGTAATAAAGTTTATCTTGGTAAACTACAAAATTGGTAGGAAAGTAATCGATATTTATTCCTAAAGGATAAAGCAAAGTGCACATATCTTTTACTTGTTGCAAATAATCATCTTTCATTCCGTCTTGCAACACGTAATCGAAGATAGTTTGTCCAGGGATATATTCTTTTAAGATGCGCTCATTAGTTTTGTCGACATCTAACATTTTGGGCATAGGCAAGCCTGTTTTGACTAATTTGGCGTAATCTTGTAATTCGCTGGCCAATTTGTCACCAAATTGATAATAAGAGCAAGGTTCGTGGTGAATTTGCTTAACCACGAATTGTTGACCGTTTTTATGAACTAAATAAGAATAGCCACCTTTGCCTTTGCCCAATAATTGTTCAACTTTAAAATCACGTTCATTAACACTTACAGTGCTGCCTATGTCCATAAAGAAACCTTTGCTTTCTTTATTTGCATAAATTGCGTTTTTGATATTGACCGCAACCTTGCTTGCCGAGGAATTGTCCGTTTTGAACAAGTACTCGTCCGCGTACTATAACAGTTTCTGGCTTGGCAGAAACTTTATGCCCTTCGTAGGGCGACCAGTCGGCTTTTTCGTGCAATGTATCGCTGGTAATTATATAAGGTTCACGACTCCAAATTACCACGTCGGCATCTAAGCCAATTTGCAAAGCGCCTTTATTATTTAAGCCAACAATGCGGGCCGGATTAGTGCAACACACTTCTACCCAGCGATTTAAGCTCATATTGGGCAAATCTTTAGTAAGCATGAAGCGAGTTTCTACCGAGCTCAAGCCACCAGGCACTTTAAAGAAAGCGTCGGGGCGGTTCTTTTCAGCTCGTGTAAAGGGACAGTGATCGCTAGAAACAGAGTCTAAAGTGCCGCCAACCAAAGCAGCCGACAAAGGTTCTTGTTGGCCTTTTTCTCTAATAGGCGGAGAACAAATGGGCAACGGGCCCATCTTAGTAAAAATAGAACTATCCAAGCAAGTGTAATGGGGACAAGTTTCGGCATAGACAATTTGGCCGCGTTGGCGAGCTCGCTCTATTTGGGGTAAATCTTCAGCACAGCTTTGGTGGAATAAGAAAGTATCTGCTCCACTTGCATAGGCAATATCTAATACACGGCGCACCGCTTCGCCTTCAGCCCAAGCTGGACGACACAGAGGATGATTTTGCGGTTCTAATTTGCCTTCTGAGGCACAGCGGCGAATCAATTCTTGGATAAAAGGCCAGTTTTCAGCATGTACTAAGGGCAAACCACCATGTTTAGCTATTTCTTTAAAAGATCGGTAAAGTTGGCCATCATCGAGTGTAAAAGCATAAGCTGTATAGTGCTTAAAAGTTGGGCAACCTTCTGCAATTACCGCACTAATTTCATCTAAGCGCTCCATATCGTGAGGCAAAACAGACATATGCAAACTGAAGTCTGTGCAAGCTTGAGCTTGGGCTTCTTCTTGGCGACGCTTTAAGGCATCGAGCATGCTTTCTTCGGCTTTAGTTTCTACAAAGTCCATAGTGGTAGTGGTTCCACCAAAAAGAGCCGCTTTGGTACCAGAGGCAAAGTTATCACTAGTCCAACAACCACCCACAAAATAACTCATATGGGCATGTACATCGACCCCGCCAGGAGTTACCAGCTGGTTTTGAGCATCGATAATCAAGGTATCTTTATCGGCTAAAAAACTTAAGTCTTGACCTAAAGCGCAGATCTTGCCATTGTTGGCAGCTAAATCGCCGTGAAATACCTGACCGTTGGCGACTAAAAGGCCGTTTTTTATAATAAGCTGCATACTTTTATCATCCTTTAGATGGTCATTATAGAAAAAATTCTTTCTAAATTTCTTGGCCAAATAGAAAGCGCCTTTCCGACTAAAATGCCGCGCAAAGATGGAATTTTATCAAAAAGGCGCTTTTGTATAATCGGCAGCTAAAAGCTACAGATCGTATTTCAAGTGGACAAGTTTCATTTGCTCATCGGTAACTACCACGGGAGCACCGGTCATTAAATCGACGCCATTGGTGTTCTTCGGGAAGGCAATAACTTCACGAATAGAAGTTTCACCTACAATAAGAGCGGTTAAGCGGTCGAGACCTAAAGCAATACCGGCGTGAGGCGGAGCACCGTAGCTGAAAGCGTTGAGCAAGAAACCAAACTTTTCTTCGGCTTCTTCCATAGAGAGACCGATGCACTTCAAGATGCGCTCTTGCATAGTGCGCTGGTGAATACGTACAGATCCGGAAGCCAATTCGCAACCATTAAGCACTAAGTCGTAAGCGGCAGCACGTACTTCCAAAGGCTTGGTTTCGAGCTTGTCCATATCGCAGGGCAGAGGACTGGTGAAAGGATGGTGCTCGGCTTCAAGGCGGTTTTCTTCTTCATTCCAAGAGAACATGGGAAAGTCGATGACCCAGAGGAACTTAAATTCTTTGGGATCGAGCAAGTTCAAATGGTTGGCAATATCTAAGCGCACTTTACCCAAAGCTAAGCTGAGCTCTTTGCTGGGACCTGCAGCCATAACTAAAAGGTCGCCAACTTCGGTGCCGCTAGCTTGGCAAATTTGCATGGCTTTTTCTTCGCCCAAGAACTTGAGTAAGCTAGATTTTACGCCATCTTCAGTGCGGCTGATAAAGAAGAGGCCGGGCAACTTGGCAGCTACAGCAAAACTCTTGAGCAAATCTTGCTCTTTGCGGGTAGCTTTACCTTGACCTTTTACGACAAAGCCTTTGATGGCCTGACCGGCGTCAATAGCCTGATCTAAAGCGCCAAAGCCTGTCTTACCTACAACTTCAGTTAAGTTCTGAATAGCCATATCTACGCGCAAATCGGGCTTGTCAGAGCCATATTTTTCGATAGCTTCGGCGTAGGGCATACGGGGAAGATGCTCGGGAATGGGAATATTGAGAGTTTTTACAAATAAGTGCTGGACAAGGCCCTCGATCATATTAAGCACGTCGTCACGTTCGACGAAGGACATCTCCATGTCGATTTGGGTAAACTCGGGCTGTCTATCAGCACGTAAGTCTTCGTCACGGAAGCATCGGGCAATTTGGAAATAGCGATCCAAGCCGCTGACCATGAGCATTTGCTTGTAAAGCTGAGGGGACTGAGGCAAAGCATAGAACTTGCCGGGATTTACGCGGCTGGGTACCAAATAGTCGCGGGCACCTTCGGGAGTAGAAGCCATCAAAACGGGAGTTTCGATTTCGTAGAAGCCATGATTGTCAAAGTAATCGCGGACTGCCTTGGTAACGCGATGGCGCATAGCTAAGTTGCGCACCATACGAGGCTTGCGCAAATCGAGGTAACGATATTGCATGCGCAATCCTTCATCCGGAGCTTGATCGTCGGAAATATGGATAGGCAAGGTTTTGCAAGGGTTGAGAATATGCAACTCTTCCACGTTAACTTCGATATCTTTGGTGGGCAAAGTTTCGTTGGTGGAGGGAACGGCGCGAGGAGCTACTGTACCTACTACGGCAATAACAAATTCGTTGCGTAAGTTGCCGGCTTTTTCAAAAACTTCGGGAGTGGCAGACTGGTTGAAAACGCACTGGGTCATGCCGCTGCGGTCGCGCAAATCAACAAAGATCAGGCCGCCTAAATCTCGGCGTCTGTCAACCCAGCCCATAAGTACGACTTTTTGACCTGCGTCTGCCAAGCGCAGGGCGCCGCAGTAGTGGGTGCGTTTCAGACCATTTAAAGGTTCAGGGCTGAATTCGGACATATTATTCTCCTCTAGCTGTGCTGTATGTTATAGAAAAAAGCAACAGCGATGAAACTTCAAAAACTTTTTATATTAAAAATAGCTTGCGGCTGCTTTAAAAAGGGACAGCTGCAGCTCTAACTTTGCCGAAAGTTCTAAGCTTAGACTGCTTCTCCTGCGTTTTTTATTTAGACGCAGGAGCTGAAAAGCCGCCATAATAACTTTTGGCAAAGTTAAATAATGGACCTAAATTGGACGTTCTTCGACAGCTTCAGATACAGCCCAAGCCATACTGTCAGTCATTAGCTCATCTAAACCGTTAAAAATTTTTTCCAACGATTTAGCTGGATCTTCTTTTACAATAGAACGGTGAGCTACTTGCCAAGGCGCCCACTGCTGAGTATTGAGCACGGCGGTTTTGGGCTCATATATAGCTACAACTGGCTTTTTCAAGGCGGCGGCCAAATGGACGGCTCCGGTATCTGGCGTAACCACAAAATCTACACTGTTAAAGAGGCAAGCCCAGCGGCGGAAGCTAAGATTGCCCATAAAAGTAATATTATCGACAGTCATCTTTTCTTGTGGAGCCGTCAAGGCTAGAGCTTTTTTTAGATCGGCAGCCAATTTATGCTCGGCCGGTCCGTAAGAAATAACTAAATCGCCGCCGCGAGAAGTCATAATTAGGCCGCTAGCTAAGCGTACTAAATTGTTGACAGTCCAGCCGCAGCTGAGCCAGTTGTTGTGCAATTGCAATAGCACGATGGGACGCTTCCAATTTTGATTCATTTGATGAGAAGCAGCCTCTTCTTCGGAGCTCAGTTGCAGCGAGAGAGTATCGTCTTCGTAAGCTAAGCCCATATTTTTGGCCAATTCACCCAATTGCTGTACTTCATGGGGAATAGGATGGCCTAGGGCCAATTCTTTACTCAAATTGACGCCCATACTGTGAGTTAAATATAGGGCTTTGCACGTAATAGCTGTCAGCGGGCGGCTAGGGTAGAAGTAGCCAACTCTGTAGGTGGCTCTGGTAGCATAGGTTAGTTTATAAGCACAAGTGCGAGGAGCCAAACACACAGTAAGATCGGCGTGCATTTGGCGCAACTGTTCTTCCAACTCGCGAGTAGGTTTGCCTTGGTAAGAAATAATTTTATCTACAAAGCTGACATTCTCCAGTACAGAGGCCGTGTAAGCTGGCAAGACTATGGTAATTTCAGCTTGTGGGGCCCCCACGCGCAGGGCTTTGAGAAATGGCGTAGAGAGAATCAAATCGCCTATATGATCCGTTCTAATGACGATTATTTTTTTTATTTCCGACCAAGGAATAACGTTCATATTTTTTCTCTTCCTATTGCTGTCCCATCGCTTCTTTAATGCCAGTTACGTAGTGATATTGGTAGACTATCTCTCGAGCCAACTTTACTTTTGGAGCAATAGAATCGAGCCAATTGAGGATAAATTTATATTTTGTCAAGAAAGAGTGGGCCAACATGGATAAGGGGTTCATGCCCATTTGCAAGCAAATGCGTATATCGTGATATTTGCGATAGAAACGCACTGTAGAATGGCCAGCTAAACGCATACGCCCTTTTTGTTCTTCAAAACCTACCGGGTGCCAGTGATAGTTGATAGCTTGAGGAGCGTAATAAATTTTATAGCCGGCTTTTAATAAGCGATAACCCAGCTCCAAATCTTCATGGCCGTACCCTTGAAAAGCCAAATCAAATTTGCCTACTTGAATTAAAATATCGCGCGGTACTGAAGCATTGCCAGTTAAGAAATAGTGCCAAGGCAAAAGTTTGCGAGTGGGCTTATGGCGCGAGTGAGCCGCCGGATCCTGAGAAAAAAGCTTATATTCTTCCAAGCTTTTTACCTGAACTTCGTTGCCAACTACCGCTTGGCCGGGATATTGCTCGTGATAGCGGGCGTGTATAGCTAAAAGGTTAGGATCGGCCAGAATATCAGCGTCGGTAAAGAGCACTATCTCACCTTGAGCATTATCTATACCACGATTGCGAGCACCGCTACGCCCTGTATTGGGGCCCACTAAAAGGCGCAAATTAGGCGCATTTAAGCTTTGCACATACTCGGCGGTGCCGTCGGTGCTGCCCGCATCACAGAGCAAAATTTCATAATCATCTGGATGCATGGTTTGGTTGAGCAAAGTGGGCAGCACTTCCTGAAGTTTGTCAACTCGGTTGTAGGTGGGAATAACTACGCTGATCTTTACGGACATATTTTTTTACAGGCCTCGTATAAATTTTGGCTCAATGTTTCGTCATCTTGGTTCTTATCCTGCTTTACTACCACTTCGCAGGTAGTACGCCAAGGTTTCCAGCGAGTTAACTCATGCTTTAAATTTTCGGGGGGAAAGAAAACTACTTCTGGTAGTTTTATGGCAGCCGCTAGATGAGCAGAGCCACCAATTGGGGTAACCAAAAAGTTGCATCCTTTTAGAAAAGCAGCAAAGGCGTATAGATCAGGTTGACTAAAAATTGGAATTTGGTTAGCTGCCTTTTTGTCTGCAACCGTAAAGGTGTCATCTCTTTTTATGTCATTACTTAGATCTTCAATAAAAACGTCTGCCCATATTCTATCTGCAGGGGCACAGGAAAATATAGGAATATATTTACCTTGGAGCAATTTCTTGTAAAGTAAAGCAATTGGTTTAAGTAATCTCCAGTAAACTGAAGATTGATTTGTTTGTATTTCAGATACAGATGAGCTGTCAGTTAACTTTTTATTTGCATATCCACTCTGAGCCCAATTCATTATCGCTTTGCTCCAGCGAGGTAGAAGTTGAATAGCACATATTTTATGTTTGCTTAATTCGCTTTCTGGAAGACCAAGAGCTTGGGCTAGAGCTTGGCGTCCTTGAGCTAGCTGTTCTGCGCTAAGCTCCAAAGTTAAATCGGGAAAATTCTCTTCGGCAGGTGTTTTCAGGCCCAGCTTTTTTAATAGTAAGAAAAGACGGGCAGTTTGATGGATCTTCTGATCTATACGAGGATCGTTATAATAATAGGCTCGATAATTTATTTGCCAAAGTAAAGCCAAGCTCTTTAAAGGCTGGCTCCAACCGGGAAAAAAGCCGCAGCGTACAGGTATGCCGCTTTGATAAACAGCCGAGAGAGCATAACCTTTTTCGGTAAAACAAAGTACGGCGTCAAAATGGCCATTTTGTAAAGCTGCTGTCAGTTTCGCTTTGAAGTCTGGTTCTTTAGGATTAAAAACTATAGTTTGAGCCGTTCCGGCAAAAACCGGTGCTCCCAAACTAGAGGCGATCACCAATATCTTACTTTGAGGGCAGGCTTTAATTAAAAAACGGATAGCAGGTAAAGATAAAATACTGTCGCCCAAACCGTCCAAAACCACGACGGCGATCTTTTTGGCCTTGATTAAAGGTGAATTGGTTTCTATATATGAGCTGTAATTAGTTTCCGACATGATAGAACCATTTTGGGGCCGTCGCTCTTTTTCCCTTTTTGGCTTAGATCCTCAATGTAAAAACTTCAACCCTCAATTAAAAAAGCAGGTAGTGAAAACTAATCTGTGAAATAAGCTTTTTCGCTTCAATGTTTAGTAAAATATTTGTCCCTCAAAGTGAAATGTTAATATAATGATTGTCAAAAAATCATCATTTTTAGAATATGTTGGTTTAACTATGGTTTTACTATCTTGCTTGGCTTTTGCTTGGCTAGGCATGGGAGCTTGTGATCGCCATCAGTTCGCTTCTATGAGTTTTGCCGGCTTAAGTTGGACGGCTTGCTTCGGCGGTTTGCAAAGTGAAGCCAATGGCTTCTTATATTATTTGGCTTTGGGACTAGTCAACGATATTTTAGGTTGGAGCAGAATAACTGCAGCTTCTTTTTCAGCTTTAAGTTTAGCAGGCAGCGCTTGGTTGCTATATTTGACTGTACGTCGATTATGTGGAGTTAGAGCAGCTCTTTATAGCGCTTTATTTTTTGTTGGCTTTAATAGCTCCATTTTTTTCGGATCATATATACGCTTTTATGCTTTCAATATGTTTTTTGTTTCTTGGGCAGCTTTTTTAGCTGTACTTTGGTTAGAGCAAAGACATATCGAATGTAAAAAACAGTATTCTGGCGAGAGTAGCGCCGCCAGTTCTCGATTGATATGGTTAAGCTTGCTTTTAGCTTTATCGTTAGCTGGTATTTTAGGCACGATGCTAGTTAGTTCCGTATTCAGCTTGGTTGTATTTGTGTCTATTTTGGCAGACAATTTGCGTGATAAAAAGCGTTGGCTTTATGTTTGTTGCTGGGCTTTTTTATTATTGATACTTTTTGTATTGTCCATAGTTGTAAATCCTCAGGCTTACGCTTTACAAGGCAAAAATATGGCGCCTAGTTTGCAATTGCTGGGAGAAGTTTACGCCAAATATTTGGGGCTAGAAGCTGTAGCTGGTCGCTTGCCTTTAAGTTTGGCTTTTTGGAATACTGCTTTAGATTTGCGTTTTCTTCCAACTTTTATGGGTGTAGGCTTGCTGGTTGTCGGCTTTATAAAATGTTGGCGAAAAAAATATTTGCTGTTTACAACTTGGAGTTTATTGCCTTTTTTATTATTGGGTTACTCTTTTATATTCAAACCTATAATTTCTGTTTGGAATTTGAGCTTCGTCATTCCCTCTTTAGCTGCTCTTATGGGAATTGGGTTGGCTCAGTTGAAAATAAAATGGCAATATATTTTCCTAGTTATTTGGGCTTTTGTAGCTCCAATTACTTTAATAAATTATAGCTGGCCTGCTGATATAGACTATACCAAAGCTTGGAAAATTCGCTCTCAATATAAGCAAGCTCCCTTACTTTTGGCTGACTTTCAAGTGCTGGAAAGAGCTGAAAGCAGCTTGGAACCGTATTTTTCGCAACCATCTTTTACTTTGGATAATTCACGTCGCTTGATTATTCCCATAAAACAATATGCTTCAGAAGCCGATTTCTGGTCGGACAAAAATGCTTTCAATGCTCATTTTGGTCGTCCAGTTCACGATGGAACAGAGCTTTCCAATGTGCCTTGGCGGTTGCTAGTGGGAGTAACTTACGAAAATTGGCAGCTCTTTCCTTACAAAGTGCAGGGAAGAGATTTACGTCAACTTTTGGCCAAACCGCCGGAAAATATCAATAATTTAGCTTCTTCTTTATCTTCGCAAGCTAGGCCTTGGTTGCCGAATCGTGGCCTAAGCAATTATGAACGGTTGCCTAAAGCTCTATTTATTTTATACACTTCACCTTGGTGTGCTTCTGAAGTTGAACCGTTCGAGTTTGAGAAGGTTGCCGATTTTCTGCCGGCTTGGCGTAAGGTTACCGTTTGGGATTGTGGGGGAGTACAGCTGGCTTTGATAAGTTTTCGTTAGGTAGATTTGGCAGGTTTTGCCCGCTCGAGTGTAAAACTGCAACCGCCCCGCAGCGGCACAAAACCGCTGCTATAGCCATTTAGGAGTGATTTTTGCAATTGAGTTCACGCAGCAGTCAGGAAACATTCTCTTTAGGCAGAGTTATAGAAGCGCCTTTGCAAGAAATAGTGCGTTCCCGCTTTTTAAATTATGCTCTGTCGGTAATTACCGATCGCGCTCTTCCTGACGTTCGCGACGGACTTAAGCCTGTGCAGCGTCGCATCCTTTACGCCATGCACCACGATTTACATTTGAGCCCCGACAAGAGCACCTTAAAGTGCGCCAAAGTTGTCGGTCAAGTATTGGGTAGCTACCACCCGCATGGCGATTCGGCTGTATATGAAGCTATGGCCCGTATGGCCCAAGATTGGACTTTGCGTTATCCTTTGGTCTTTGGTCAAGGTAATTTCGGCTCAATCGATGGTGATGGCCCGGCTGCCTATCGTTACACCGAGGCTAAATTGAGTCCGGTCGCCATGGAATTTGTGGAAGAATTAGGCCAAGATACGGTCGACTTTATTCCCAATTTTGATGAAAGCACTCCTGAGCCTAAAGTCTTGCCTGCTCGTTTGCCGCAAATGTTGGTTAATGGTTGCATGGGTATTGCTGTAGGCGTAGCTACAAACATTCCGCCTCACAATTTAGGTGAAGTTTTGCAAGCTTGTCGGGCTTTAATAGACAATCGTCAGCTGAGCGTGGCTCAATTACTCACTTATGTTAAAGGGCCCGATTTCCCCACTGGCGGAGAATTACTCAACAGTCGCCAGAGCTTGGAACAAGTGTATGCTTCCGGCCAAGGCGCCCTTAAAGTGCGTGGTACTTATAAAATCGAAGAAAAAAATAAACGCCAGTTCCATATCATTATCGATTCTATTCCTTATATGGTTAATAAATCGGAACTTGTTGAAGAAATTGGCAATATAATTATGGCCGGTAAAATTCCGCAATTGCAAGATGTGCGTGATGAATCGACTACTGATATTCGTATAGTTTTGGAATGCCGCCACGATGCCGATCCTACTGCAGTTATGGCTTATTTATTCAAAAATACCAAGTTGCAGAATCAGTTTAATGTAAATATGACTTGCCTTACTTCACGTGGGCCTGAGCGTGTCAATTTGCGTACCGCTCTGCTGGAATTTATCGATTTCCGCTTTGAAGTTACGGTACGCCGCCTCAATTACGAAGTGCGTCTCTTAAATGAGCGCATTCATATTTTGGAAGGCTTCGTCAAAGTATTTGACGCTATTGAAGAAGCTATTGCCATTATTCGTACTTCTTCGGGCCGCTCTTCTGCCAATCAAGCTTTATGTGAGCGCTTTTTAATCGATGAAGTTCAGGCCGACGCCGTTTTGGATTTGCGCCTTTATCGTTTGAGCAAAGACGATGTACTTTTAATTAGAGACGAGCTGGCCGAAAAGAGAACCAAACGCGACCATTTAGAGCAACTTTTGGGCGATATGCCAGCTCTGTGGGCTTTGGTTAAAGATGAACTTGGTCAAGTTCGCCGTCGCTTCTTAGATGAGCGTCGCACTCAAGTTTTGCGCGAAGGCGCCGAAGAGTTAGTTTATAATGCTGATGATTTTATCGTTGACGAAAAAACTGACGTGGTCATTACTCGCGATGGTTGGTTGCGCCGTGTCGCTCCAGGCACCGATTCCAGCAAATTGCGCTTGCGTTTGGAAGATTCTATCTGGCAAATTTTGGAAGGCTCAACCTTAAATTCTTTAATTCTGTTTACCAATTTTGGTATGGCTTATACTATGCCTGTGCATGAATTGCCTAGCGGTACGCGCGGCTTCGGTGAGCCAGTACAAAAATTCTTTAATTTCAGCGATGGCGAAAAGATTATTTCCGCTTTTCTCTTTGACAGTCGCAATAGTGAAGTATGGTCTTCTGCCAACGAAGAGGAGCTTCCCGGCATACATGCTTTAGCTTTAAGTACCGATGGCAAGGGAGTGCGTTTTTCCTTTGCTTCTTTTGTGGAGCCTTCCAAAAAGAATGGCCGCCGTTATATGCGTCTGGGCGAAGGAGCTCAGTCTTTTGTTGTTGAGGCTGTGCGTGGTCGTGAACATTTAATCGTCTTAACTGTACAAAATCGCGCTTTAATTTGTCCTATAGAAGAAATTAGCTTCAACTCTGGCTGTGCCCGCGGCGTTCAAGTTATCAAACTTGAAGAAGAAGATAAGCTTTGGGAAAGCATGGTAGTTAATGGAGCCGATCAAGGACTTATGCTCAGCCGCGTAGGTACGGGAACGCCAGTTGAAGTGTCATTGCGCAAACAGAAAGCCTGCGCCAGAGGTGGCAAAGGAACTCTTTTAATTAAACGCGGAAAGTTGCAATTGCAGCAAAAATTCTACAGTAATACTACTAAGGACGAGCTTGAATCGGAGCATGATTCTGCCGAATTGACGGAAGAAGCTGAAATGGAAGCGGATATTTTCGATCCTGATTTGGGACTTTAAGCAAAATGGGATTGTGGCGCCGCAATGGGGAAAATTAGTGAAGAGAGCGGCGCTTATTAGTAAGAAAATAATCAAGTGGGCTTGGGAAGAACAGTTGGGAGCGAGGTAAAAATGGAATCTTATACTGCGCAAGATATTCAAGTTTTAACCGGTTTGGAGCCGGTGCGCAAAAGGCCTGGCTTATATATAGGCAGCGTAGACAGTGCCGGTTTGCACCATTTAATTTGGGAAATTTTAGATAACTCCATAGACGAAGTTATGAATGGCTATGCTACTTGGGTAGAGCTGGAGTTGGATCGTGACGGTCGGGCTATAAGAGTAACTGATAATGGACGCGGTATTCCAGTTGATGTGCACCAAGAATACGGCAAATCGGCTTTAGAGCTGATTATGACTACTTTGCACGCTGGCGGTAAATTTGCTCATGCCAACTATACTTATTCTGGCGGTTTACATGGCGTAGGCGCTTCTGTAGTAAATGCTCTTTCTGAGCGTTTGGAAGTAACCGTTAAACGCGACGGAGGTGAATGGTTCCAATCTTATAATTTTGGTGTACCTACGGCTCCTGTAGCTCAAGTAGCTGACAACGTGCGCGGTAGCGGCACTTCTATATGGTTTAGGCCTGACGAAGAAATTTTTGAAGAGACGATTTTTGATCCGCAAATTATTTTAGATACTTTGGAAGCCAGAGCTTGGTTGCACAAAGTTAAGATTATATTTAAAGATCGCGTCAATGGTGTAACCCATAAATTAGATCATTGTGACAGCGGTTTAGACGGTTATTTAGCTCAGTTGGTAGGCGAAGAGCCTAGAGCTACTGCTTGGGAAGAAAATATCTTCTCTTATCAACGCGAAGAAGATATTCGCATGGAAGCGGCTGTACTTTGGAGCCAAAATGGTGGCGAGCATGTGC
The DNA here is from genome assembly GCA_004554425.1 of Candidatus Saccharimonadota bacterium. Classification (GTDB taxonomy): domain Bacteria; phylum Vulcanimicrobiota; class Xenobia; order Xenobiales; family Xenobiaceae; genus Bruticola. The sequence goes on along the minus strand of SFMI01000015.1, from coordinate 13,226 downwards.
GCAGTTTTGTCAATGGTATCAATACTCCTCAGGGTGGTACTCACGATCTGGGATTAAAAGCCGGCTTAGTTAAAGCTGTGCGCAACTATATGGAGATTCACAATCTTCAGCCTAAGGGTGTAAAACTTAATGCTGACGATATTCGTGACGGTTTGCGGGCTATTATAGCCGTTTATATTGCCGATCCTCAGTTTAAAGGTCAAACTAAAGAGCGCTTAAATAATACAGAAGTAAATGGACAAGTAGCTTCGGCTATAGCTCCGGCTTTTGAGCGCTATTTAAACGAAAATCCTTCCGTTGCTGCCGGATTGGTGGAGCGCATTGTGCTTGGCGCTAAAGAGAGAGCGGCCGCTGCTCAAGCTACCGAAACCGTTTCGCGCAAATCAGTAACGCGTAAGCTCAACTTGCCCGGAAAATTGGCCGACTGTTCTTCCAGTCGCACCGAAGATTGCGAGCTCTTTATCGTAGAAGGCGACTCGGCCGGCGGCTCAGCTAAGCAAGGGCGCGATCGTCGCTTCCAAGCCATTTTGCCTCTGCGTGGTAAAATTCTCAACATTGAACACGCTGGCGCCGGTAAAATAGGCCAAAATAAAGAGATTGCCAACTTAATTAGCGCTATAGGTTGTGGTGTAGGCAGCCAATTTTCGGCTTCTAAGTTGCGCTATGGTCGTATTGTCGTTTTGACCGATGCCGACTCAGATGGCCACCATATAGCTTGTCTTTTAGTCACTTTCTTCTATCGCTTTATGCCCGAACTTATTAGAAGAGGCCATATTTACTTGGGCCGTCCTCCTTTATATCGTGTCCAAAAGGGCAAGACTATCAATTGGGCCTGGACTGAAGAAGAGCGCGAAAGTTTAAGTAAAAGCGGCCGCAAAGGCACAGCGCAAATTACGCGCTTCAAAGGTTTAGGCGAAATGAGCCCTGAGCAATTGAAGGCTACTACGCTCGATCCGGCTACTCGCACTATCTTCCGCGTTATGGTAGATGATGAAAAGGGCGCTTCGGAAACGATTTCCGAATGCTTCGGCCGCGATGTCGCTCCGCGCTATAAGCTCATTATGGAACACGCTAGCGAAGCTGAAGAAATAGACGTATAACACAAAAGCCGAGCCTAGTTTGTGAAGGCTCGGCTTTTTTTTATTTATCCAACTAGGTTGAATTTATCCTATTATGTATAGTATATTGCAATTACAGGGGAAATGGAGGAAAAATCTATGAACGTAAGCACTGATTCTCTCGTTTCAATAACTGAAGCTAATCAAAATTTTTCTCGTGTAGCTCGTTTAGTTGATGAAAGAGGCGCAGTTATTGTTTTGAAAAATAACGTTCCGCGCTATCTTATTGTAGAATTTAACTCTGCTGAGAAGACCCAAATTGCTGAGGATGAAAGCGTTGCTGCCATTTCTAGAAGATTGATTGAAAAAAATCACCAAGCGTATGAAGTGTTGGCTAAATGATAGTTCTTTCAAAATCTCAAGTTAAATTCTTGCACTCAGAGCTTATCAATGAGACCGGTGGAAGTTTAGGAGTACGTGACGAGAACCTGCTAGACTCAGCGTTAAGTAGTCCTTTTCAGGGCTTTGCTGGTGAGGAATTTTTTCCGACTATGCAGCAAAAAGCTGCTCGTCTTTGTTTCGGTTTAGTTAAAAATCATGCTTTTATAGATGGTAATAAACGCATAGGTGCACATTGTATGCTAGTATTTTTAGCACTAAATGGCATAGACTTAGATTATACCCAACAAGAATTATCTAACATAATTTTAGATGTGGCTGCTGGAAAAATAGATTGCGAAGATCTGGTAAATTGGATTGTTATCCATCAGATTAAGTAAATAGACGTATAACACAAAAGCCGAGCCTAGTTTGTGAAGGCTCGGCTTTTTTTGTTAGTTGCGCCAAGTTCGCTCTATTGTATCTAGCAAGCGGTCGGAAGCGCCCGCGTATGGCGAATATAAGCGACTGAATTCATACTTCTGACGCAGCAATTGTTCAGGATCATTTAACAATCCCAAAGCAGCATTGGCTATATAAGTAGGTGTAACTACATCGATAATTTCTGGTACTATCGGGCGATTAGCCAAAATGTTAGGCTGAGCCATATAGGAGACTTTATCGCGCATTCTCATAAGCAATTTGCCTTTAAGTACGCGACCGCCAGGAAGCCAGTCCAATAAACCAATTAAACCTATATAAGGCAACTGGTCGGGACGATTGATCGGCAAAATCATCAATTCTGGTACGCCTAAGCTGGCCGCTTCGGCTGTTTTGGTGCCAGGAATAGTAATACACAACTGAGAGGCACTCAACTGTGGCAATTGGTTTTGGCGCACAATGTCTATGCTTATGCCTTCAGCTTGTAAAGTTTCACCGACAATTTTTCCTTTAATACCACCTACAGCTGGATGTGGATCTGCTTGTAAAGCTTTAACCAATTTGGCTGGAGGAATAAAAGGAGAAATAAGCATTTGAAAGCGCAACTTGGGCTTTTGCTCTTGCATAAGCTTAGCCGTTTGCAAGAAAAACGGACTCAAATTGGTTACTTCTGTAACACGGCTGCCTGGTAAGAAAGAAATTAAGTTAGAATCAGCTTGCGGTAATTGACCATATTTAGCCAGGTAATTTTGCATAATCCAGCGCACGTCGTCAACCACTAGATCGCCAACTATAATAGCTTTTTCCAAAGGCAACTTGTGGCGCTTCATCCACTCAAAGTGCTTTTCGTCTTTAATAAAATAGCCTTTGAAAGCCGAATCCCACCACCAGCGTCCCCATAAATAAGACCAAGCCGGAATACGCCAACGCCACACTAAAGCTGCGCTATACATAAGATCGCCGCCCAGGTGGAGCAATACGCTGCTTTTGTAATCTTTTAAGCCGCTAAAAAGCACACGGAAATAACGGCTGGCTGGAATTACCTCATCGACATGGAGTAAATCTGTAGCCACCTTACTTTCCGAGCCGGTAGCAAAAGGACAAGGTAAAAGGATTACGCTAATTTTGCACTCTGGCCAGCGACGGCGCACCGCCGCAGCCACAGGGCTAAGCCAGCCGGCAATTTCTCCCGGACTGTTAGCAGTTATGTAAATCTTTCGAGGGTACATATTTTTTGCTATTTAGTTTTTGAGATCATCGTTACGCGTCAAAGTAATAAGCTTAGTGGTAGAGCGACCGGGAATAAGCTTAGCTAAAACGATTTTGCCTCCAAAACTTTTAATTAAGGAAGCCTCAGGTAAATCGTCTTCTTTATAATCTCCGCCTTTAACGTGAACGTCTGGACGCAGTTTTTCAATTAAAGCCAGAGGAGTTTCCTCTTCGAAAATAACCACAATATCAACACATTCCAAGGCGGCTAGCATTACAGCTCTTTCGTCCTGGCAATTGATGGGACGGCTGGGCCCTTTGAGAGCTTTAACTGAGCTGTCGGAATTGAGACCTACTACCAGCAGATCGCCTTCTTGCTTAGCGGCTAATAAAGTATTGAGGTGGCCAACATGCAAAATATCAAAGCATCCGTTAGTAAAGACTACGGTGGGCGGATTTTGGCTATGGCGCAAACGCTCTAAACGTTTAGCTGCTTCTTCAGCAGAAAGAATTTTGCGTTGCGGATTTAGTTCCGGCTGATGGGAGCTTGTTTGCAAAGACTCAAGCAATTCTTCGGTACTAACTGTGGCCGTACCGACTTTACGCACTACAACAGCTGCTGCGTGGGAAGCTAAGCTCATGGCTTCGGTAATAGGGACAGAAGCGGAAGCACATAGAGCCATAACTGACAGTACTGTATCACCGGCGCCGCTGACATCATAAACTTGTGAAGCTAAAGCCGGCACTCTTACTGTAGGCACATCTTTGCGGAAGAGGGCCATACCGCGTTCGCCTAAAGTAATTAGCACGGAGCTTAAATTAAGTTCGGCCAGAAGAGTACGTCCGGCTTGCTCTAAGCCTTTGTTATTGAAAGTGTCGTAACCGGAAGCGGCTTTGGCTTCTTTAGCGTTTAAGGTGATAAGCTCGCAACCTAAGAAGCGCTTAAGATCGACAGGCTTGGGCCCGGCAATAACAGGAACGCCTCGGAAAATTTTAATTAAATCCTGAATATGATCGCCCCAAAGTAAACCTTTATCATAATCGGAAATAACTACAGCGTCGTAGTCTTGGCGATGATTGTTGGCCCAAGCCAATAACTTTTTCCAAACATGGTCTTTTACTGCACAGCGAGTTTCTAAGTCGGCGCGTACTACTTGTTGGCTATTGGCAATAATGCGCGTCTTCATAATGGTAGGGTAGTCTTCACTGACCACTAAACCGCTAATGCCTATATCTTGTCGCTCCAACATGACGCGCAAACGTCGGCCAATATCGTCGGCTCCTACTACGCCCAGTAAATCTACTTTGGCACCTAAAGTTTTTAAGTTGGCTACTACATTAGCCGCGCCGCCTGGTGTGTAAGAATGATGAGCTATATCTACTACCGGCACAGGTGCTTCAGGACTAATGCGTGAGACTGTCCCCCAAACCCAATAATCAAGCATCAAATCGCCGACTACCAATAGGCGAGCTCCAGCGAAGGAACGGCAAATTTCTGTAGCTTTTTCGTATTCTATCAAGTTCATTTTTTTTACAGCCTCCATAAAAACACGGAGTTATTTTACTATTCCGGAAAAAGTCTTGCTTTTTTCAACTGCCACAGAGTTTATTTTTGCTTTTGCTTATGCTTTTCTACAGCCTGAGCAAAAATATTCAGCATATTTTTAGCTTGTTTTTCAGGAGTAAAGAGCTGGGCTCGCTTTAAACCGGCTTTTATTCTCTCGGCAAATAATTCTTGCTTCTCGGCACTACGTCTATATTGTAAAACAAAACGCAACTTTTCTACCATATCTTCTTGATTGTCAGCTTCATAATAGAAAGGTACCTCGCCGCCTACTTCTGGTAAAGCAGCGCATTTAGAACTAAAAACAATATTATGGCATGCCATGCACTCAATAAGTGGTAAGAAAAATCCTTCATAATTAGATACTGACGCTAAACAATCACAATAAGAGTAGGGCTCAAGCATGCCTTCTGGATTCAATTGTCCGGTATATACAACACGTCCGGGCAACTTTTCTAAATAACTTTTTATTTCCTGAACATATTTGGTATGCTCGTCGGGGAAGAGTCGCTTCCAAAAATTTATGTTGCTTTTAGGCTCGCTGCCGGCAATTAAAATTTTATGGGGAAATTCGTCGCGCAAAGTGTACAAAGCTTGGAGTAATGAAAGCAAGTCTTTATTCTCTTCATAAGCATTGCCCACAAAGAAGAGGAAAGGAGCGCCGCCAGTTACTTTGTCCATATATTGCTGGCGTTTTTGCTCGTCTCTGTATTGAGGTTCAGTAGCTTTTTCGTAGTAAATACTGTTTATGCCGTTGTAGCATACTGCGATTATATTTGTATCATCGCCAAAATAATTAGTAAATTCGTTGTCTTTTACATAAGCAGATGTGGCTGCAACACATTCAAATTCATTCTTGATTTTATACCAATTACGATAAGCTTTTTTGCCGGATTCTGCCTTCCAAGGCCTCACGTCATGTACAGTTAAAACTTTAGCGCAGGGTAAATATACGTCGGCGCGATCCCAAGGATACCAGCATATATCCAAATCTTGCGGCGCTTGTTTAAATGTTGAGCAAGCCCCTAAATGGCCAACTTCTTGCTTTATATCTTCTAATAAATGAGGCTTAAAAGTTAAGAAAAAAAGCTCGTCTTGCTCAGATTTTACTTTCTGGTATCCTTGCAAAAAATTGCGAACCACCATGCCCATACCGCGTTTGTCTCTGGGCAAAAAAGTAGCATCTATGCCTATGCGCATTATGTTTGTACTCTCTTTTAGCAAAAAAATATCGCCTGATTCTAACATAATTTCTGCACCTTCACCGTAGTTTTGATTATTTTTAAGTATTAGTTGTTTTATTTTTCTTCTTATTTATTGTATATACTTTGATTTTGTGCAATAAATATTTTATGACGTTTGATGTGCATTATGTTGTGTATCGTGTCTGTGTTTGTGAGCCTGTATCTGCATAAATATTTACATAAAACATGGGTGAGTTAAAAATAGTCAAAACTGTTTCGACTGCGGCAGGCCTTGATTGTCGATAGTAAGAAAAAAAACGGCTATGAAATGGCTTGCCGCTTTGTTGCGCTCCGGATTGATCCATTTTGCTGCCGTGCTTATATGTTTAGCTGCGGCTGTGTTTCTTTGGGCTTTTTTGCAAAATCCGTTTAACTTATACCGAACTGGATTGGAAATATACCATCCGCGTTTATTGCTTTATGGCAGCGCTTTAGTGGGCGCATGCTTTGCTTCTTGGACTTGTACTTGTTTGGCTTCGTCTAAACTTATGTATCTTTATACGCCTTTAGCGCTGGCTTTTTTAGCCTATGCCAATTCTTGTCCCGGCTATGCTTTAGCTATTTGTGTTGTATTTTTATGGCTATTATTGGCTTATTTGTTGCACTCTGGACTAATTGGAGAGGGGAAAGAGGCTGCTTCTGGCGCTGCTTCGGAGGAAGCCGAGGAGGCACAGCTCAATAAGTAATTTAAGGCTAAGGCTTCCGATTCGGTAAGCTTTTGGCTCAAATAGTTGCGAGCCGATTCTATAAATTCGCCAAAAGAAAGAGAGGGAAACTCTTTAGTGTAGGCCGCAGCTTGCAAGGCCATATCTAATTTGTCTAGGGCGTGTACAAATTGGGCTTCTTTAGTAGTGTTGGCTTGGTATTCCTGAAAGCGTGCATACATTAAGCTTCCATTGGGGAGCGGCCCGCTTATTTGTTTAAATGCTATATCTTCGCGCTTAGCTTTATCTTGCGGCGATACTTGGTCATAAGGGGTCAGATCGCCCACCTTAGCTTCCGCCCAATCATGTACCAAAGCTATTTCTATTACTTTGCTTCTGTCCAGACTGGGCGGACACAGAGATAAAGCCAAAATTGCCGCTCCCCAGCTATGAGAGGCTACGCTTTCAGGGTGGGGTAAGCCAATGCGCCGCCAGCCCGAGCGCAGCACTTCTTTTAGCGCCGGTACGGCTAGCAAAGCTTTCCATAAGTTTGGAGCCAACTCAGCACTAGACAAAATCGGCTCGTGCGTATCCTTGGGCGAAAGGGCTGCTTGGCTGTTATCCGCGTTTAACATAGCTTCAATCTCTGCTTTTCTTTAAGTGCAATTTGTTTAGGTGCAAATAATCTTTACAGTTAAATCAAAGAGCCAATCGGGAACATATTTTTTAAAGAAAAGCAATACCTTGGCGTCTAGCGGCCCGGCGTAGCGCAATTTGGGATGTTGGCTACTGACGGCTTTTACCACAAGCTTAGCAATATAATCGGGTGAGCCTACGATAGCGTCACTATAATTGAGCTTTAACACTTTGCTCATTTTGGCGCAAACCGCTGCGTAAGGCCCTTGAGCGGAATTTTCTTCCATTTTCTGAATGGCAATATCTGACCATTCAGAGCGAATAACGCCAGGCTCAATTAAAACAACTTTGATACCATAAGCAGCTACTTCATGGCGCAAACTATCGGAGAGAGCTTCCACAGCTCGCTTGGAAGCGTAGTACCAAGAGCCCATAGGCGTGTAAATTTGACCGCCCATAGAAGAAATATTGATAATATGGCCGCTTTGTTGTTGACGCATGAAAGGCAGCACTTCGCGAGTCATAGTTGCTAAACCAAAAACATTTACTTCAAACTGGCGATGAGCTTCTTCGTTGCTCACATCTTCAAAGGCGCCGTAAGATCCGTAGCCGGCGTTATTTACCAAAGCGTCTATACGTCCGGCTTCTTCTATCACTTTACCTACGCAAGCAGCGCAAGAAGAAGGATCGGTAACATCCAAATAAAGGGGACGCAAACCTAAATTTACCAATTCTGCCAAGCGCTCTTGACGGCGAGCTGCGCCATAAACAATCCAGCCGCGCTGTAAAAGAGCCTTAGCTGTGGCTGCGCCTATACCAGAAGAAGCGCCGGTAATTAAACAAACTTTATTCACGATATACCTCAAATACTTTCTCTTATACCGCGCTCTTATTTTGGCTTTAATTTTTCTCTTCCTTTGCCTAGTTGTTGCTTTTCACTATGTTTCTAGCCAATATGTAGGATTAAAAAATTTTTAGAGGCTTATTTTCCGTACAGTCGGCTAGGGCAAAACACTAGACTATTTATAGCATTTTGGAGTATAATATCGCGCTATGGAACGCAAAGATTTAAGAAATTTAGCAATTATTGCTCATATTGACCACGGTAAAACTACCTTGGTAGACGGTTTGCTTCGTCAAGCCGGCGCTTTTAGAGTAGGACAAGATGTAGCCGAGCGCGTTATGGACTCTAACGACTTAGAGCGCGAGCGCGGTATTACCATTTTGGCCAAAAACACCTCTGTCGTTTACAACGGTGTTACCCTCAATATCGTAGATACTCCCGGACACGTAGACTTCTCCAGTGAAGTAGAGCGCATCCTGGGTATGGTTGACGGTTGTTTGTTGGTTGTTGATGCTTTCGAAGGCCCTATGGCTCAGACCAGATTTGTATTAAAGAAGGCTTTGGAGACAGGTTTGTCTCCTATTTTAGTTGTCAACAAAATTGACCGTCCCGACGCCAGACCTCAGCAAGTTGTTGACGAAGTTTTAGAACTTTTTATCGACTTAGGCGCCAACGACGACCAGATCGATTTCCCTGTCGTTTACGCTTCTGCCCGCAAACAAGTTGCTTCTTATAGCCCCGATGGGCCTTTCGAAAACTTGCAGCCTCTTTACGAGACCATCATTAAGCACATTCCTTGCCCCAAGGGTGACGATGAAGCTCCTTTGCAAATGCAAGTTAGCAATTTGGACTATGATGAGTATGTGGGTCGTTTGGCTATTGGTCGTATTCTCAATGGCAAGATCAGCCCTGCCAAGACTATCTGCTACGGAACTTCTGCTGAAAACTGCCATACTGGTAAAGTCGGTCAGGTTATGGGCTACGTGGGCTTAGGCAAAAAGCCTATCGAGAGTGCTACTGTGGGCGACATTGTTGCTCTTACCGGTCTTCCCGATGTAGCTTTGGGCGACACCGTTACCGATGTTGAGAATCCCAAATTCTTGCCCGGTTTGGAAATTGAAGAGCCTACTTTGGCCATGACTTTCATGGCTACCGATAGTCCTTTCGCCGGTCGCGATGGTAAGTATGTAACTTCCCGCCAATTGCGTGATCGTCTCTTTCGTGAAGCTGAGCGCAACGTCGGTTTGAGAGTGAAAGCTGTCGAAGGCACTACCGACTCTTTCGAAGTCTGCGGCCGCGGTGAGCTTCACCTTTCCATTTTGTTGGAAACTATGCGCCGTGAAGGCTACGAGCTTTCGGTAACCGCTCCTCGAGTCATTACTAAAGTTGTCAATGGCGAACTTTTAGAGCCTATCGAGAATTTGACTATCGATATTCCCGAAGAGTGCATGGGCCCGATTATGGAAAAAGTCGGCGCCAGACGCGGTGACTTAATCAACATGACTGGCAGTGGCACAGGCCGTCTCCACTTGGAGTTCTCCATTCCCGCTCGTGGTTTGGTAGGCTTCCGTTCCGAGTGCTTGACCATTACTCGCGGTTATGGCGTTATGAACTACTTATTCGCCGGCTACGGCCCTTACCGCGGCGAGATTGCTCGTCGTACCCGCGGTTCCTTAGTTACTGGCGAAACTGGTACCGCTACTTCTTACGCTTTGTTTAACTTGCAAGATCGTGGCGTCTTCTTCATTTCTCCTGGTGAAGACGTTTACACCGGTCAAATCGTCGGCGAGCATTGCCGTCCTAACGACTTAGACGTAAATGCTTGTAAGAAGAAACACGTTACTAATATGCGTTCTTCCACGTCCGATGAAGCTGTGCGCTTAGACGAGCCTCGTCACCTTACTTTAGAGCAGTGCCTCGAGTTCATTGCCGACGATGAGTTGGTAGAAGTAACTCCTCATTGCTTGCGTATGCGTAAAGCTATTCTCGATCCAGCTACTCGCGCCAAACAGCGTAAAGATCGCGAAAAACGTGACGGCAAGTAAATAAACTGTTTCTCTATAGTCTGATACGCTAATCTGATACGCCCGCTGAGCCTACAAGCACTAAACTTTTACGCCAAAAACTTATCGATATGGCTATGCGCGGCCTCCTTGTAGAGCAACGCCAGGAAGAAGGCAACGCTACCGACCTACTAGAACAAATCCGCGCCGAAAAAGCTGCCCTGATTAAGAAAGGCCAAATCAAGAAAGAGAAGCCTTTACCGGAAATAAAAGAGGAAGAAAAGCCTTTTGCTATTCCTGATAGTTGGTGCTGGGTACGGCTAGGGGAGATATGTAAATTAGTAACTAAAGGTACAACACCTCGTGGTGGTAATGATGCATATGTAGAATATGGAGTAGGTTTCCTACGTGCTGAAAATGTGTGTGGATATGACAAATTAGATCTTAGCAATTTAAAGTTTATTGATCAAAGTGTACATGTTACAGATTTACGCCGTTCCGTATTAGAAAGCAATGATATTCTGATAACAATAGCTGGTACACTTGGGCGAACAGGTATGGTAAGAAATGAAAACTTGCCTCTTAATACAAATCAAGCGATCTCTATTGCAAGACTTGTAAACGTCAAGTATACAGATATTAAATTCATTATTTACTTGTTAAATGGTTCTTTTACTCAGAGCTATTTTGATAACTCTAAAAAAACGACTGCTATTCCCAATTTAACATTAGAAATTGTAAGTAATGTTGTTGTTCCGCTGCCCCCATTAGCTGAGCAAAAACGCATAGTAGCCGCTTTGGAAGCTAGCTTAAAATTGGTAGATACTATAGCTAAAGACAGTGCCGATTTAGATAAAGCTTTAAAGTTTTTGCGTCAAAAAGTGCTAGATATGGCTATGCGCGGCCTCCTTGTAGAGCAACGCCAGGAAGAAGGCAACGCTTCCGATTTACTAGAACAAATCCGCGCCGAAAAAGCTGCCCTTATTAAGAAAGGCCAAATCAAGAAAGAGAAGCCTTTACCGGAAATAAAAGAAGAAGAAAAGCCTTTTGCTATTCCAGCCAACTGGTGTTGGGTAAGGCTAGGGGAGATAGTTATAAATAGGGATTCAGAGAGAGTTCCGTTGGCTGAACATGAAAGAGAAGGCTTAGATAAAGTCTATGATTATTATGGAGCTTCTGGCGTAATTGATAAGGTAGATCGATATTTGTTTTCTGAACGCTTGCTTTTAATAGGTGAAGATGGGGCTAATTTGCTGACTAGAACGAAACCGATAGCGTTTATTGCCGAAGGTTTTTATTGGGTTAATAACCATGCTCATGTATTACAAAACACAAAGGCGCTAGAACTGAATTATTTATGCTACTACATAAATTCGATATCGTTGGTTAAGTATGTAACTGGTACAGCTCAACCGAAGATGAACCAGCTTAATATGAATAAGATTTTAGTTCCGCTGCCGCCGCTGGCTGAGCAAAAGCGTGTAGTAGCCAAACTTGAGCAAATAAATGCTTTAATTGAAACTGCGCTCAATTAGTGCATGTTTGTGCTTTGCTTGTTATGCTTGCTTGTTTGGCTTGTAGTTTTTCAGTCTAGAGACGCTAATTAGTGTTCCGCCCGCCCATTAGCTATGTAGTGCTAGCTTCATTTTTTGCCATATCTACGCTCCGGCTGACTGGCCATTTCATGGCCAGAGGCCTGCGCTACCGATATGGCGAAAAAATTTCGCTATAAGTTTAGGTTGCGGGCTCATGTTCATGTTGGCTGGCTCCAGCAGCGGCTCTTCCAGGCTCGAACTGGCCTTAACGGCCAATGTTCTTCGCCTTCCATCGCCACTGCCTCCGCCTGTAGGTTGAAAACTACCTACATTAAGTAAAATTTATAGCCGCCAAAATGTTCGTTATACCCACCGGAGAAAACTTTATCGCGTTAGCGATCTTTCGAGGAGGGATATAACGAACTAATCAACGAGGTATAAATTTAGCACTAACATGCATAACGCAAAATGTTAAGCGCATAAAATCTACACTTGTTTGTATGTTCGTTTTGTTGCGTAGTTTTTTTAGTCTAGAGACGCTGATTATGTTCCACCCGCCCGTTAGCTATTTAGTGCTAGCTTAATTTTTTACCATATCTACGCTCCGGCTTCACTGGCCTTGCGGCCAGAAGCCTGCGCTACCGTAGCTGCTCTTCCAGGCTCGAACCTGGCCTAACGGCCAACATTTTTCGCCTTCCATAGCCACTGCCTCTGCCTGTAGGTTAAAAACTATACTTGGTGATCGAGTATGTTTTCTATATTTGAGCTACTATACAAGACATCGATGATCACAACGGTATTATCTTTGACGATGTAAAATACCGAATAGTTGTCAACTGGCATTCTCCTGATCTGGTGATGTAGTTCAGAACCTATATTTAGAATGTTGTAACGCTCGGGGAATGTGTCCAGTTTTAATATTGCTTCTTTTAAGCGGTTGTATTGCCTGATAGCATTTTCCGGAGATAGTAGTTTCTCTGCGATGTATATATAAATGCTTTCTATATCATCTAGCGCCGCTTTTGTGATCTGCACGGAGTATTTTTTCATAAATTTAACTTCGCACTGAGATTTCTAAAAGCGTTATCGGCATTCTGAATTTTACCTGATTCACTATCTTGGATACCCTTTTCTAATCGTTTTATAATTTCTTCTTTGCTCATCAAATCAGCATTTATGGAATCTGGAGCTTTGGGTAAGCTTACGGCAAATGGAATCCCACCTGTTAAAATAATCTGATTGAGGTACATATTTATGGCTGTGGACATGGGTAGACCCAATCTTGACAAGATTTCTTCCGCCATTTCTTTTACTGTTGGATTAACTCTTAAATTTAAAGTAGCTGCTTTTTTCATAGTGCTTTTCCTTTCTTGTATTTTTTGTAACGCTATTGTAACGCATATGTTTGTATAAAACAATTTGTCAACGCCATCTTACCACGTTCCGTCGGCTTTCCAAGCCGCCTCACGCATGTATACCACGCAACCCAAAAGGCGGTGCGTCGGCGAAGCAATGGCGCTCTTACCAACAAAAAAACAGTCGTGGCAAAAAAACAGCACTTTTTTAGTGCTAAGTGCTTGACAGGGGAGAAGCTTAGCGGTAATATACTCGAGCAGTTGCCACGAGCAATTGCAAAAGTTTTGACAACAGTAGAAATTATTGGAAACGAA
>SFMI01000130.1 GCA_004554425.1 Candidatus Saccharimonadota bacterium | reverse complement strand
CTACAAATTGAACTAACTTAGCAAATTCGCTATAAAAAAAATATATGAGTGAACAAGAACTTATTTTAGCTAATCGCCTTCGCAAGCGGTTTAAACATTTTTCCAAATGGGCTCGTCGTCAGAATATCAGCTGTTTTAGAATTTATGATCATGATATTCCTGAATTTCCAGTTATTGCCGATTATTATGAAGGCAAAGTAATTCTCTGGATTTCTGATCGCACTCGCGATGATTCCGAAGAGGCTCGCCAAGCTTTTCGCCAAGAAGCTATAAGGCAAACTTTGCTAGGCTTAGAGCTAGACGAAAATAACCTTTTTGTAAAGGATCGTCGTCCCGGCGGTCAGTATAGACGACGCAGTCATGACAAAAACGAATTTACAGTTCATGAAGGTGGCCATAATTTCTTGGTCAATTTAAGCGACTACCATGATACTGGACTTTTCTTAGATCATCGTCGTACTCGTGCTCTAGTAGCTTCACAGAGCCAAGGGAAAAAAGTTCTCAATCTTTTTTGTTATACGGGAAGCTTTACCGTTTATGCTAGTGCTGCCGGAGCTATTAGTACAGTTTCTGTAGATCTTTCTGGACGCTACCTCGACTGGTTAGAGCGCAATTTACAGATTAACAACTTGCAAGATAAAGCCAATACGTTAGTGGAAGACGACGTAGTCTGTTGGTTGGAAGACGCCGTTAGAGACGGAGAACATTTTGATCTTATAGTTTGTGATCCACCTACTTTTAGCAACTCAAAAATGACTGCCGACATTTTTGAAGTAGGCAAAGATCATGTTAAACTGATCGAGAATTGTTTAAAGCTTCTCTACCCAGGAGGCAAATTATATTTCAGCACCAATAAACGCAATTTTGCTATGCAGGAAATCAATTATCCAAATATGAGTTGGAAAGAGATAACTTCGCAAACGGTTTCTCCCGACTTTGAAAATTCCAAAGCGCATCGCTGTTGGCTTTTTGAGCTTAGCTAAACTAAAAAAATATATCTTGCCACAAAAAATAGCGCCGAAGCGAAATAAAGCTGCGACGCTATTCCTATTTTTGGGTAAAAATCTCTAACTATTTAAGCAAATTGTTACCTTCGAAGTAATCAATTTTCATGGCATGGCGCACGGCACGCAAAGTTTCGGCAGCTTTTTTCTGAGCCTTTTCACAGCCTACACGCAGCATTTCATAAACTTCTGGTAAGCGTTTTTCCCAAGCCTGACGACGCTCACGAATAGGCTTAAGTTCAGCTTGCATAACATTGTTGAGGAACTTTTTAACAACAACATCACCTAAACCGCCACGTTCATAGTGAGCTTTCAACTCTGCTAAATTGGCATATTCGGGCAAGAATTCGGCAAAATGTTCATCGCGGCAGAAAGCGTCTAAGTAAATGAAAACAGGATTGCCTTCAGTGTGACCGGGATCCTCGCGACGCAAGTGAGTAGGATCGGTAAACATGGACATTACTTTTTTGCGGATTTCTTCCGGCTCTTCGGAAAGGTAGATGCAATTACCCAGCGATTTACTCATCTTAGCTTTACCGTCAATGCCAGGCAAGCGCAAGCAAGCTTTGTTAGAAGGTAAAATAATTTGCGGTTCGACTAAAGTTTCGCCATAAACTGTATTGAATTTGTGCACAATTTCACGGCATTGCTCCAACATAGGAAGCTGATCTTCACCTACGGGCACAGCAGTAGCCTGGAAAGCAGTAATATCGGAAGCTTGACTAATAGGATAGCAGAAAAATCCTACCGGAATACTGGCTTCAAAATTGCGCATCTGGATTTCTGCCTTAACGGTAGGATTGCGCTGTACTCGGGAAACGGTCACTAAGTTCATGTAATAGAAAGTCAGTTCCGTCAGTTCGGGAACCATAGACTGAATGAAAATGGTAGATTTTTCCGGATCGAGACCACAAGCCAAATAGTCCAAAGCCACTTGCATAATATTCTGACGCACTTTTTCCGGATGCTCAGCATTATCAGTTAAAGCCTGAGCGTCAGCAATCATAATATAAATTTCATCAAAACGTCCGGAATTTTGCAATTGCACACGTTCTTTTAAAGAACCTACATAGTGGCCAACATGAAGACGGCCGGTGGGACGGTCGCCGGTTAAGATAATCTGTTTCATTTTTAATTGCTCCTCCGCTAAAAGGGATAACTTCTAACAAGCCAAGCCCATTTGTCGGAAATAAATTAAAGTAAATTAGAAGTGTAATCGTTTGGTTGCTAAAGTCCGTTTTCCTTCGCTATAGCAAAAATTAAAATTTTCAGCTCATAAAGCGAAAAAAGGTAGTAAATAAGTAAGCTAGAAACTTTGTCGCATGGATCCTTTTGAACTTTCTATATCGCCTGTTTTTAATGAAGTTATTCGAGCTGCCGAATTAGTTTACGAAGCTCCCGACGACCCTTCCGCTAAAGAAGAGCTTTCCCAAACTCTACGTGATATGGCAGAATTTACCCAATATTTGGCCGCTTCCTGAGGTTTTGAGCGGTTTAAAACAGAATTTAGCCAATAATAAAGTCGAGCCTTTCCCTGAGCTAATAGATCAAGGACGCAAAGCTTTGGCTCAAATGTTCGAGATTTTCGAGCAAATGAAAAAGGAAGAAGAGTCCTTCCCTGTTTTTTCAAAATCTCCCTATATCCAAGAAATTGTCCGCATAGCTACTGGAGTTGCCAAAGGACAATATAAGCCAGAAGTGCTTAAAGACAAAGTAGCGTGGTTACGCGATCGTTTCTTAGAATTTAAAGACGATTTTGCCAGCATAAAAGATATTCCCAAGGAAAATGACGACGTCGAAAAGCTGCTTCCCATAGCCGAACAAGCTTTACAAAAGATGGGGCAAGCTTTAGAAAAAATGACTCGTTTCCAAAGAAGTTACGACAAAAAGCTGCTAAAAGAAGGCTGCTCGGAACTGTTACAAAGTAGCGAAGTACTTATTGCTGTCCAAGAAAGGCTTATAAAAGCTTCTACAGCTCAACCGGCTGCTTGCCCTAATTGCGGCGCTCTCAATCCTGGCGGAGCAAAAAAATGTCGAGCTTGTAATGCAATTATGCCTGCTATTGTCGGTCTTTCTACCCAAACTATGGAAATAAAAGAAAACGTCCCCCTCGAAACTAAAGGGCCGGCCTACACTTATATTTCCAGATTGGAAGGCTCACTCAATTCATATAAACGTCAGCTGTTAGATCAGAAAGATCTTAAACGAGAGATAGACTTCTTCGCCCAAAAAGTATCTGACGGTCTAGCCCAATTTGCCGAAATGAAGAAAAAAGCCGCTGCTCAAACTGAAAGCGAAGAAAGCAACCGAGAGGCCATACTTTCACTCTACAACGACATGGAGACTGGCTTAAATACTCTGTCCAGAGGAGTAAAAAAAATGCAAAGCTTCTTTGACAGCCAAGATGAGCAAATATTGGACGAAGGCTTTGATGTTATAGTTGCAGGCGCAACGCTTATGATAGACACCCAAAATAAGGTTTCTGCCGCCAGATAGGAGTAGCCCAACGATATGTTAGAGTGTCCCAAATGTCACGCTCAGAATTTGCCTAACTCACATTACTGTGATGAGTGTGGTTCTGAACTTACCGACGCAAATAAAGAAACTGTCGGCACTTTGCCAACATTGCCCGCAGAGTCTGAACTACTCTCCAATGAAACACAGTTACAATCAGTTGTTCAAGCTCCAAGCAATACAATCACCTCTACCACTTCAGATGATATTTCTCCTCAACTGACTTTGCCAGCCAACAGCATCAAGGCTGCCCTACCTACTACTTCTTCGCAAGTTTTGAAAAACAGCTTACAAAGAAGTAGTGTTTCTCAAAGCCAAACAGCAGGTAAAGTTGGAAGCTTTTTCTCCAACTTGGCCAATAGTTGCCAAAAACTTATCTCCAATGGCAATGCAATATTGAAAGGTTTGGATAGCTCCGCAGAAACACAGCCAAGCGGCACCTCTGTAAAACCTATCATGCCCACCGACAGCAAAGGTAAGACGCTGTGCAATAAGATAGTAGCTGCTCTTTTAGGTGTAGGGATATTGGCTCTGTGCATATTCATGATCGGCAAAAAATTAGCAGTATTTAGTTTATCCACATTTATAAAGCAAAAATAGGCACAAAAACTGTAAATATTTTTGCCTTCTTTTTCATATCGAAAGGTATATTCTTTTGCAATTCGAAAAGCCGAGCGACCCCTGGATAAAGTTAAAGTAAAATTTAGCCGATAGGGGGACGGCTTTTCGCAAGTTTTCGACTGGGAGGTAAATCAGCTCGAAAAAATGCTTGGAAGCCGGTTGGCGGCTCCAGAAACAATTTTTTCATAAATTAAATAAAAAAACATTCGGAGGTTTATACCGTGCACATTTTAGGCACCGTAGTAGTTCGTCCTGTCTTGCCCGAGCGCATTGCCGGTTTGCAGGAATTATCCCACAACTTGTGGTGGTCTTGGACTCCCGAAGCTCTGGCTCTCTTTTCCGGCTTAGATCAAGAGCTCTGGAAGAGCGTAGGTCACAATCCTGTGGCCGTTTTAGCCAACATTGATCAAGCTAAGCTCGAAGAAGCTGCTAAAGACGCCAAGTATTTAAAAGCTTACGATGATGTATATGCCAAATTCAAGGCTTACATGAATCCTAAGAGCACTCGCTACAGCGAAGCCTTCCCCGAAAGCAAAGACAAAGTAATTGCTTATTTCTCCGCCGAATTTGGCATGCACGAGAGTCTGCCTATTTATTCTGGTGGTTTAGGCATTTTATCCGGCGACCATATTAAGACCGCTTCCGATATGGGAATCCCCATGATTGGTGTAGGTCTCCTTTATAATCACGGTTACTTCATTCAGACTATCAATCAAGACGGTTGGCAGGAAGCTAGCTACAAGCCCTTAGACTTCTCTATGGTTCCAGCTGAAAAAGCCACAGACGCTAACGGCAACGAAATTGTTGTACAAATTGAGATGCCTGACCGCATTGTCAATGCTCGCGTTTGGATCATTCAAGTCGGCCGTATTAAACTTTACTTGCTCGATACCGATATTGAGCAGAACTCTGTAGCCGATCGCGGTCTCTCTGCCCGTCTCTATGGCGGCGACAATCAGATGCGCATCGCCCAGGAAAAGATCTTGGGTATCGGCGGTGTGAAGGCTTTACGTCGCTTAGGCATCAATCCTTGGGTATGGCATATGAACGAAGGTCACTCTGCCTTCCTGACTATTGAGCTCATGCGTGAATATGTTACTGAAAAAGGCCTCAACTGGCGTCAGGCTATCGAAGCTATTTCTCCCAAAGTATGCTTCACTACTCACACTCCTGTACCCGCCGGTCAAGACGCTTTCGGCAGCGACCTCATGGAAATGCATTTCTGGAAAGTGCGTAACGAATTGGGCATGTCCCGCAACGAGTTTATGCGCTTAGGCCAGAATCCCGGCCAGCCCGACGCTCCTTTCAATTTAACTATCTTCTGCCTTAAATTGGCCAGTTTCCGCAACGGCGTAAGTAAATTACATGGCGACGTCTCCCGCCACTTATGGCGCGATGTATGGCCCGAAGTTCCCGCTGCCGAAATTCCCATTACTTCCGTTACTAACGGCGTCCATATCGGAACTTGGATTGCTCCGGAAATGGCTCGTTTATACGATAAGCACGTCTCCAAAGATTGGCGCATCAATCCCGACAGCCACAAACTTTGGGATAAAGCTAAGATTCCCGCTGGTGATATTTGGTCTGTACACCAGACTTTGAAACAGCGCATGATTGATGGAGTCAGAGCCCGTCACGAACGTCGTTTGCGCCGCTTAAGTGCTCCTCTGTCCGAAATCGAAGCTGCCAAGAAGATTCTTTCTCCCAGCGTTTTGACTGTCGGTTTTGCCAGACGTTTCGCCACTTACAAACGCGCCGTCTTGCTTTTCTCCAATATTGAGCGCCTCAAGAAGATCATGCTTACTCCCGGCCGCGAAGTAAACTTCGTCTTCGCCGGTAAAGCTCACCCCGCCGATCGTCCCGGTCAGGAATTCATTAAGCGTATCCATGATTACAGCAAGATGCCTGAATTTAAAGGACGCATCATTCTGTTAGAAGACTATGATATCGATTTGGCCCGCTACTTAGTACAAGGCGTCGACGTATGGCTTAATAACCCTCGTCGTCCTCTGGAAGCTTCCGGTACCTCCGGTGAAAAAGCGGCCATGAACGGTGTGCTTAACTTCAGTGTTTTAGATGGTTGGTGGGCTGAAGGCTTCAACGGTCAGAACGGTTGGTCTATTGGCGAAAACCGTCACTACAACAGCAACGAAGAGCAGGACTTGATCGATACTAATTCGCTCTACTCCACTTTGGAAGACGAAATCGTTCCTGCTTACTACGATGATCGCGACGAAAATGGTATTCCTACCGTTTGGACTGCCATGATGCAGAATGCCGTTCGTACTTTGGTGCCTGAGTATTCCACTCATCGTATGCTTCATGACTATTGCCACGAAATTTACGTTCCCGCTGGTATTGCCGGTGAAAGTGCCGGAGAAAATGGCTACACCAAGGCCAAAGATTTAGCCGGTTGGAAGCAGTACTTAGAGGGCGTATGGAATGACGTCAACTTAGAGTCTGAAATTCAGCAGCGCGGTGAAGTAAAACGCGGTCAGGAAATTTCTGTCAGCGCTCGCGTCTTCTTAGGTAGACTCAATCCTCAGGAAGTTGAAGTAGAGCTTTATGCTGGTAAATTAGTCAATGAAGAGATCGTCAACCCTCAGGTAGTTAAGCTCAACTATGGCGGCTATCGCGACGGCGCTCATTGCTATGAAGGCAAGATTACTCCCAACGCTACTGGCACCTTTGCCTATTCGGTAAGAGTAATTCCTACTCACGTTGCCGCTAAGTTCAACGATGTCGTCAACTTCATTTGCTGGTCCCGCTAGTTTATAGCACCGAGCAAATAGACAATAAATAAAAATAGCCTCCCGAGCCAAATAAAAGCTTAGGAGGCTATTTTTTTGCACAAATATATTTAACTGGACTCTTTTTGTATTATCACTCCTTTAAGAACTCGACAGCTTCCTCACATCCTTGTTCCGCTGCTTTGCGAATCCACTTCATCCCTTCAACAAAATCTCGTTCTACCCCGTTACCATTACCATAACATATTCCCAAATAGTACTGAGCTAGAGGAAATCCCTGCTCTGCAGATGCTATGTACCATTTTACAGCCTCATTGTAATTTTTTACTACACCTTGTCCATAGTAATAATGATTTGCTAAATTAAACTGTCCCACTGCGTTACCTTGTTCAGCAGCTTTGCGACTCCACATTACAGCTTGAGCATCATCCTTTTTTACGCCATCTCCACTGCTATAAAGAATTCCTAACATAGCCTGCCCTGGAGCATATCCATTTTCAGCAGCTTTGCGATACCATCCAACAGCTTTTTCTGAATTTTTTTTATTCAACTTTGTAAGCTGAAGAAATTCCTTCAGGAAACAACTTATCAATGTCTTTACTAATGTGATAATTATATCCTAAGCAGAATTTTGCTTCATTACCATGAAATTCTGTAGCTTTACGGTACCACTTTACTGCTTCAGAATAATTTTGTTCTACTCCCTCTCCGTTATAATATCTATCTCCAAGGCAAGCTTGAGCCCAGCTATTATTTTGTTCTGCAGACTTGCGAATCCACTTTATGCCTTCAGCATAATTTTGTTCCGCTCCCTCACCAGAAAAATACCCAGCTCCTAGATAGTATTGAGCCAAACTATCACCCTGTTCGGCAGCCTTGCGATACCATTTTATAGCCTCGATATAGTCCTGAGCTACCCCATACCCACACCTGTAACTAAATCCTAAAGCAGTTTGAGCTAAACCATAACCTTGCTCAGCAGCTTTACGATACCATTTTGCTGATTCAACATAATCCTGTTCCACCGCCTTACCGTTGTCATAA
>SFMI01000129.1 GCA_004554425.1 Candidatus Saccharimonadota bacterium | reverse complement strand
ACAAACATAAGTAAAATTGTCATCCAGCAAAATATGATATTTTTCCAAAGACGCATTTAAGGCTGAAACATCAAAAATAGCATTATGAGCCACTAAAACGGTATTTAAGCAATGTTTTTCTATTGTAGGCCAATATTGAGCAAAAGTAGGAGCATTTTTTACATCACTATACTCTATGCCATGTACTCCCACACAAACAGGAGAGAACCTCTCGTGAGGATTTATCAAGGAAGAAGCTTCAAAAACAACTTGGCCATTAAGAACTTCTTGAATAGCAATTTGACAAATAGAATGGGGCTGGAAGTTAGCCAACTCAACGTCAATAACCGTATAATGATTGAGTTTCATTTACATTTATACTCCATGATTAAACAGAAAAATTCACTTACTGATTGAGTCTAAAAGATCATTCAAATTGCGCATAACTTTTTCCATACCCATTGGTTGGTTAGAGACGACACAACGGCGCATAGTGTTACCTTTTTTGAAGTCATTGATAGTATGTTCAACTTCTTCTAGCGGCTCAATAAATTTTATATTTAGGTTGTGCAAAAAGATTAGACCAGCTACAAAATTCATGGCTGCCATAAAGACTATTCCCCAAGCTCCAGTGCGTCCCATATGTTCGGCTTGCTTGATAGAATTATGCATAGCTTTCTGATTGAGCCTTTCCAGTTGTACAATAGCATCAACTACAATATTAAATTCTAGTTTTTTTCTATCAAAAGCAGCTTGGTAATTCAGCCTAATAATGTCTATATAATTTTGTTCTCCCTCTTCGCTGACGCAACTTTCCGCCTCTCGCAAAAAATGCTCAAATTTAGGTTTGGCTTTAACTCTGCGAATAAGTCCGCTATTCTCCTGAGTGAGCATAGCCATCATACCCATAGAAGCATGAATAGTTGTTTCGTTATTGGCCATGACCGCTTCTATAGAAGGCAACATACGGGCGAAGATCCAAATGCAGCAGTAAGCCACAGCCAAATTGAAAAGTATAAAGCACCAAATACTTATTTTAATCGATTTTGCAATTCTCATATTTTTTATCCTCCGCTAGAGTCAACTTTCACACTAAGTTAGAGGAATATGCTCTTGAGGATACCCTACTTCGTGTTTAACAGATTTGTCATCAGCCTCGTCTAGCTGAGAAGTAGCCCCTAAGCTCAAGCCGACGGTTCCCAGAGCTGAAACCGCCTCAAAAAGCAACAACATAGGAGCAATAGTCTGAGTCATAAAGAGTAAAATTAAAGCGGCGGTTAAAGTAAGCATAAAAGCTACTAAAATAGTAATAGTGCGCCTAACCACATAGTGTGGTACCAGACGACGACGGCAAACAACTTCTTTTTCTTGATTTAAATCAGACCAAAAGGACAAAAACATAATAGCCACCGTGACAGTTTTCATACCACCAGCAGTACCTCCGGGACAGCCGCCTATAAGCATAAAAACGAGAGTCATGAGCGTGCTTAATGGACTTAAGGTGCTGACGTCGACAGCATTAAAACCAGCCGTTCGCCCTACAGCCGAGAGGAAAAAAGCGTTATGCAATTTATCAAACGGAGCTAACTGAGCAAAAATGCCATTCCATTCCAATGTAAGATAAGCAACAGTACCTAAAAGCAATAATAAAGCCGTAGTTGCCAAAGCTAAAAAACTAGCCAAAGATATATGACGGCGTCTAAACCATAAGGGCAAAGCCCAAAAAGTTAAAGGCGACATACCTCCACAAATAACTAAAATTGCCACAGTATATAATATGCCAGGAGTGTGAACATAATTTACTAAATTGCCACTTTCTGGAGTCATGCCAGCATTACAAAAAGCAGAAATGGCCATAAAAGCGGCTTTGCCAAAAGCTTCAGAAAATGGCATTCCCCGCCCCATTAGGCAAATAGTCATTACCGAAGCGCCGATACTTTCTAAAACAAAGACATAAATAACGATAATATAAAGGGAGCGCATAAGATTGGGGCCGCTTTCCGTTTCTGAAAGCGAAGCCAACAGACGCTCATGGCGCAAACTGAGCCTGCGTCCCATAGCATGCATAGCCAGAGAGGCCGTACCCATCATGCCTAAGCCACCCAGTTGCACTAAAATAGCTAAAAAGACCTTGCCGTAAACGGTAAAATCGTGTTCTAAGTCTAAGCAAGTTAAACCAGTTACGCAAGAAGCGCTTACAGCCATAAAAGCAGCATCTATATAATTTAAGCTGCTATCTGAAGAAATGGGCAAATAAAGCAAAACAGAACCGACTGTGCAAAGAAGCACAAAAGTCAGCAACAGGAAACGGGCTGGACGATTGAGGAAAAAGTCTACACCAAAATCTTCACGCAGCTTCAAATTGCCGTAGCTGTTGACAAAAAAGACATCTAAGAAGATCGTTAAAGCCAAACAAGTGACAGTAAGCCAAGTTCCCTGAGCGATAAAACTTAAGCAAATAGAAAAAAAACAAATTAGAACGATAGTTTTAGGTAAGCGCGACTTAAGCTTCAGCGACCATTTATAAAATATCAACTGACAAATTAAGCCACCGCAAGCGCATAAAGATAAACCTAATTGATTATCTAGGCCACAGAGGAACCAAGTAATAAAAAATAGACCGGCAAAACCACCTACCGCGCCGCCGATAGATTCTATTCCTTCTTGTTTAGAATACTTAGTTTGCGTTTTATCATCGCCCTGATAATGGACGACGGCGTTTACCAAAACAGAAACGGCTACAAAAACTGTCAAAGCCGAAAAAGGATCGCTGAAAAGATAACGTCCGGCGGCGCCGACGCAAGCTAAGGCGTCGGCTAAAGCCAAGTATTTGCCTAGGCTAGGATGCCTATCCCAAAAAAGCCCAATAAAAACTGTAAATATAAGCGTAAGGACAGCGCAAGTGCTTCTAAAAAGCGACATTGAGCCATCATCTAAATCCAGCCCTAAAAAGATAAAAGCCAAAGGGGCCAAGGTTATGGCTGCACTACTGAAAGCAGAACCGCTGGTCGCTTCGCCGAAACGATTATATATGGCCGCAACTTTATTTAGCATAGCTCAATACTTTTAGCGAAAGTTTTTTTGCAACTCGGCAATAGCCCGTTCATTGGAGACGATAATCAGTCTATCGTCAGCTCTTAAAGGTATGCTTGGATTGGGATGAATAATTTTTGAAGGATCTTCGTAACTGCGAATGCCAGCGACCATAACTCCAAAGCGTTTAGGCAACTCCAATTCTATTAAATTTTTACCTACCATGCCTGGTTGCACTCTAATTTCAGTCAACAGACAGTCGTCTCCAAGATCTGTATCTACTACCATATTGCGATTGATTAAACGTGTGGCAAAACGACGGCCAAATTCACGTTCTGGATTTATTACTAAATTGGCTCCCACAGCTTTAAGAATGCGCTTATGTACAGAGTCACGCGCTCGAGCCACAATAAAAGGCGCTCCCAATTGGCTTAATAGAGCGGTACAAATAATAGAATCTTCTTTAGAACTGTCACCGATAGCACAAACGGCTGCGTCGCGCTTGGAAGGCTCGAATCTAGCCATATCAGTTTCGTCAGTAACCCGAATTTGCATAGCGTCAGCTACAAAAAGGGAAGCTTCTTCCACCAAGGCTAAATTGCGATCTACGGCCAAAACTTCTACTCCCTTTTCAGAAAGCGTTCTAGCCAAAGACATGCCGAATTGTCCTAAGCCTATAATGAGAATCTGCTGGCTCATAGAAATATTCCCTTCAAAGCTACACTAAAAAGAAAATCGTTTTATATTCAGGGGCAGTTTTTGTCGTGCAAATCGCTAAACCTCTCTAAATATAGTAGCTGTTTAGACTGAATAGAAAGCCCAAAAGCAAGCGGCAGGAAAAGAATAGCGCTTAATAGGAAATATTACCCTATGATTAACCCTAAATTTTCCGCTTTATTACTAGGCACAGCTGTAGCTTTAGCCTTGCCTTCTTTAAGCTATGCCGACGAAGGTATGTTCCCTTTTAATGCTCCTCCCAAAGCTCAATTGGCTCAAAAGTATCATTTTGAGCTGAGCGACAAATGGCTCAACGACGCTATGCACGCGGCAGTGCGTTTCAATAACGGCGGCTCTGGAGGCTTTATTTCTCCCGAAGGTTTAGTTATTACCAATCATCATATAGCTGACGAAACCCTTTCCGAATTGAGCACTCCTGAGCGCAATTTAATCGCCGAAGGTTTTTTAGCTAAAACTAGAGCTCAAGAACTTAAAGCGCCCAACTTAGAAATCAATTGCTTGCAATCTATTACCGACGTAACCAAACAAGTAAATGCTTCTATTACCTCTAAAATGAGTGCCGAAAAAGCCTCCTCTATTCGTAAAGCCAATATTGCCAAAATAGAAAAAGAAGCCAACCAGCGTACCAAATTGCGCTGCGACGTAGTGACGCTTTATCAAGGCGGACAGTATTGCCTTTACACTTATAAAAAATATACCGATGTGCGCTTAGTGTGGGCTCCCGAACAAGGTGTAGCCTTCTTCGGCGGCGACGCAGACAACTTCGAATATCCGCGCACTTGTTTAGACGCTACTATTTTCCGCGTCTACGAAAATGGCCAGCCGGTAAAGCCACAGCATTATTTTGCTATCAATCCTCAAGGAGCGGCCGAAAAAGATTTAGTCTTTGTAGTAGGTCATCCCGGCACAACCAATCGTTTAGAAACCTACGCCCAAACAGTACATACGCGCAACTTCAGCTTGCCCTATCGCTTGGCCAGAGCCAGAGCCATGGAAGCCGCTTATTTACAATTTGCCGAGCGCTCTCCCGAAAATGCCAGACGTATAAACAATGACATACGTTCTATTGCCAATTCACGCAAAGCTTATACCGGTATGTATCAAGGTTTGTGCCAAACTTCTATTATGGAGCGCAAAAAAGCCCAAGAAGACAAGTTGCGCAATTTGGTAAAAGATCAAACTCCTTGGCAAGAGATAGAAGAAGCTTGCCAAAAAGCTTGCCTTATTGAAGAGCCCTATAACCTTTTGGAGCGAGCTGACGCCTACCCCAGTCCTTTATTCTCTATAGCCAGACATATCGTCCGTTTGGCTCGCGAAAAAGATAATAGTCAGCTCCATTTGCCTGAATACAATTCTACTAAGCTCGATTCGCTTAAGCAAACGCTTTTCTCACCCGCTCCTATTTATGCTGATGTGGAAAAAGCCCGTCTCAACGCCAGTTTTTCCTTCTTGGCCGAGCGCTTAGGAGCCGATAATGCTCAAGTACAAACCGTTTTGCAAGGTCAGAGCCCGGCTGATCGCGCTAGTTATTTGGTAGACAATTGCCGTTTGGCCGACGTTAAAGAGAGACAGCGTCTGGCTTCTCTCAGCTTGTCTGAATTGGAAAAATCGGATGATGCCATGATCCAACTGGCTCTGGCCGTAGATAATGACGCTCGCCAAGTACGCCAAGCTTATGAAAAGATTTTTAAAGCTCCTTCAGTACAAGCCTATGCCCAAATAGCTTCCGAGCGCTTTAAAATTGATAAAGGGACAACTCCTCCCGACGCTACCTTTACTTTGCGTCTTTCTTACGGATTAGTAAAAGGCTATAAAGATGGCAATCAAGAGATAAATTGGCGCACTACTTTGGGCGATTTATACGAACGTGCAGAGGAACACCAAAACATGGTGCCTTTCCAAGTACCGCAATCTTGGCGCAATCATCAAGCAGACGTCAATCCCAATACCAATATGGTTTTCGTAGCTACTTCCGATACTATTGGCGGCAATTCTGGCAGTCCGGTACTCAATACTAAAGGTGAATTAGTCGGCCTCAATTTTGACCGCAACCAGTTTGGTATGGTGCGCAACTTCGTTTATGACGAAGTAAAGGCCCGTCATATTTCGGTAGCTTCTTCAGCTATTTTAGAAGCTTTGCGCAACGTCTATCACGCTGACACCCTACTTGAAGAGCTTCTGCCTAATTCAAAGGCAAGCAAGTGAACTACCCATCACCTAAAGGTGATGGGCTTCTAAGGAGCTAACGCCCCTATTTAAGAAGTTTGGTATTTAAGTTTCCACCTATTGCTAGGCAACCCTTATTCTTACGGGCGTGTCCACTTCGCCCCTACCGTATAGGATATTCAT
>SFMI01000128.1 GCA_004554425.1 Candidatus Saccharimonadota bacterium | reverse complement strand
AAAGGTGATTCCCACTTCTTTTTGAATCTTCTTTAATTCTACCTGCATCTGTTTACGGATCTTTGCATCCAGTGCACCCAGTGGCTCATCTAAAAGCAGAACCTTCGGCTCATTTACCAAAGCTCTGGCAATGGCCACTCGCTGCTGCTGTCCACCGGAGAGCAGAGTTACATCTCTTTTCCCAAAGCCTTCCAGACCAACCATCTTCAGCATACGCTCCACCTTCTGGGCGATGACAGTTTTATCGACCTTCTTCAGGTTCAGCCCGAAACCGATGTTCTCCGCCACATTTAAATGAGGAAAAAGAGCATAATTTTGAAAGACCATGCCAAAATCGCGATCACAAGCCGGAACTAAGGAAATATCTTGCCCATCTAAGCTTATTTTGCCAGAATCAAACTCCTCCAAGCCGGCGATACAACGCAAAGTAGTAGTTTTACCACAACCGGAAGAACCGAGTAAAGCAAAAAGCTCTCCATCTTGCAATTCTAAAGAAAGATCATTGACAGCTAAATTATGACCGTATGTTTTTTTTAAATGTTCAATTTTTATAGTGCTCATATTGTTTTATTTCCGTTGTTAGTCTGCTGCTTCAACCGTATTTTGCCATTGCTTACGCAAACGATCATAATTTTCGGCTGTCCACTCTAAGTCGAGCTTTTGGGTTCGCTCCAGCAGAGTATCCAGAGTAACGCCTTTAAGTCCTTTGGGTGGCGGCAAAGTCGGATTGAAGGAGAAAAAGTAGCGATTGATAATTTTTTGACCCTTGTCAGAAAGACAGAAATCAATAAAACGACGACCGTTCTCAGGATGTGGACAACCTTTTATTAGAGCAATGGCGTCAGCAATAACCGGACTTTCCGGAGGCAAATGCCAAGCGATATTATCTTGCACATGAGACAATTGATCATCGCCGCGCTGCTGGTCTAAAAATTCCAGATACTGACTTTCAAAGTGTAAACCTATTTTTGTATCACCACGAGCTACAGAAAAAGCCGGCTTACCCTCTCTGGTGTAGCGCTTCAAGTTATGGAAAACTTTAGTTAAATATTCCCAGCCAGCGCTTTCGTCTCCATTGGGCTTTTTATAACGTTGAATAGCAGCAGCCAAAAATAACATAGAAGTACCGCTATCGGCCGGATCCCACATTTCAATTTGACCTTTCCATTGCGGCAAAGCCAATTCGTCCCAGGTTTTGGGAATTTCTTTATATGGCGTAACTTGCGGATTATAACAATATCCTTGCGAAACGATAGCTAAGGGCAACCAACGCCAAGATTTATCGCGCAGAGTTAAATTACCGCGCTTTTCCGGAATTTGGCTATGTTCTTTGGGGATATAAGAAGCGAGCAAATCTTCTTTGACAGCGGTCATAAAAGGAATGCAACCACCACCACTATACCAAACGTCGCCGCGCGGATTGCGCTTTTCTATGCGCAAGCGAGCCAAAATTTTAGTAGTGCTATCTAGTACTTGTTCTACTTGAATACCAGTTTCAGCTGTAAAAGCTGCTGCCAATTCCTCAGCTGTAGCATTAGGAAAAGGCGTCAAAACTACCACTTTATTGGCATTTTGAGCTTCACCGTCAGAAAAGTAGCGACTGCAAGCTGTTAAAGAGCAAGAAACAGCTAAGACAGCCGCTCCGACAGCCCAGCGTTGTATGGAAGTTTTACTAAATATAAATTTAAACATCGAATGCTATTGTAAGAATAAAAGAGAGAAATAAATCGCTATATGTTGCAATTGATACTTCTCTCCTTCTTACAAAAACTACCAAATAAGATCATTATATGGAGTATTTGGAACTCCCTCATTATTTAGTTCATTAACCATGCGATCAAGAGTGCCTCGCCACATCTTTCTAAACCACTCTGTGTGTCCAAAATACTTAACTAAAGTTGGGCTTATGGCATAATACACGTGAATAAAGGTACGTCCATACCAAGTTGCAGCTAAAGTATTATCGCGGAAACGACGCAACGTCCAAACCTGCGGACAATCATAAGAACCATATACCGCAGTAGCGATATAACAGCCACCAGCAAAAGTCATTTGTTTTTTGAGCTCATGAATATACGAATCGTTATGCTTCTCTAATATCTGGTCTAATTCTGTAACAAAAGCTTTTCGTATATCATTAAAAAGATTCTGCTGCCATAGTTTGCCACCAACTCTGGCAAATTCTGGCTTGTATACATAAGTGATAGAATACATTTTTTTTATTGCTGCAGCAATTCTTCTGAGAGAATCCTCTTTATCTTCAGAAGTGACTTCATAATAATCATTGATCACGGAAATTGAATTTTTTAATACGTTGAACTTTTGCTCTCTTTTATAATACTCTGAATCAGTCAATGCCAGCATTGCTTTGCCGAAAGAACTAAAGAATACCGCTTCCATGTTGTTGGGAGAATTTTGCTCTACCATATTGTAATACTTTTCTACTTCTTCCCAATCTTCTTTATCATAAGCTCTGCGAGCATTTTCAAGGTACTTCTTCACAAATGCGGAATTATCAATTTTAACTGTACCTTTAACCTCAACAGTACCTTCTATCATCATCTTTTTAGCATCTTCTAATGAATACTTCATTCCGCAGTTTTCACAGACAAACACACCATCTTGCTTAATAAGATCTGAACTACCACACATTTCGCAACTTATTTTTTTCATAATCATGAACTCCAAAACTAAGATATTGTTGACATATATGTCCCATATAACGAAAACTGTATGAGAGTATCACACAATAATGGTGTAATTCGTACAGGAACAAAATTATCCTATAGTATTTTTGTACAAGATATGCAAAAAAGCACAGCAAACACATCGCAAGTTTACTGTGCTCAACCCACAAAACTATATATGAGAGTATTATATTTTAACGGATAAAATTAGTGTGCACTTTGGTAGTGTCGCGTTCGGGCTTGAAAGCGCCTTCGCGATGTTGGTTTTTCAACATGGCGGTCATATTGATAGCTAAGTTGCG
Source organism: Candidatus Saccharimonadota bacterium (assembly GCA_004554425.1). Classification (GTDB taxonomy): domain Bacteria; phylum Vulcanimicrobiota; class Xenobia; order Xenobiales; family Xenobiaceae; genus Bruticola. The sequence goes on along the minus strand of SFMI01000128.1, from coordinate 1,994 downwards.
CAAGGTTTGCAAACCTTCCAAATCTTGACGCACTTCGTCGGGGGTATTGCCGTGGACAGAATTCCAGAAACTAGCCGAAGCAACTTGGCAATTTCTGGCTGTAAAATATTTATTCAAACGATCATAAGCTGCACTGGCGCCACCGCGACGAGTACTAACTACCGCTGCGCAAACCTTGTCGCTTAAATTGGGAGCAGCATAAACAACACGATCCAAAGCTGCACAGAAAGCACCATTGGGGCCGGCAAAATAGACGGGACTGCCCAAAACGATACCGTCAGCTTCCAGCATTTTTTCTAATAAAGCGTTGGCTATATCATCATTGAAAACACATTTACCAAGCTTACGACACTGACGGCAACCGATACAACCACGAATAGGTTTGGCGCCAATTTGAAAAATTTCCGTCTCGATACCCAATTTTGCAAATTGTTCTTTCATTTCGGAAAGGGCTGTAAAGGTACACCCTTGAGGACGCGGACTGCCATTAACTAAAAGAACTTTCATTTTCTGCTGCTCCTTAATATATTATTATATCTACAACTAAATTACAAAAACTAAAATCTATGGCAAATCGCCCAAATTACTGTTTAAGATCGATATGATACTCACAAACATTCAGTACACGACCGAGCGTATTTTTCTCGGCATAGACGTTGTCCAAAATGCCTCCGCAACTTTCAACCAAATGTCGACTGGCCGTATTATCTCTATCTACAGGATAAAGCACATAGCGATATTGCCTATAGGAACTTAGCCAATTTAAAGCAGCTTGGACAGCCTCTTTGCCATATCCTTGACCCCAAGCGCTTTTCTTAAGCCATAAACCTAAGCTAGGAGTTTTTCTATTTAAACCCAATACTCCCAAACAGCCTAAAAATTCACCGTTTTTACTATCTAAAATAATTACTTCCAAATCGGTAGCCAACTCGAAAGCTTGCTGGCATTCTTGCAAAAATTTCACAGTATCTTGCCTATCTCCGGAAGGCTGAGGAATCATATAGCGAGCTACTTCGGCAGTAAATTCGCGGTAAATATCATCGCAATATTCCATACTACTAGGCACTAAAATTAGACGTTTAGTCTGTAACTTATCAAAAGGCAAAGCCATAATCAAAAACTCCTCGCTTTTATTTTAGTCTTTAATGGCAAATTTAATCATATTGTCTTGAGCTATTACTTTAAGTTGATGGCTGTCGACCAAGTGGGTAATATGAGAGCGCAAAGTAGGAGCCGAATTGCCATAGATCATCTGACTAGCGTGCATTTGGTAACGATCAAATACATCTTTGGCAATAAGTTCAAAATTCTTCGGCCCTTGAGCACAACTCTCTTTTATAGCTTCAAATAAACCTTCCATGACGCTGCGATTAAAATCGAGCAAAGGATTCAAATCGTTAGTAGGCTTAGCGTGAGCACAAATAAAGAGATCGCCTTTAAGCTGACGAGCTTGCTCCAAAGATTCCAAATATTGAGTAGTATTATAAGTAAAGGCAATAGGATAACGCTTCAATACTTCTGGAGCACAGGCAATATCACCAGTAAACCAAATATTGTCAGGGGTACGGATAGCTGTCATATGCATGGCATGACCGCTGAGAATTTCCAAATCGAAACCTTTGGGCAATGGAGCCTGTTTTATATCTTCGCATCGACTGGACTTAGCCATAAAAAATTGATGGCGCATAGCTTTGTAAGGATAACCGCCATAAAGATAACAAGCTGCCAGTAGTGGTTCTTTAATAAAAGCAACTTCCAAACCGCTAGCATAAATCGGGCAGTGATAGCGTTCTTGTAAAGCATGGTTACTGCCGATATGGTCAGCATGAGAGTGAGTGTTTAATATACAACTCAGTTTTAAATTATGCTCATCCAAAACTGAGCTGATAATTTTTGCCGATTCGGCGTTGCTGCTGTCGATAAGAATAGCTTCTCCCTGATTGGGAATATAAAGTCCCACTTTGGATAATAAATCTATATAATATGTGTGCTCA
>SFMI01000127.1 GCA_004554425.1 Candidatus Saccharimonadota bacterium | reverse complement strand
ACGGAACTGATTATTACCGATACTCGCAAAGCTTGTAACCCTGTTTTGAAAAATAAAGTTTCTGATACAGAGGAAGCCTTGAGTGAAATTAACAAGGTTATCGATCGTCAGCGAGAGTATATCGGCGAAGTAAACGGCCAGTCTTGCCCGGCTCAATTTGTTGAAATGCATAAGAACGTAGTTAAGTCTATCGGTTTTGCTTGGAAAGGCTCCGAAACTTGCAAGAAAGCTTTGAAAGAAGATGATCAAATGAAGCGTAAGGCTATGCTTAAGGAAGCTAATGAAGACCTTAAGAGAGCCAAGAGATACCACAGATTGGCTTTCGAAGCTTGCCGCAAGATCTTTGCCGATTAGTTTTTCGGTTAGTGTAATTCTAGCTTGGTAAGATAGAATTATTAAGTAGACTCGAGCGCTCCCATTTACTGTTAAGAATGGGGGCGTTTTTTTGTGTTTGCGCTTGTAGCTGAAGCAAGGCGTCAGGCAAGGAAAAAAAATGGCATTCGCGAAAAAATAGTGGGGGATTTGCTAACTTTTGTGCTTTGTGAGGGAATTGCATTGAGTGTAAGCAGCGTGATTGGTACTTCTGCATCTAATAGTGAAGACGGCCGCCTTTTGGAGCGCAACTGGCTTCGTGATCGCTTTCAGAAAGCATGTGAAGACGGTACCCGCATTATCGTTTTCGCCGCTGAACCAGGCATGGGTAAAAGCTCTTTTCTTAAGAAATTGGCCAAAGATTATGCTGATTCTATATATGTAGAAATTCGCCGTCCTTTAGCTACCAATACTGCCTCTGGTTTTTGGGGCGCTCTTTTGTCTCAATTGGATCTAGATGGTATCCGCATTCCCAACACTCCCTATGAAGCTGCGGCTTTAGCCAAAGAACATTTACCTTTACCAGACGGTAGATTGCGTTTGGTTATTATTGATGCTTTGGGACGCGCTCCAGAGTTAGTGGATAATGAAGGGTTAGCCGGTTTAGATTCTCTTCCTGAAGGTGTCGTAGTAGTTATTGGTACCAGACCTGGCCGCCATCTCGATGTTTTGGAAGCTGCTGGAGCTAGAGTTGAGTGGATCGACAGTCGCTGTGCAGAAAATTTGGCTGAGTTGAAGCATTGGGCTTGCGCACAATTTCCCGAGGCTCCGCAAGAATATATTGATAGCTTTGTCAATGGCGCTGAAGGCAACTTTTTAATTGCTCGCCATTTACTTAACGCTATTAGTCATAAAGATATAAAGCCTCACGAGTTAAATTCTACACCTAAAGCTTTAGAAGCGGCTCTGTCGGTACTGTGGGAAGAACAATATGAGCAAGCTCCTTTTGAAATTCACGACGATTTAGTTTTTGTCGCTTGTTTAATTGCTGAAGCTGGTGAGCCTTTACCTGCAGTTAGTATTGCCGATTTTCTTGGCTTTTCAGCCAGCAGAGTAGGACGTGTACTCACTTATTTGCGTCCTTTACTTCGTCATAATGAAGTTGAGCATGGTCTTTCCTTCTTTAGCAGACGCCTGGGCCGTCTGATCGCCAATCGTTATCGCCGCGACTTAGTTCAGGTTCACGAACAAGTCATCTCTTTCTTCCGCGATTCGTATCCTTCATGGGATGAAATGGACGATCATTATGGCTGGTTCTATCTTGGCTACCATTGTGACAGATTTGCTCGCACAGCTAGACGCTGCGATTTTTCCACTTTACATTGGCTCGGTGAAGGCCCCTTCATCAAAACTAAGCTGGCCAAAACTCACTCTTTAAGCGCCGTTTTGGACGATTTGTCCCGTTGCTTGAGAGCTGCTTTGCAAGAGCGCGAATTGCCTCGCATTGTCAGCTACGGTTTGCGTATTCCCAGATTGCGTGCCAAAGAAGTGATGAACGGTTTGCACGATTTGGCTGACGCTGGCCAATTTGGTTTAGCTGCCGATCGCGCTATGCTTTTACAACGTGAATCCTCTCGCCTCAAAGCTTTGTTGCTTTTGGCTTGGCAAGCTTTAGAAGAAGGTCAAACTGAGACCGCTAAGAGCCTCACTACCAAGGCTGGCACTATCGTTTATGTAGATATGAGCCAGGAAGATCGTTTACTCTTCGCTTTTATTATGGCCGATTTGTTGAAGATTATGCCTTTAGAAGCGCTTGTGCCTATCTTCTGCAACTGTCGCAATATGAGTCACAGCGTGTCTGTAGCTTGGCGCTTAAGTATAATGAGCGGTTTGTCTAAGGCTAAGCGTTTGGAAATTTTGAAATTGGCCATTAGCTGTGCTCAACGTATTACCGATAAAGAAGAACGTGAGCGCCGCCTGACCAGACTCAACGAAGATATCGCTACTGTACGTCGTTCTAAATCTTGCGAATATGATTTAAGTAAAGCTTTAGTCAATGAAGTAAATGCCATTGATATTAAGTTGGAAACTGGCGAAGAGCTAGAGAGCAAGATTGCAGCGCTCGATTTGGCTCCCGAAGAAGAACGGGCTCAAGCTTTTCGTACCGCTTTAGAATTTATTGGCTCCTATAAAGATGAAGCCAAGCGTGTAGAAGCTATTTCTCGCTTAGTAGTTGAGCTAGTTAAATATAGCAACGAAAATTGGATCGTTTCTTCTTTTGAAGATCTTATTACCACGATTGTAGCTTTACATTCTCCTATCTATAGGCAGAAGTCAATTATTGCCGCTTCTCGTTTAATTACCGGTGTTTCTCGCACTAAAGGTTGGCGCGATGTCTTCGTGCGCTTAGGAGCGGTTATTGAAACTATTGAAGATCCGGCTTTGCGTGTCGGCGCTTGGGTTTGGCTCTCTTTGGCTAGACATGAAGCCCGCGATTTTAAGGGCGCCAAAGATACGCTAAATTTAAGTGCTTCGCTGGCTTTCCATATTGCCGACTTGGAAGAACAGGCCAAAGCTTTGTCGTTGCTTTCTAGTTGTGCTGCCGCTATAGGCTGTCCGGATAGAGCCCGAAATTTAGCTTTCCACTCTTTGCAAGCTTGGGAAGCTCCGGCGCCCAACCGTATCGATACCGAAACCAGAGCAGCTATGGTAGTTGGTATTTCTGCCAATATCAATGAAGAGCGTTCTTTGGAATATTATGATTCTTCCATTAAAGTAGCTTTGGAAATTCCCGATATGAGAGTGAGGGCCAATCTTTTAGCTGCTCTGGCTGGCAACCTCTACAAAATGGGCGAGGACGATTGGGCTAGACGCACTCAAGACAAAGCTTTGGAAGTAGCCAAATCTATGAAAGCCAGCGCGGCTCAAGCCATTACTTTAGCCCAATTGGCTGTCCAAGAGTCGCTTTGTGGTAACGTTTCATCTTCCGACCAAATTTTGCTCGACGCTGAAGAAGCAGCACGGGCAGAAGCTGTTCCTGAAAAGAGACGTGAAGCTTTGCTTACTATTGCTTCTTCCAAGCGCAATGGCGGCGACGAAGCTGGAGCCAGAGCTCTGATCTTGGAAGTTATTGGCGAATTGGAAAAACTTGAAGTCCAAGACTTAAGCAAAGCTTCCGACTTGTGCGTATTGGCCAAGCTGATCCGCGAGCCGCGATCCAAAGAGACTTTGGTCAAGCTTATCAAGAAAGTACGTCGTTATGTGAAGAGTTTGCCTGCAGGCGAGAAGCAAAAAACTTTATTGCTGATTGTGCGCTGCTGGTTAGCTTTGGGCGATTACGAGAGCGCTACTGCCGAGTATTTGGAAATAGAAGATGACATGGAAGTTAAGTCCGAAGCTAAGATCAGCTTGGCCGTTTCTATGATTAGAAATAATCCCAAGATGGCTTTGCAACTTTTGGCCGGTGTGCCTATTTTCTCTTTGCGCATGCGTGGCGTCAAAGAATGTGCTGATGAGTTGCTTAGCGACAAGTTGGCCGGCAAGCGAGCTGCTGCCTTGGACATTTTGTCGGAACTTACTTTAATGGCTGTAGCTGATGAGAAATGTGCCGATATGCTTATTGCCAAATGGGTAGGCTTATCTAACGACCGCAAAGCCATTACTGAATCTTTGACCAAGATTGGTTATCCTATTAAAGACGTCCTGACCGGTCAATTAAATGAGCCGGCTTTAGGCCAAGACTAGATCGCTGTGCACGTTCGCGATCTTTTTGAACTAATGTCTAGGAGTGTAATTATGTTTGGAGAGAGTCCATCTTCATTAACTGCGGCTGCTATGGCCAGCGAAGCTAGGAGACGTCAGTGCATAGCCGACTATCACGCTATGCTCGAGCGCATCGATTTGAGCGAGTTCGCTGCCGATTTGCGCCGCGATATGGACGAGCGCAATATCAAATACGGAGATCGTATTGTCTGTCCGTTTTTGCGTCCCAGCTTGGTTACGAAAGAGCAACTTTACTTGCTCCAAGATAAAGTAAATAAAGTAGCTACAGCTATGCAAATTTTGGTCGAGTACATTTTGCATGACGAAAAATTGCAAGATTTCTTGGGGTTGACCGATATTGAGAAAGAGCTTATTTCTTTCAAACCAGGCTATAGCGGTATTTCTACTACGGCTCGTTTTGACTCTTTCCTCAATGGCGGCTCTTGCCATTTTGTAGAATATAATGCTGAGAGTCCCGCTGGTATCGGCTATTCCGACACTATGAGCAATATTTTCTTGCGCCGTCCCGAGTTTAGAGAATTTGCCCAAGAGCATGGTCTCGAGCCTTTCGATATTTCTAAAGAACTTTTAGATACAATTTTGCATTGTTGGGAAGAGTGGAGCGGAGAGAAACGTAATCCCACTATCGCAATTGTCGATTTTGCCGGAGTACCTACGCGTCACGAATTTTACATTTTGAAAGACTATTTTGGCTCGCGTGGCTGTCCCACTATTGTGACCGATCATCGCAACTTGGAATATAATGGCGAATATCTGAGCTTCGAAGGCCAAAAGATTGATGTGCTTTACCGTCGCGTTTTGGTAAGCGAATTTGTGGAAAAATTGGATGAAGCTCAGGCTATGTACAATGCCGTTAAAGATGGCAAAGTTTGCATGGTCAACTCTTTCCGCTCTAAAATTTTGCACAAAAAGGCTATTTTTGCTCTCTTAACGG
>SFMI01000126.1 GCA_004554425.1 Candidatus Saccharimonadota bacterium | reverse complement strand
AGATGAGAATAGTCTACAGTGATGCCACCGACCATTTCGCCATAATTATAATTAGAAAATCTTGCACAAATCTTCGCATTCATGCGTTTGAGAATATTAAAAAATCCTATTCTGGTGGGATTTATCATCAAGTGATCAATCACAATATGTGAATGAGGCTTCATCACAGCTAAAGCAATTAAAAATGCAGCTGAAGACGGATCTCCATAGACATTATATTGGAAGCCTTTAATTTTATTACCATTGGCGGAAAATATGATCTTATGCTGGCCATCAGGTAAATTTTGCTCCTTAACTTTAAAGCCTAACTTTCTCAGCATAATTTCACTGTGATCACGGCTCTTCAAAGGTTCAGTTAAAGTCAGCTTCACATTTCCCATAGATAGAGCTGCCAACAAAGCAGCCGTCTTTAATTGGGCGCTAGCACTTTTAGTTTCAATTTCCACACAATTATCTTTTATGGCATTGTGTTCTTTAGCCCACTCCAAATTGTCCTTATGGAAGCATCCAGTTATACGCAAAGGCGCACAATTATTTTTTCCTAAGCACTCTACTTTAGCACCAAATTTTTCCAGGACAGCAGCCAATCTATCCATAGGACGCTGACTTAGGCTCTCATCTCCAATTAAGACATAAACTCCAGAAGACGCAGCCAAAAGTCCGGAAATAAAGCGCATGCAAGCTCCAGAATTTCCACAATCCAAAGGTTCATCAACTTGAGCTGGTCCTTTGGAGCCCCAGCCTGTAACTGTCGCTATTCGGTTATCTTTTATCTCTATATTGGCTCCCAACTGGCGCAAAACATTTACCACAGAAAGGCAGTCGGCAGCATTGGAGACCCCATTTATCACAGACTCTCCTTCAGCCATAGCGGCAAAAATAAGAGCCCTCTGTCCAATCGATTTGTCACCGGGGACAAAAAAGCGTCCCCTAAACGGCTTCTTTGACTGGTTTTCAATCAACAATAAATCAGCAGGCATACCATTTCCCCTATTTTTTAGTTCCGGATGCAAATGCACCAGCCCCTGCAAACAGCCTCAATAACCTAAAGCCGGGGCTTAAACTTTATACACTATTTTTTCAAAATACAAGCTTTTGTCTAGTAAAAACGATTAAGGCAGAGTTTTGAACTCAAAACTCCACCTTAACAATACATAATTACAGAACTCCAACTTTTTTCATTATGCAGCGTAACTGCTCTATTTCGCTGTCCGACGCCGAACGCAGTGGCATACGCAATCCACCAACGTCAAACCCTTGCAAACGCAAAGCAGCTTTGACTAAAATTGGATTAGCCACGGCAAACAAGCCAGTAAATAAAGGATATAAACGCAAATGAAGCTGTTTAGCTTTGGCTACATCGCCAGCGAAATAAGCTTCTATCATTTCTTTAATCAAAGTTCCGGCCACATGAGAAGTGACGCTAATAACTCCAACACCACCGACAGAGACAGTCGGCAAGATAGAAGAATCATCACCACTATAAATTTCCAAAGCGCGACTCTCTACAAAATTGGCATACTTTCCAGCCTGTTCTGGAGAAGTTTTTTCCAAAGCGGCACTGAGTTCGCTAATAGGCTCCAAACTTGGTAACGACTCTTTTACAGCTATAACATTGGGAATAGAAGCAATCTTGGCTAATGTAGAGGGCTTCATTTCAATACCAGTGCGTCCAGGTATATTGTAGGCAATAATGGGCAGTTCCACAGCTTCAGCCACAGCCCTAAAATGTTCATACAAAGCGTCTTGTGGGGGCTTATTGTAATAAGGAGCTACCACTAAGAGTGCGTCAGCCCCACGCTCTTTGGCTTTTAAGGAAAAATCTATAGTAGCTTGAGTATTATTCGTACCGGTACCGCAAACTAGAGGTCTATCTCCCAACTCGTTCTTAAGGACTTCAAAGAGTTGCAGTTTTTCTTCAGCTGTAAGTGTAGGAGCTTCACCTGTGGTAGCCGCCGCTACTATAGTATCGGTCCCGGAAGCTAAAAGATGACGAGCTAATTCTATAGCTTTTTTATAGTCAACTTCTAAAGCAGGAGTAAAAGGAGTGACCATAGCGGTCAACAGTCTTCCTAACGCTAGTTTGCTTTTGCTCATTCAGCAGAACCTCTATTGCAAAAAAATTAGACTAAGATTTTTTAGAATTAAAAACATGTTGTTACAAAACTTTTTAGGTTTTCTTATCGGCAGATCGATAAGCTTCACTGGAACGAGCCGCTTCAGGATTTTCGTACCCAGAAGCACTACCTAAGTTACCATACTGATAATTCTGAAAATTGTCACCGTTAGGCTTAGGCGTTTGATCTTGAGCAGCAAAAGCAGACATGTCTTCTTTAAACTCAGCGGCGAAATCTTTGCCCTTGCCCCTGGCAACTCCAAGCAAAAAACCTACCGGAATAAAGACCAAACTCAGTCCCATAGAGAAGAAAATGAACATAACGGTTCTGGAATCGTCAGGAGCTAACACCAAACCGCTGTGGCTGACGCAAGCAGCTAAAAAGGTGCAAACGGCCACTGCCAAAAGTGCACCGCGAAAACCGCGAAAAAGTAAAGAGAAAAAATCGGATTTGATTCGGTCGGAGAAAGTACCTAACCAGAACCAAAGTCCCCCTATAAAAACAGCACACAGCAAATGAACCGCTATCATACCTGCCGCCTTCGCTCTCAGGTAATTTTTTCCTATACTTGCAGATTTTTTATCTGAGCTAACTTGTGGATAATTAAAGCTACAACAGGCATAATGCCTAGCTACTCAAGCTTATTCTGCACCAACCTATTTTTGAGGCTTAAAATTGCGGAATCAAGACCTAAAAGTAATTTAAGCAAGCAAGGATTTTCTTTTACATCAACAAAAACAGATCCCAAGGTTTATGTTTATAGCGGTAGTAACCTAAGATAATTAAGTGCTCTCGTGTGTTTTAACAGACGAGGGAAAGGGTGTAGTGCTGTGCCCGGTTGTGACAGTTGCGAATAAGTCCATTTACCTGACACGGACTTGTCCGTTACAGAGTTTAATGGCAAAAGCTAACTAGCAAGAAATACAGCATCAACATACTAGAAAGAGACTAAAACACTATGTCAGAAAAGCAATTGACTCGCGACGATGTGGTAAAGTTGGTTCATGATCTCGACGTCAAGTTGTTGCACTTGCAATTTACAGATATTCTTGGCGGAATGAAAAACGTAGGTATTCCCGGAAGACATATTGAGAGTGTTTTAGACGATGGAGTGCTTTTTGACGGCTCCTCCATCGAAGGCTTTGTTCGTATCGAAGAATCGGACATGCGCCTTATGGCCGATCCGGCTACCTTTTCCATCTTGCCTTGGAAAGACAGTTCGTGCAAAGAAGCTCGCATGATTTGCGACGTGACCACTCCGGACGGACGTCCTTTTGCTGGCGACCCTCGTGGTTTCTTAAAGAAAATGATCGCCAAAGCCCACAAACTCGGCTTGGAAATGATGGCCGGCCCGGAAGCGGAATTTTTCCTCTTTGAGCGTGATGAGCAGGGACGTCCCACAACCAGAACCCATGACAAAGCGGGCTATTTTGATTTGGCACCAGTAGATAAAGGTGAATTTGCTCGTCAACAGATAGTAACTGCACTCGAAGCGATGGGCTTTTTAATCGAAGCTTCTCACCACGAATGCGGCTTTGGTCAGCATGAAATAGACTTCAAATATGCTGACGCTTTAAAAACAGCCGATCAAGTAGCTACTTTCCGTATGGTTGTAAAGACGGTAGCAATGAATTGCGGATTACATGCTACCTTTATGCCCAAACCTGTTTATGGCATTGCCGGTTCAGGTATGCATGTAAATCAGTCGCTTTTCAAAAACGGAGAAAATATTTTCTTCGACGAAAAAGCTCCTCACCAGCTCTCCGAAACATGCTTGCATTATATCGGCGGCTTGATGAAACACGCTAGAGCTTTTACTGCTTTTACCAACCCTATCGTCAATTCTTACAAACGCCTTGTCCCTGGCCACGAAGCTCCTCTTTACGTTACTTGGGCTGAGAAGAATCGCAGTCCTATGATCCGCATTCCGGCTCCCCGCGGTAAGAGTACGCGCGTAGAAGTCCGCTCGCCAGATCCGTCCTGTAACCCTTACTTAGCCATTGGATTGATGCTTTGTGCCGGCTTAGACGGTATCGAAAACAAGATCGATCCAGGCCCAGCCATGAATTGCAACTTGTACGATCTCAACGCCGAAGATCTCGAAAAGCGTCATATTGAGACTTTGCCTACTTCTTTGGAAGAAGCTTTGCAAGCTTTCCAAGAAGACGATTTGTTGCGTGAGGCCGTAGGACGCCACATTTGGTCACAGTTCCAAACTGCTAAATACCAAGAGTGGGATGCCTATCGTACTCAAGTACATCCTTGGGAGTTGGATCATTACTTAGGCATTTATTAGAATGAACAAAAAGCAAGCAGAAGGAGCGCTACTCTTGACGTGATTTTTGTCTTGCGCTGAAAAAAATCTGATATGTCTCTAAACTTTAGGCGGTCGACAGTATATAATAATTGCGGCCGCCTAAGTTTTTTATATTCGGTTGGGCAATACTCAGCTAGAATTGAAAATTTCTAGAACTGAAAATTTAAAATTCCATCTTTATCGGCAAGGAAATACAATGCAAGAATATATCAGACCAAACTTTGTTATCGTTACTGGACTTTCCGGAGCGGGAAAAAGTCAGGTAATGAAATGCTTTGAAGATCAGAACTATTATTGCGTAGACAATCTTCCTCCGGTATTGATCCCTGATTTGATAAAGCTTTGCCATAACTGCGGAATTTTTTACTTGGCAATAGCTTTAGATGTTCGAAATAAAGATTTCTTTGCGGATTTAACGCCCGTTTTAAAGCAGGTAGAAGAAATGGGCCAGACGCCATATATCGTCTTTTTGGAAGCTTCTGATGATGTGCTTATACATCGCTACGCCGAATCACGACGTCAACATCCTTTGGCTCCCAATGATAGGGCTGCCAACGGAATCTTAAAAGAAAGGAAGATGCTGAAGTTTTTGAAAGACAGAGCTTCGTTAGTTTTAGATACTTCTAAAACGACTTCTCATC
>SFMI01000125.1 GCA_004554425.1 Candidatus Saccharimonadota bacterium | reverse complement strand
CGTTACATTATTAAGTTAATTTTTTGTAGCTTTCTTTAAAATTTTTGTTAAAAAATAGACAATATATACGCAAAATGTTTACATTATTGCACTAATTTATGCTTTATAAGCTGGATTTATTGCAGGATTGGACTATAATTCTTAGAAAATATACAGTATATCAACCTTTATTTAAGGGTTTGTTGTTTTTTAGCTTTAAATTAGCGAAAAAAGCTGTTAATTCATAGATTTCATCTCCTTGGCAAAGAGGTGGGATATAGAGAAAACTAAGGAGGCCATAATGCGTAAGCTTTGGGCTTATGTGTTGGTGGCATGTATCTGGGTTGTGCCTATTCTGCTTTTAGCACAGAATGCTTGCAGTCAAGATCTGGGAAATATGCCTCCGGCACCTTCTCTAGTGTCTGTATCGCCTAATGAGAGTGGCTTACTGCCCAGTAGAGTTAATGCAGAGACTGTTGAAGTCGAAACAATAAGAGATATAGAAGATGTTAAAGTAAACGAGAATAAAGCTCGTCAAAATAACAGCAACCATATTAAAATTGCTGACTCTTTAGCTTCTTCATTCATTCGCGGAGCTGAAACCAGTGCCGAGTATAAAATAGTTGCTGCCCCTGAGCCTCAGAGCCGGACAATTACAGTGACGGCTTACGCCTACTGTTTAAACGGTCGCACGGCCAGCGGACACTATACCGGCCCAGGTTGTATAGCCGTCGATCCTAGTGTCATTCCTATTGGCTCAAAAATATATGTTCCCGGTTACGGCTGGGGTGAAGCCAGAGATACCGGTGGTGGTATTTACGGAAACAAAATAGATATTTGGCTACCAAATAATGCCCAGTGCTCTCAATGGGGAGTACGCACCGTTACAGTCACAGTTACTGAGTAACAACAAAAAGTAAAGCCGCCTTTATGGCGGCTGTATTTTTTTATGAGCACAATTTTGCCGATGCTTAAAGCATTTTTAGATAGGGTATAAAAGCTAAAGCGGCGAATTGTTTCGTCTGGTATTTTACCTTTACGGGCGGGGACATATTTTATTGGTAGTGGAAGGTACCGAGCTCGCTAATGGAAAAGCCCCACTGCCACGTTATTTAAGATTTTTTGGGAGATATTTTCTAGTTATGAGCTATAAAGTTGCCGTTATTGGTTCAGGAAGTTGGGGCACAGCGCAAGCCCTACACTTACAGAAAGCCGGCAGCGATGTAGTTATATGGGGATGCGACGCCATAGATTTAGATTCCATAAAAACAGGCTATAATGCCCGTTATTTTGGGAATATGCGCTTATGCAATCCCGGCGATTTGGGAGTTGAATATAATCTCAAGGAAGCTGTCAAAGGAGCCGATTTTATAGTTTTTGCTGTACCTTCAGGAGCAGTGCGCAGTGTAGCTGAAGAGGTTAAAGAGAATGTCAGCCCTTCAAGCGTTATTATTAGCACAGCTAAAGGCTTAGAAAAAGACAGCCTTATGCGCATGTCCGAGGTACTTTCTGAAGTGTTGGGACGTTTGGAGCGCATAGTAGTTCTCTCCGGCCCTTCTTTTGCGGTAGAAGTTATTAAAGAATTGCCTACAGCCGTTACTTTAGCTTCTCCAGTGCCGCGCCTTTCTTCTTTGGCTGCCAATCTCTATCACTATAAATATTTCCGTGCTTACGCCTCTACCGATATAGTAGGTGTTGAGTTGGGCGGAGTCTTAAAAAATGTTATTGCTTTGGCTGCAGGTATGATTGACGGAGCCGGAATGGGAGCCAACGCTAGAGCCGCTCTTCTGACTAGAGCCCTTATAGAAATAAGACGCATTGTAATGGCTATGGGTGGTCGCTCCTCTACCGTATCTGGCTTAAGCGGTTTGGGAGATTTACTTTTGACAGCTACTGGCGATTTAAGCCGCAATCGTCAAGTAGGCTTAATGCTCGGCCAAGGTCGCAAATTATCAGATATTATGAAAGAAATGAAGCAAGTAGCCGAAGGGGTTACTACGGCTAATAGTTGCTTACAGCTAGCCCAAAATTTGGGTATAGAAACGCCTATTATCAAAGAAACTTGTCAAATTTTGTCCGGTGAACATGATTTACAACAGGCTATTATCAATTTACTAGCTCGCTCACAAAAGTTCGAGTAACAATGTGAAAATAATAAGCGCAACTCTTCAGAAAGAGTTGCGCTTATTATTTTTTTCGCTTAGGCGATATTCAAAATAGAGTCGTAGCTACCCCATACGTTGGGTTTGCGGTACAAATTAGCAGGATCTTCAAACCAATCTTTTTCGTCTACTCTAAATTTATAACGATATCTTCCTGGCGGCGGCGCATCGATTTCCACTTTCCAGGTGCCATCAAACATTTCATGGAAATAGTACTGATGCGGCGTCCAATCGTTAAAGTCTCCCATCAGTTCAACTTTTTTGGCGAAATAATTGACGAAGATGAAGCTCAATTTGCCATCCAAAACCAAAGGAGGACGTAATTCACAAATTTGATCATGCGTCCAGGCTTCGTGGGCTTGCTCGACAGCTCGGCTGGCATTAACTATACCGCAACCTTGAGCCAAAAGATCTTTACCATTAACACGGTCGGCTGTAGACATAAAGATTTGGCGTATAGCAGCCGGAGTAAGTTGCGGATTAGCTTCCAACATCTGCGCGGCAATAGCAGCTACGGTAGGAGCCGCGAAAGAAGTTCCATCCACATGCTGATAATGGCGGCCAACAACTTTATCATCCAAAAGCCATTTGTCTAGTTTTTTAGTGAGCTCCTCGCGACTCAATTGATACAAATTATCCGGCAAGCCCACACCTTCGGGAACTTCGCTAAGCAAATTGAGCAAAGGTCCACCGCTCGTTACCGCTAAATCGTAACAATATTGAGCTCGCTTGTATTGCACGGTGCCGGGCAGAATCGGAGCAGCCACCCAAGCAGCTGGAGCGATAATTTCCGGTTTAACTACTAAATCCAAAATAACACCGTAGCTGCTGCAATAGAGCTCTGCTTCTTCCGGAGTGCAAGCATTACGGGAAACGCAACCACCCACAGTAAGTACAGACGGAGCATTGGCCGGCGGACGAGGTAGAGTACGCGTGTTACCAGCGGCCGCTATAACCAAAATGCCATTAGAGACAAGCTCTTCCGAAGCTTGGGAGATCTCACAATTTAATTCTTT
The DNA here is from genome assembly GCA_004554425.1 of Candidatus Saccharimonadota bacterium. GTDB lineage: Bacteria > Vulcanimicrobiota > Xenobia > Xenobiales > Xenobiaceae > Bruticola. The sequence continues at coordinate 1,967 of SFMI01000125.1, read as the reverse complement.
GGGATCAAAATCGCTGCCTACAGAAATATTCAAGATATTGATGTGGTATTTAGCTGCATTATCACGAACCCAATGTAAACCTTTTAGAATTAAATCATCGCAAATCATACCGTTGCGGCTACACTTTATAAGCACAACCTTAGCTTCGGAAGCCAACCCACGATAGCGGCCACCAGAAAGCGAGCCGTCACCACAAGCAGATACAGAAGTCATCATGCCGTGCCAATTCCAACCATTTCGATTGGCATGCGGATTTAAATCCTGAGTTTCTTCACCTAAGTCGATATAAGCGGCAATACGATCTCCCAGATCGGGATGAGGATAAAAACCAGAGTCCAAAAAAGCAATAGTCACTCCCCGCCCTCTCATGTTGGAATCGGCATGTAACCTTTCCGAAGTACTAGGCACAGAGTAATCATTAAAATTTACTAAGGTAGTTTCACAATCTTTAGCAAGCATATTTTTTTCTCTAAACAGCAAAAAATCGAGGCAATCTTTTGGCTGTTTAGTCCTCATTCCTGCAAAAATGGCTTTTCCCCATTTATAACTAGGAAACAAACTCCGACGCTTCTGCTTTTTGGGCTAATTTGGCACGTATTTCACGATTTTCATCTTCATAAATTGACCAAGTAGAAGACTTGCTAAAAGACAGCCCCAAAATAAGTAAACCAGCTAAAAGATATCCGGCAGCGAACTGAAAAGGAATAGCTTTTTCTATATCGTTAGGCAAATTAAAAGGCCAGTACATAAATCCAGCTGGTGAAACAGAATGTATTAAGCCAACAAACGAACATGCGGCCAAAATAAACAGCACAACGGCCGCCCGACGTAAACGGCGCTCAATAAAGAAAGCCAAAAAGGCGCCCCACAACATGGATGTTAAAACAAAACCATTGCCCAAAGCCGGAATAATTAAATTCTCACTCAAAAAACGATGGCCATTGGCTTCAGCCATTAAACGACTCACCAAAGATTCAAAATTATCGCTGTAATTGCCCTTTAAAGCCAAAGCTCTCATAATACAAGGAAATAGCGCAAAAGTTAAAACGGTGCGGAAGTTATTGTCGCTATCTCGAAAAGCTTGCGAAGTTAACTCTAAAGCAATAAATATTAAAATTGGCGCTAAAGCAGCCGTAGGTACAAAATCAACAATAACTTTAATTAAGCCACAAATACCGAATAAACCGACAAAAATTCCCGTCAATAAAACGTGACCGGAACGGCAATTCATTCCCTTAAATGCAGCGTGGCCAATATATAAAGTAGTAGGAGCAATACCACCACATAAGCCAGAAATTAAAGTTACGGCGGCATCTATTTGCAAAACTTCACGCATATTGTAATTATCTCCAGCTACAATAGCTCCTTTGGCAACATTAACGCCACCAACAATAGTTAAAACCGTAAAGGGAAGCACAACAGGCAAATACTGTAAAGAATCTTTTAATCCATAAATAAAATAATAATTAAGTAAGGGAAAATTGAAAGCAGCCGAAAATTGGGGCACTATAAATTGCTGACCGGCTAAGCCTAAGGGGCCTAAAATGTAGTATAAACCAGTAGACAATACTACAGCAGCTAATACTCCAGGAACTTTACCAGGTAGCTCTATTTTAGCAATCAAAGAATAAAATATGATACCGAAAGAAAGTAAACCTACAGCCGGAGCCCCCATAACTTCAATAAAAGGCACTACTCCCAATAAGGCAATGCCAACTCCAGCTAAAGCACCTACCAAACCAGCCTTAGGAACAATTTCACCTATCCATTCGCCAACAAAAGAGCCCAAAAATTTTCCTAAACCACAGCACATAACCGTAGCCATACCTAAGTACCAAGTTTGTATAGCTGCTTCCTGGGGAGATAAACCAGCAGCTTTGTAGGTAATAAAAGCAGGGCCAAAAACAGCAAAAGCCAAACCTACAGTTGAAGGAGTATCTATAGCTACAGGAATGGCAGTCGAATTT
>SFMI01000124.1 GCA_004554425.1 Candidatus Saccharimonadota bacterium | reverse complement strand
TTAGATAAAGAAATGAAAGTTTTAGTTGAGCAAGCCATTATCGATAAATACCAAAAAACTTACGGTTAAACGGGCTTTTCAAGATGCTAAAACGCGAGTAGATCCAGGCTTGATCTTTGCTCATAGTCTGTATGTAAGAAACTTTATATTAAAAGGAGCTGCTAAACTATGAAATTTGATATCGAAATTCGCCAAATAATCCCTCTTCGCACCGACAATTGCACCAGAGCCTCCGTTATGTTCCGTCTGGGCCCACTTATGATTCGAGGAGCTAAAATTTTTGAAAAGAATGGGGATCGTTGGCTTAGTATGCCTGCCAAACGCACCAAACACGGACGTTGGTTGGAAGTAATCCATTTTACAGATAAGCAAGACAAACTCGATTTGCAAGATGTTATTTTAACTCAGTACGATCTCATTATGGCCAAACAAGAGGAAGAGCTGGCTTATAACGCAGAGAATGTTTTTGCTAGTTAAACACATAAAAATAGGTCGGAAATGACTTGCAAATAGTCACTTCCGACCTACTTTCAGTAGAGCAAAGCTGGCAACATCATAGCTGTACAGCAATGCCCTTAGTAAAAAATGGAACTATTAACGGATCCAACCGCGAATACGGCAAGCTTTCACAACGCGATCGATAGCGATCATGTAAGCGGCATCGCGAAGAGAAACGTTGCGCTCTTTGGCTAAATCGAAAACGGCCAAAGCGGCAGTAACCATAAGTTTCTCGAGCTTATCAAGAACTTCTTCGCGCTCCCAATAGTAGTTCATATTGCATTGAACTTGCTCAAAGTAAGAACAACTTACGCCACCAGCATTAGCTAAGAAGTCGGGAACGAGGATCACGCCACGCTCAATTAAAGCTTTCTCAGCAGCGGGAGTCGTGGGGCCATTAGCACCTTCTACAATCATCTTGACGGTAGAAGATACCTGATCACAATTGTCTTCGGTGATAGCACGATCCAAAGCGGCGGGGATCAAGACGTCTACGGGCAGCTTCATCCATTCGTCGCCAGCTAAACGCTCATAGCCGAGCTCAGCAGCCTTCTCTTTGTCAATACTGCCATACTTATCGGTAGCGGCGATAAGTTCGCTGTAAAGAACTCCAGACTCTTTTACGTAAGTGTAAGCGCAACGATCGGCCTTATCCCAGCAAGATACACCAGCAACCTTGGCGCCTAACTTGTTGAGCATCTCGACAGTATACTGAGCCACGTTACCAAAGCCCTGTACGGCTACTTTCACATCTTCAATCTTGTGACCGTAGTATTTGAGAGCTTCACGCAAAGTGAAAACAACACCATAACCAGTAGCTTCAGTTCTACCCTTAGAGCCGCCCATACCTACGGGCTTACCAGTAATGAAACCGGGCTCATGAGCTCCACGAATGTGCTCGAGTTCGTCGAGCATCCAAACCATATGCTGACCGTTGGTCATTACATCAGGAGCGGGAACATCTTTAACATTGCCAATAGTGCCGACAATAGCACGTACCCAACCGCGGCAAATTCCTTCTTGCTCACGCTCGCTCAATTCGCGAGGATCGCAAATGACGCCACCTTTAGCTCCGCCTAAGGGCAAGTTGGCAACGGCACATTTCCAAGTCATCCAAGTGGAAAGAGCACGTACAGTGTCAACGGTCTCTTCGGGATGGAAGCGGATACCACCCTTACCAGGACCGCGCGCATCGTTATGGACAATGCGGAAACCGCGGAAAATACGAGTAGAACCATCATCCATACGCACAGGAATGGAGAAATGATACTCACGCATGGGGTTGCGCAATAATTCGCGAGCATCCTGCGGCAAATCTAACAAGTCGGCTACGTGGTCGAACTGGGCCTGAGCCATCTGGAACGGGGTCTGGGACATTAGGTAAAGCCTCCGAGTATTTTCGATTTTCAGACGTGATTTTTATTTATGGTGCCGCTAAATTGCCAATTATGACAGAAACCGCCCGGCTTAAAAGCTCTGCAGAAGGATTATCCAGCTGACAAAGCTGCTCAGCCGAGCGGCAGCTTCACCGAACAGCCGCCAGCTCCGGACACTTTAACTGATACAAATACGCCCACAGATAGAAGCGGCAAACTCCTCTAAAACGCATTCATCATAAAGCATTCCGGAATCAGGCGGAGAGCAAAGAAGAACTAGGGAATCAAGCTAGGAAGAATAGCATAGAATTCGGCAGCTTTGACTACGTCGTCGATAGGCACGCTGTCACGTACGGTGTGAGCAGTGACTTCATCGCCAGGGCCGAAGCCGATGGAAGGAATGTTAGCCTTGCCCATCCAGTATATACCGTTAGTAGAGAAAGCCCACTTGCTAGCGGGAAGATCCTCTAAGCCGATCTCTCTGCGAGCTTCCAAGCCAGCTTGTACCAAAGGATGCTTCTCATCCAAAGCCCAAGCGGGGAAGTACTTGTCTACAGGGAAGACGAAACCGGTGTAAGAGGGCTCGGAGTACTTCATCATCTCTACGGTGATGTCTTTCTTGTACTGCTCAGGGACGAGCTTGCGAACTTGCTCTAAAGCGCCTTCAGCGGTCTCACCAAAGGTCATGCGGCGGTCGACGTAAACGCGGCACTCGTCGGGTACAGCGTTGATAGAGGGAGTCTCTACCTTAACATCGGATACGGTGATCTTGCCGTGGCCGAGGAAAGGATCATCACCAAGCTCGGGCTCGAGTTTGGAGATACCTTCGATTACAGGGAGTACCTTGTAAACAGCATTGTCACCTAAGTGGTTGGAAGCGGCGTGAGCGCTGCGGCCCTTAGAGATGATCTCAATTTCTACGCGACCTTTGTGACCACGGTAGACTTGCATCTTGGTGGGCTCACCGATAACGACGAAGTCAGGTTTTACACCTTCGTGCTCAACTAAAGCGTTAGGAGCGATACCATCGCACCACTCTTCCATATTACCGAAGTAGTAAGCTTTCCAGCCTTCGAGCAAACCTAAGCGCTTGGCAATAGCCAAACCGTATACCATACCGGGAGTGCTGCCCTTTTCGTCGCAAGCGCCACGGGCATAAAGGATACCATCTTCGATTTTGCCTTCGAAAGGATCCCATTTCCATTCGGCGGGGTCGCCGATACCGACGGTGTCGATGTGGCTATCAAAAACAATGGTACGAGGGCCGTTGCCGATTTCGCCAACGATATTACCCATGCTGTCGAACCAAGTTTTGTCAAAGCCGAGCTTATCCATTTCGGCTTTAATACGCTCGCCAACATCTTTAAGCTGGGAGTTCATAGAAGGGATAGCGCAGATTTCGCGCAAAAACTTGACGATATCTTCACGATGTTTAGCGACTTCAGCCTGGATAGCGGCTACGCTGTTTTCACATTTACTCATTATCAAATGCTCCAAAAAGTACAGTGCACATTGACATTTCTTTGCAACAGCAAAGAATTTTCGAGGAGTCCGGCATTATAGTGTGCCGACTCTCCTCCTCAAGGGCTTGTCAAGAGCCCACCTGTTTAAAGGCCTGACCCACCATTCCATTCTAAAAACCTGGGGGCATTAGCCCGATCTAAAAACCGAGTCATGCTTTCATTACTGACAAAGTTTCTTCCTGCAGAATAATAACTTTTTTTTAGGCATTTTGTCTAAGCGCAAGAAAGGGCCTAGTCGTTTTCCCAACGTCCAGAACCGTCCAAATACACTACCTGGCCAGCAATTTTTCTCACTTTTTCCAGAAAATCTCCGCCTATTTCTTCTTCTACAGCTTCTATATAGACTGTGTTAGTTTCGTCATTGCAGCGAAAATAAGTTAATTTTTCGAGTAGCTCGCGGCTTCGCTTTTGAAGATATTCTTTATCTTTGATAAGGAATGCATCAAATAATGGGTACACTTCGCTTACAGAATCAGTGGGATCAACTGAAGCATTAAGTTCATGCAAAGCTCTATGTACAGACTCCGAATTGACAAAGAATACTGCTTCTTTTGAATTGCGCACATCTTCATAAAAATGACAAAAACGTCTAGAAATTTTTTCTTCGTCTCCAACACAAAGCACTACGTTGGTCAGAGATAGTCTGTTAAATTTGTTACTCCGCAATGAATCTTCTGACAAGATCCAATTTCTTTGGGTATAACTTTTCAATTCAGCTAAAGAGTAAATGCCACGCTGAATAATACGCCAATCGTATGAGGATAAATCAATAATCAGTTTTTCCTGATCGTAACTTTGATTATTACTGCCTATAAAAAGATCGCAGCCGGACAAAACTTCTTCCAAGTTATTTTTATCGCCATCTAGAGCTATAAAACGCCCTGCAATACAGCGATGCAATGAGCGCAAGACGCTGTTTGCCGTCCCCTTCTGCCCAATCCATACGGCAGCCTTGTCTCCGAGATTGCCCAAACGATATGTAAATGTTTCATTAGTCGTCAAAATAGTAATGACGTGTTCCAAATGCAAATAAGACAAAAAATCATTAATCTCGTTTTTGCTGGCGGTTTCTTTCCAAATTTGCCACGCTTCTTTCAACTCAGGAACGCAAAAGCAAAGTCTATTTTTTATACCATGCCAATTTTCAATTTTTTGTACAGCTTCACAGCAATCGGCCCTACATAAAAGTAAGCAACCAGATGAAACGGAACAGGCCACGACACCGCCGTTTTCTACAATTTCGCCAACGCGTTTACCGTCACGCGAAGCTTTAAAACTTTCTATACAACGCATTTTAAATAATGCCCTAACTATCAAAACTTAAATGTGATACCATGGAACGCATGGACAAGCTCAATCGAAAAGCTGGAATCCCAACTATTTTAACTTTCAAACTTGGTGAAAGCAATTTTGCCATATCTATAAACTGTGTAGTGCGTGTCGAACAAGCCCAAGCTGTCAGTGAGATTATCTCTACTGTCCAAGAGCTGGCTGAACAGTCCAACATGCTAGTAGCCAACGCTGCCATTCAAGTGGCCAGCAAGCAAACTTTAGAGAACACTCATCAAACCTAAGAGCAAGCTAAGAGCATAAAAAATATGTCCTTTTCTCTGCACAATTTATTGAAAAATGGTGATTTTTAGCTTTTGAAAGGCAGAAACACAGATTGGGTACTCGCAAGGAACAATTCAGACACCGTTTGCTAACTACATTCCAAGTAGAAGCGAAAGAT
>SFMI01000123.1 GCA_004554425.1 Candidatus Saccharimonadota bacterium | reverse complement strand
AACTAAATAAATTTATTGATGTTTTTGAATACAAAGAATTCTGGCAAGATAGTTTTACCAAATACTCTAATCGAATTGGTTTGACCGTTGACAATAGGTTTATTAACGATTCAGATGATGTAGTGTTAGACTTTCCATATAAAGATACTGTATTAAAAGCAAGCATGAATAAGGAAGATGCAGATCAAGAAGTTGGTGTTGATGAGCCGTTCTTAAATGAGACACTTGCTTATTCTGAAATTAGCGAATTATTTGAACCTAAAGTGTTAGTTAATGCTAAGCGATATGACAAAAACGGGAAAAAGCAATCTTCTTCACCACAAACGAAAAAGATTGCCATCGGTGCGATCCATCGCCTCATTCGTACGATGTATCATCTCGTAAAAAATGACCAACTTTACGACTATACCAAAGTTCATGTAGATCGTTAAAGCTTGATCACTATTATTTTACCGTCCTTGGTCAAAATAGCCAAGATCAAGGGTGTATTTAGTATACCCTTAACTTCCTAATTTTCTTTGAGTAAGCCAGCTTTTTCCGTCCTCACGAAAAATTTTTAGCCTAAATCTCTTCTGGGGCTTGACTAATGGTAGAAAAAGCGCTAGAAATCAACGTTTTCAGTAACGTGGTTTCTAGCGCTTTTGAATTTTTAAGACTTTTTCCCAACTTCGCTTAACATTTGGTGATCACTCGGTCGCCCTTGGCGTTGGTTGGGTGGTGAGATTCCACGTGATGGTTTCGTTGAAATTCCGGTTGGTCGGCAGGGCGTGGTGATAGCCCTTGAGGTTTAGCTTGGCGTTGAGGGGCAAGGTCTTAGGCCCGGTCCCACTCGCCACCGTGACGGCCTGGTCCGCGCTTAACGGCTGTCCCGCACCGAAACTTAGCCAGCCATTAAGCTTGCGGATGCTATTGGTTGATTCCGTGCCGAGGGTGGCGGCGACTTGCCAGCTGCCCGCGGTATTGACGGTTAGCTGGTCTGTTGCGCTGGATTGGGAAGCCAGTTGGCCCCCACCGTAGAGTTTGGTTGTCCCAATCGTGCCGAAGTTAATTGTGTCTGGTACCTGTAGGGCCGGGGTAGTGACCTGGACTAAGATTGGGTTGGTGAGGGCTTTTAAATTATCACTTTGGTCGTAGATCTTCATCAATAAGTAAACTTGGTGGCCCTGCTGGTTTTGGGTAGCCACGAAATTTAAAAACTTACTGTCCTTGGGAAAGGTTAACCAAGCTTGCCCGAAGGTACCGCTGCTATTTTGACTGTCCGGATAGTCATCACTGTCACCACTACTGTCATCTTTAACCAGTTTCTTGAAGTCAGGATCCTCACTGGTGGCGTAAAACCACCGGTAGGTCAAGTTGCTGCCGAGCTCGGTGGTAACTTGGTTAATCCAATCAGGAGCGAGGTTGGCCTTGGTCGAAACCGGCTGGGTCAAGTCGGTGCTGGTCAGGATCAGATTTTTCAGCCCCCCGTACTGGAAAGTTTGGGTGGTGGGACTGGATGGTAGCTGGTATTTGACCGTCGTTTGGCGACCAAAAAGCGTATCCGTTTGTGGTACCAGGGCGTTAACTTGTTCGGCTTGGCTGAGATCAGTGGTGATTTTGTAGTCGGATTGGAGCGTATTATCAACCACTTTTTGGTCCGTTAAATTCGGCACAAAGACCGGATTGTCAAAAGCCAGCACGTTAGTCAAGGTGTTGCTGTTGGTTTGGAAATCAGGGGCATCCAGGGTCAAAGTGGTCGTTTGGCCCGCGTAGGTTTGTGAACTGAACTTTGGCCAGCTGCTGGCGGGATTGTTCCAACCAATGACGGGGCTGACCAAGGTGTAAGAGTAAGTCCCATCATCCGCCACCCCGTTGGTTTTCCAAAAGCCATAAAAAATGCTGTCATCAAACAGTACTAGTTGGACCTGATCCGCGCTAATGCCACTCATGTTGACGGAAACGTTCCAAAGAGCGGTCCTGGAATAGTCTTTGACTTTAGTTCGGGTCACTTGATTGCTGGTTAGCGTTAGGACCCTAAAGGTCGCACCGCTTTTCAACAACAGGTAGTATTTCGTGTTGGTGCTTTGGTCCCAGTTAATGTGGGCCAGCACCCGGAAATTCAAGTTGATGCCATTGCTAGTGTTAGTTTCGTTAATGATGTTATTGTTATTGCTATTCACCATGTAACCGTATTTGTTCCGCTTGTCAGGGTCAGGATTCCGGTACCCTTCTGTCCACGGCGCAAAATCGGTGGCCGTAGTAATGTCGGCCGCGTGGGCCGTGGGGCCAGAGCCAAAGCTGAAATAAATCAATCCGCAGGTAAATAATAAGAGTAAATAAAGCTGGTAGGTAAAGAGTTGTTTTCGCATGACGTTACTGTTGACTTAATTTCTTGCGTTGCTTCAAAATGATGCCGACTAAGGCCAAAATAATCAAAATTAGCCCGCCGCCGATCAACCATAACAGCAATGGCAGCCCTAGCCACCCGGTTCGTTTGGTCAGCGGGGCGGCTTGGCTGGCCTTGACGGTAAAGGCGCGGCTGAAGTGCCACTGACGTTTTCCTGATTGCAGGTTCATCGTCAGGAGGTAGTGGCCGGCGTTCAATGGTTTGTTCGGATCCGTTACCACGAAATCAAAGGCCGAATTTGGCGCTACCTGGTAGTTGGTGACCGTTTTCTTTACCAGGGCTTTGGTCTGGTGGGCCTTAGTGATCCGGGCGTGGATCGTTAATTTACCAAAGAGGACTGGCCGGACGTTATGCAAACGGGCAGCGACTTGGCCTTTTTGCACCTTGACTTGGGCGAGCTGCATTTTGGCAATTCGCTTGGCGTGCGGGTGCTCGGTCACCAAAATTGGCAAAGTCATCGCAAAGTGGTTTTGGGTTTGGAAATTGCCGCTTTGTTGATTGGCCCCGTTGGTTAGGCGTTCGACGTAGACCCCACCGGCCACGGTGCCTGAAAAGGGATGGGCGGGCAGGCGCAAGTTGACGGTGACGGTCCGGTCGCTGTTGGCCGGGACGGTGATTTTTTGGCCGCGTTTGGCGTGGTCGATAAAATCCGTCAATCGATATTGCGCGGTGGGATCTTTTTTGGCCTTGAAGGTGGCATAATTGATCGTTCCAGTTGGGGTGGTCGTGGCGTTGCCAACTTTAAGCCGGTAGGTCACGGCTTGGTGCTGATTCGTGTTGGTGATTTTGACTTTGACCGGTACCGTGCTGGCAGGCGTAACCGCCAAACTAAAATATCCTGTATGGCCCGCCTGCTGTTCAGAGGGGTATACAGGATCGATCGTAAACTCGGCCGCGTTGTTGGCAACGGCGGCTTGCGCTTGAGGGACCAGCCAAAGACTCACCATTAAAATCAGCACCATTAAAAGGCGTTTATACTTGGTGCTGTTCATGAGTTGATTCGTTCCTTTACTAATTATTCACTGGCGGAAGGACCCGGGGTGGCACTTAAGTTCCAAGTCAAAGTAGAAGTGTACGTGCCGCTGGCCAGGGCATCGTGACTGGTGGCCTTAAAAGTGGCCTTATTGATGGTTGCACTCGCCGTCCCTTCTTGCTCACCAGTTGAGTTGGCGACTGGGGTACTGCTGCTGTTTGGCAGGGTCAGGCTGGTCTTTTCCCACTTCCAGTCCGCGACCTGATTATCAGTAAAGGCGAAGGTCCCTGGCGTAAAGTTCAAGGTCCCCGCAATCGTCTTGTCGTTATTGGTAAAGGCAGTCGGCGTTACGGTCAGCTGCCAGCCCTTGGCATCCAGCCGGGTGTCCGTCACGGTGACCTTGTTATTGTCGCTCAGGTCGTTGTTACTCAGCGGTTGACCACTTAAAATTTCACCAGTCTTCACGGTCCCAAACGGGAAACTTGGCACCGCATCTAAAGAGAGATGAGCATCACTGCTGTTTAAATTCAAAGTAGCGTTACTGGTAGTGGTAGTGGTGTCATCGGCATTGATGATCGCGGCAGGTGCCGTTAGAAAAAGTCCACACGCTAAGCTTAATAAGCCCAGCTTTGTCCAAAAATTACGTTTCATAAGCAATAATTTCCTTCCTGAATATTATAAATTTATTATAACACAAACGAAAGATTGCTTATCAAAAGATATTTTTATGTTAAAAATGCCCAAAATAACAAAAGCTACCTCTTTTAATAATGATGATAATCTGATTATTAAGGGCAACAATTTAATTGCACTACATAGCATCAAAAATAAATTTGCTGGAAAAGTAAAGCTAATCTACTTAGATCCCCCATACAATACTACAAAAGATTTTGATTATAACGATAACTTTACACATGCCGCATGGTTAACATTTATGAAATCTAGGTTGGAAATTGCATGGCAACTATTAGCCGACAATGGAACTATCTGGATTTCTATTGACGATAACGAAAGTCACTATTTAAAAGTTTTAGCTGATTCGATTTTTGGCCGTCAAAACTTCTTAAACGAAATTGTTTGGCAACGTGCATATGCACCAATTAACCTTAAAAAGACTTTCTCTAAAAGCCATGATTACATTCAAGTTTATGCAAAAAACAATAGCTCTGAAAAAGAACTAAATAGGCTTCCACGCTCGCAAGAGGCAAATAGTAGATACAAAAATCCTGATAACGATCCAAGAGGTCCTTGGCAATCTGACAATCTATCTGTAGGACCTGCCGTTAAAGAAAATATATATGAAATAACCACTCCATCAGGTCGAAAAGTATTACCACCTGATGGACGAAGTTGGCTGTATCCTAAGGATAAACTTAAAGAAATGATAAACGACAATAAAATTTGGTTTGGTAAAGATGGTAATAATGTCCCACGTCTTAAACGTTACCTTTCTAACGTAAAAGGAGTTGTGGCACAAACATTGTGGACTTATCAGGAAGTTGGCCACAATCAGGATGCTAAACGAGAAATCAAAAAATTATTTAACGGGAAAGATGTCTTTGGTACACCTAAGCCCGAAAGACTTATATCAAGAATCCTTACACTTGGTTCCAACGAAAACGATCTTGTCCTTGATTTCTTTATGGGATCTGCCACGACCCAAGCTGTCGCTATGAAAATGCATCGACGTTTCATAGGAATCGAACAAATGGATTATATCAATACGGTTTCCGTCCCTAGATTACAAAAGATCGTTTTCGTTGGAACCAAGTGTAAGGATTCTTGATATAAGTCTTTCGGGCT
>SFMI01000122.1 GCA_004554425.1 Candidatus Saccharimonadota bacterium | reverse complement strand
AGATTCAAAGCGTTGCTGGGCTATAAAAGAAATGAACGACGGTTTTGACGATTCTGAAGAACGTCAAGAAGCTTTAGAAAGTTTTAAAACCGAGTTTGAAATATTGTGCGACTTGGAACATCCAAGTTTACCACGTATGTACCAAAGTTTCGAAGAAAATGGGCGCCAGTACATTGTTATGGATTTGGTGGAGGGGAAGACCGTTGAAGAGCTTATACGTTTAAGTCCTCAAGGACGTTTGCCTTTAGAACAAGTATTGGATATCGCTGTCCAGCTTGCCGACGTTTTAGATTATTTGCATAGGCATAACCCGCCGATTATTTTTCGCGATTTGAAGCCTGGCAATATTATGATTACTTCTACCGGCACAGTTAAGTTAATCGACTTTGGTATAGCTCGCTTTTTTACTAAAGGTAAAAATGTAGATACTAGAGTTCTGGGAACGCCTGGATATGCTGCTCCCGAGCAATATGGGCGCGGGCAATCAGATCCACGCACCGATATTTATGCTTTGGGAGCATCTTTGCACCATTGTCTTACCGGCAAAAATCCTGAAGATAAGATGTTTTCTTTTCAAGCTCCAAGCGAATTGGTGCCCTCTTTGCCAAAAGAGCTTGACGAAGTAATTCTTAAATGCTGCCGTTTAAATCCGGACGAACGTTGGAATAGCGTAAAAGATTTCGAACAAGCACTTTTTAAGGCCGCTCCAGCTAGTTTAGTTTCTCCTGATTCAGCTTATGCCAAAGCTTTTGCTATCAATTTATTTAGAACAGGCTCTATAACTTCTGAAGCTATTTCTTCTGAGACTAACTTAAGTAAGTTGCCTTCTCAAAATTCTGACAATAATCCATCTAAACTAGCTACTTCTGCTACAACATCTAAGCTTGGGCAAGCGTCTGCGCTAGCAACTTCTCAAATAGAAGTTTCACCGGAGCCTTTTTCTTCGCCTTGTCTTGACTTTGGTTCGCATTATATTTCTGAGGGCGCTCAAAAAACAAAGATTTGGCTGCAGGGAGAAGTTGAGGGACGCTTAGAAGTTAGCGAAGGTTGGGTCTCTTGCAAGCCAGAGTATGTAAAAGGCAGCGATGTTGTCGTAGAAATTTTTGTCGATCCGAGCCAATTGAGTCGCCCTGGACAGTACAATGCTCAGGTAAAACTTGATAAATCCAGCATGTTGGTCAGCTTTACTCTCGAAGAGAGAAAGTTGGGATGCCTAGATTGGGCGACTATTTTATGTCTAACCATTTTAGCGTGTATACCTTATCTTGGTTTTGAGTTGCGACCACGCATTTTTACCTTTTTTGTTGTTAGTTTGGTTTTGTCCATTTGTAGTTATGTAAGCTTTGAGTTGTTGACAAGCTTATTCTTATGGCTTTGGCAAAATATAGAGCCGATGTTGCCTGTAGATGGAATTTTTAGTCAAGTTTTTGAGTAATTTTGATTGATGTTAATTTTTGCGTCAAGTTGACTTGAAGTACATATGCACTGGCGCAGAATGTTTTTCTTGATCGGCGTTGAAGTCTGGCGGGTAAGCGTACGCATAGACGGCAAATGGGCCGTAAATACTGAGGCAGAGGAGAAAGGCTCAAAGATGATTTGTCCAACTTGTGGCTACGAAAACAGAAAAGAAGATAACTATTGTGATGAATGCGGAGCTCAGTTTAAGTTAGAACAAGTTAACGAAGATAAAAAGGCAACCGAAAGCGGCCCTTTGAAAGTTGGACAGATAGTTTGGCAGCATTATAAAGTTGTCTCCGTATTACAAAGTGATGCCGATTGCATTTTTTATGAATTGAAAGATCTCGAAGCAGCCAATAAGGTTGTATCAGCTGATGAACAGCCAAAAGAAAAAGATCAAGAAGGCAATAATTCCGAGTCGGACACTAAAGAGAGTGAAAAAAAATCAGAGACTGCTGCTTTAGTTTGTGAAGAGACTAACGACAATCTTTTGCTTTGTGAGTTCCCTTCCAATCCTACCAAAGCGGCTGAAGTGTTTGCCGATCTTTCTTCTGTTGAGCATGAGTGTATGTGGCCTCTTTGGGATTTGAAACAATCAGAAGATGGCAGCGATAAAAAATACTTATTGGGGCCCAAGCCTGGTATTCCGTTGCGTCAATATTTGCAAGATCATTCTTTAAATTTTACTGAGATAAATCAAATTGGTTGCGATATTCTTGGCGCTTTAAAAATTTTCCATAACATGTGCAAGCTCTTTAATGGCATTTCTTTGGATTCTGTTTGGATTACGCCGCAAAAAAGGGCTGTGCTTACTCGCTATGATCGTGTAGTGGCCAAATTTCAAGCTGACGATGTTTGTACAGTGATAGATGGTTTATCTGCTCCTGAAGCTTATGGCTTGGATGGAGGAGAGCTTAGCAGACGTTCCGATATTTTTAGCGTCGGCGCTTTGCTTTTTTACTTACTTACTGGCAAAACTATCAATGTCAGCAATATGTCAGATAATGTTTTTCCAGCAGCTTTACGCCTTAAAGCCAAAGCTTTAACTAGAGTAATTATGCGGGCCATTAAACGCAATCCCCAAGAGCGCTGGCTTTCCGCTTCAGAAATGGCTGAAGCTTTGCTCTCTTGCGCGTCAATGCCGGGCGTAGGCTCTGAAGAGATTGCCGAACCACAAGAGAAACCGGGCTACAAAGTGACTAGATCTGTATTTGGTGGCTATACCATAGCTAAAAAGACCAACGTTGGAGCAGTGCGCAAGATCAATCAAGATGCCTACTTGGAATTGATTGTCTCGGCTTGTGAGCGCGATATCCCTACCACAGTCCAATTTGTTGGAGTTATCGACGGCATGGGCGGAGAAGCTGAGGGAGATAAAGCAGCTTCTTTGGCTGCTAGAGCTATAGCTGCCGAATTGGTGCGTCTCTTTATGCCTCTCAAAAATAATGAGGCTACAACTCTGCTGCTGCCGGAAAATCCTTTAGAGCGCAATGCTTTTATTTTAGAGCACGCTATAAGAAAAGCCAACGAAACTATTTTTAATTATGCTTGCAAATCTCCGCGCCGTCGTGGTATGGGGTGTACAATTTCCTGTGTACTTCTTGATGGAGAAAATGTTACTTTTGGACATGTGGGCGACACTCGCGGCTATCGTATGTCTAAAGAGCTGGACCAAGTTACTACCGATCATTCTGTGGTAGGTCAACTGGTACAAATGGGTACTCTTACCAGAGAAGAGGCACGCCGTTCTCCCAAGCGCTCCATCATTTATCGAGCTTTGGGAACTCAGCCTGATGTGGAAGTGGAAATTTATCGTCGCACTTTGGTGCCTGGCGAATATATTATGCTTAGCTCTGACGGAGTGTGGGAATATTACAGCGACGAAGAGCTTTTCTCTTATTTCCAAAAAAAATTAGCCCCCGCTCAAATTTGCGAATTATTAGTCAATACTTGTTTGGAGCGCGGAGCTGATGACAATACTACCGTAGTAGTTATCAGAAAAAATTAGCTAAAAATTGCCATTGTTGAGAACATTTGCGCTAAATGCAACTGAGGAGGAAGTGTGGCTGAAGTAAATCTTTATACCGGCTTGAGTTATCAAGCGGTTATGACTACCAGTGAAAACAAATTGACTTATCTTTTGGCCGAAGTGTGTCCTGGCGAAGAAATCGGCGCCGGCCCTATGGGCTTAAACTTGGCTATAGTTCTAGATAAAAGCGGCTCTATGTACGCTGAAGGCAAGCTCAATTATGTTATCCAAGCCGTCAATCAGGCTATAGATATGCTTCGTGCCAACGATTTGTGCTCTATTATCGCCTTTGCAGAAAGAGCCAGGGTACTTATTCCCTCTAGTCAGCTTTACGATAAGAGCACGGCTAAATTGATGGTCAATAAAATCGACCATGTCGATGTTGGTGCCGGTACCGATATGCTCAAAGCTATTGATGCGGCTTTATATGAAGTGCGTCGCAACTTCTCTCGCGATAAGCTCAATCATATTATTTTGCTTACCGATGGTCAGACTCTTAATGAGAAACAATGCTTAGATCGCTGCATTATGGCCGCTGAAGAGGGCATTTCTATTTCAACTATTGGTGTAGGCGACGATTTTAACGAAAAATTCCTCTTGCAAATTGCTAGTATGTGTCGAGGAACTTCTTATTATATCGATCGTCCTAGCAATATTCAGGATATCTTTACTCATGAACTGGCTGGTGTACAAAATGTAGTTGTTAAGAATTGCCGACTCAATTTGAAGATGCCCAAAGATGTTACCGTGCGTCGAGCTTATAAGGTTAAGCCGCTCATTAACGATTTGGGAACTCCTCAAATTATCGACAGAAAATGTTCTATCGAGTTGGCCGATTTGCAAAGAAATGAAAAGCAATCTGTTCTTTACGAACTTATTTTGCCTTCTCGCTATGCTGGCGTTTATCGTATTGCTTCAGTTAGTGTCAGTTATGAAATTCCTGGTCAAGGAGTTTATGACAATGTCAATCCTCAGGACGTAACTATTACTTATACTGATGATCCTTCTCAGGCTTCGGCTGTTACTCCCAAGGTTATGCAAATCGTGGATAGCGTTAGTATTTTCCGCCAGCAAACTAGAGCTTTACAATTGGCTCAAGAAGGTGAGCACGGAAAAGCGACGCAATTGCTTCGCTCTGCGGCTACTCAACTTTTACAACAAGGTCAAAAAGAATTGGCCGATCAAGCTCTTTCCGAAGCCAATCGTTTAGAGCGTGGCTCGGCGGCTAGCGCTGCTGGTACCAAAAAGCTTGAGTATGGTACTCGGAGACTGACCCAGCTTCTTTCTGAAGTTCCCGATTTCGACTCTCCTAGTGGAGTTGTAGATTTAACTAAAAAGTAAAAATTATTTTATCCTGCCAAGGAAGCAAAGGGGAGGCAGTCTTTTGGTGGCTGCTGCCCCACCGAGTTAATTAAGGAGATAAATTATGAAGTGCAACGTTTGTGGTTCTGATAATGTAGAAGGTTCAATTTTTTGTGAGGATTGCGGTTCCAAGTTGTCTGCTCCAGCTCCGGTAATTGCTGCTGCTCCAGTCGCTGCGCCTGCTCCCTTTGCTCCGGCTCCTGCAGTTGAAGCTCCGGCTCCTTTTACTGCCGCTGCTTCTGCTACTCCTGTAGTTGAAAACCCTGTTCCCGCTGCTTCAGTAGCTACTCCAGTTGACGCTCCAGTTGCTGCTACTCCGGCCATTTCTGAAAAAATTTGTCCTGCTTGTGGAGCTCACAATGAAGCCGGAAGCAAATTCTGTGAAGATCGTGGATCTACTTTGGGAGAAGCTAGCTCTGCAGCTGCCGCTCCAGTTGTTTCCAACGAGCCGACAACTGTGAAAGCTGCTCCGGCTGCTGCCGCTCCCAGACTTATTATGCCTAATGGAGTAGAGATCCCCATTACTGCCGAGCATACTTTGCTGGGACGCCAATCACCGGCTGACAATGTCTATCCTGAAATCGATCTTACCGAGCTCGATCCTGAATCTTACGTCTCTCGTCGTCACGGTCAGATTACCCGCCAAGGTTCTAAATACTTATACGAAGATGTAGGCTCTTCTAACGGTTCCTTTATAAATGGCAACCGTTTACAGTCTGGCATTCAAACTGAATTGCATGATTGCGATACCATTCGCTTAGGCCGTACGGAAATGACCTTCCGCGCGTAGTTCTCTTGAAGTGGAGTGAAAGAAAGCGTCTTCCTTGAAAAGCAAGATAATGGGAGGCGTTTTCTTTCTTTTCTTTAACTCTTGAGAGTAAAAAATAGTACCATATCTTGGCAATAAACTCTGTTCCGGAGAGGTTTTAATCTGTGGTTGAACAGTCTGACATTTTATCGAAACTTAAAGACGGCTTCGGCTTAGCCAGCAAATTGGCAGGCAAAGGGGTTAACGAAGTATCCGGCATGTTTAAACATGATGATAGCTCTCGTTCTCCACGGAGCGGAGTTTTTTGGAATCGCGGCAGTTGGAGCACTACATCTGGGTTGGCACCGCAAATAGATTTCTTCGAACCGCAAATTGGATTAGGTTTCGCTTCCAGTATGGTGCAACGCCTTACCTTATCTAGGGCTGAACGTCTCTTTGGTGAAGCTTGTACCTGTCTGACTTGTATAGAAACTGAAACTGCTGTCAATCGTTTGCGCGAAGCTGTACAGTTAGATACGCAATTTACTGATGCTTATTTTTTGTTAGGATGTATTTTGCTTGAATTTGGAAGTGCTTCTGAAGCTGGTTCTTTCTTTCAAAAAGCGCTTTTATGTCAGCAAGGCTTGGGCAGCAAATTAAAGAAATACTTGCCTTCATTTAAAGTTATTTTGCCTTTAACTCCCTGGAGCTCTGTGGCTTTGTTACCCGATTTGCTGGGAGTAAATATCCTTTTAGCTTTATCTTGGCGTCGCTCTGGCAATTTATCCATGGCTGTTTCTGTCTTGGAACAAATTCTTAGCATTATGCCTACTTCAGCTCTAGCCAAG
>SFMI01000121.1 GCA_004554425.1 Candidatus Saccharimonadota bacterium | reverse complement strand
ACCTAAAGCCGAAGAAGCTGCCGAGGCTGTTGCTGCAGCTAAAGATGGCGAAAATAATTCTGGAACTACTTCGGCTCGCAAAATGAGCGAACTTTCTCCCGAGGAGCGCCGCCGCGCTTTAGGTTTAATTAGCCGTCCTGCTGGCGGCGCTCGTGCTCAGCAAGCGCAACCTAAAGCCGAAGAAGTTGCCGAGCCCGCTGCTGCAGCTGATATTGAGCCGAAAGAGCCCGGAAATGAAAGCGTTTCGGCCTCTGCTTTAAAAAAGCTCAATGCGCTTTCTCCTGAAGAGCGCCGCCGAGCTTTGGGACTGGGGGAGGAACGCCGTCCTTCGGCGTTGCCTGTTGATCCTGAAGCTCTGGAGAGTTTCAGCACTTTATCGCCTAGCCAGATAAATGCTTTACCTCCTGAGGAGCGTCGTCGTGCTTTGGGTATCAGAGGTGCAGCTGCTTCCTATTTAAATAGAGACAGAAACTCTCTCTCTGATATAAAGGCTTTACGTGGCGCCGAAGGTCAAAACGTGGCTTGCGATCCTAAGGCTGCTCTTAATGCGTTAAGCTCGCGTCGTCCTGGAGCTGCTCCCAATGTGCCAACAACGGCCGGAGAAGCTGCCAAAGCTTCCGCTCGTTCCGCTGAGCCTAAGGCACAAGCCTCTTTCACTCGTTCTTCTACGCCAACTTTGATGCGCTCGACGGCTTCTCGCTCTACTGCCGTGTCGAGAACGGCTCCGGCTAAACCTCAAGCCGAAGCTCAGGAAATGACCAAGGAAGCCAAGTTGGCCGCTTGGAGAGCTAGTACTTTAAGAGCTAGAGCCAGCTTTAAGCGCCAATCCGAAGGCAAAGCTCGTTTGCGTCAGGAAAAAGCCATCAAAGAAGTATCTGACGATATGCCATTTGCCAACGATTTAATGAATCCGCAAGGGCCAGCTTTGCGTCCTCCTGTGGCTCAAAATCAGGCTCCTTCTGCCTCAGCATCTTTGGCTTCCAAGCGTACTGCCAGGCAACAGTTGGGTATTATTCCTCGAGCTAGAAAGAACGGCTCTACTTCTCGTCATGGCGTCGCTCACACTGTCAACCAAGCTGACAGCTCCGATGGCGACGATGTAGACTTCCGAAAAAAAAACGCTGAAATCGAATTAAATAGCCCAATAGAACAAGTTGAGGCCCACAGCGCCATCGGTTCTCCAGAAATGCTCAATCGTTTGGTGGCTGACAATTCTCCCAAAGCCGGAGTACGTCCACAGTTAGGTGAATTTTCTGACGCTTCTTTAAACCGTCAGGTAAAAGCCAGATTGTCTCAATTCCATTCGGCGGTGGGGGAATTGCAAGGCGTAACTTGGAGCGAGGGCGGCGATTTGGACTCTTTACTTAATCCGTCCAAACATTCCGCTGCGGCTTTGGCTGCGGTCAGCAAACCTGAAGCCGAAGAAAAAATGGCGCCTGTTACCGAGCCGGCCGTATTAGAAGCGTCTGCTAACGAAGAAGCCCCCTCTGTGGCAAAACGCGAAAATATTGCTCAAGTTGAGCCTATTACATCTACTGTTGTTGCTGCTCAGCCAGCGCCTTCCGTGCATGATGCTGACGAAAGCCAAGTTCCCACTTTAGCCAAAGCTGAAGAAGAGGAAGATTTGCCTTTTCCTAAGCCGCGCTCTTCGGCAAATCATAAAGCTGTAAGTTCTTCTACTCCTGCTGTAGTTGCTCAGCTTGCCAGTCCTACTTCTTCAGAAGCTGTTGCTGTTGCCAAAACGGTTGTAAAAGCCACCAATTCGGTCAGCAGAGCTGAAGTAGCAGCCTACGTTTCTTCTGAACGGGCTAACGAGTTGAAAAAGTTGGAAGAAGCCGAATTGACTGATGAAAAAGTAGTGGAATTGGCTGAGCAACTTGACCAGCAGCAAGACTCTGAAGCTCAAATCGAAGAGAGTGCAGCTTCTGAAGTCGATTCTTTAACAGTTGCTGCTAACCAAGAACCTGAGCACCATGACGCTGCTCCGGCAGCTTTGGCTAAAGCTAAGAGCACCGTTGAAGTACAAATTCCTAGCGAGTTGCTTGAGGCTGCTGATGCTGTTGCAACCACCGAAGCTGAAAAACAGAGCACAGAACTTGAGCAAAGTGCAGATAGTGTCGAAGCTAATGTCGGCGCTATTTCTCCTAGCTCTATGGCTGAGCCTCAAGCAATAAAACGCTTCGACCTCGGCCTGGGCAACGAGGGCGCGGCTGTAGATTTTGATAGCATTATGCCTCGCGATCGCGATCGCTTTACCAACTTGCGCCCAATTAACCTTACCGGCAGTAGCGTCTATCGCAATCCTATTCGTCCTAGCTTCTTCTCTGCTTCGCGCATAGCTGCTGCGCCTGCCATGTCGGCCGCCGTCGCCCAGCCCGCACCCGTTGCGCCTGCCGCACCCGCCGCGCCTGCCATGTCGGCTGCCGTCGCCCAGCCTGCACCCGCCGCGCCTGCCGCACCCGCCGCGCCTGCCATGTCGGCTGCCGTCGCCCAGCCTGCACCCGCCGCGCCTGCTGCACCAGCCATGTCGGCCGCCGTCTCCCAGCCTGCACCCGCCGCGCCTGCCGCACCCGCCGCGCCTGCTGCACCAGCCATGTCGGCTGCCGTCGCCCAGCCGAGACGCTCTTCGGCTTTTGGCTTTGATAGGGGCGAGCGTCGTATAATTGGCAGTAGCACTCCTGTTTCCGGTTCGGTGCCTAGTGCGCAGCGTCCGGCCGCGCTTTATCCTTCTAGCATCCCTTCGGTTAGTAGCGTTCGGGTGGTTGGTCAGCAACAGAGCAATCTTTCTTCTGCTCCCTTAGCTATGCCCAGAAAGAGTAATTCCGGAGCTTTGCAAGCGGTTGAACATTATATGTTGCCTTCACTGGCGCTTTTAGAAGAAGTACCGCCTCAAAGCAGACATGAATTTGTCGATAAGTCGGAATTATTAATTCGCACTTTAACCAGTTTCAAAGTTGAAGCTACAGTGCGCAATGTAATACAAGGGCCGGCAGTTACTCGCTATGAGTTAGAGCCAGCTATCGGCGTTCGAGTTAATAAATTTATCAATTTAACTAACGATATAGCTTTGGCTTTGGCCGCTACTACGGTACGTATCGAAGCTCCTGTGCCAGGAAAATCTGTTGTAGGTGTTGAGGTTCCTAACGGTTTTACCGAACTCGTTTCTTTAAGAGAAGTGCTTAGCTCAGACAATTTCCGCAATGGCAAGGGACTGTGTGTAGGCTTAGGTAAAGATATTAGCGGTACAGCTCGAGTGACCGATTTAAGTAAAATGCCTCACTTATTGGTTGCTGGTACTACTGGATCCGGTAAGTCTGTTTGTATCAATACTTTGATTTTGAGCTTGCTTTATCGCTTTACACCGCGTAATTTGCAACTTTTGATGATCGACCCCAAACAAGTAGAGCTTTCTATTTATGAGGGATTGCCTCACTTAATTTGCTTAACTGGAGAAGAGCCGGGCAAAATTATCGTCGATCCTAAGATGGCCTCTTCTGCTTTGCACCAAATGGTCAACTTGATGGAAGAGCGTTACACTATGTTCAGTAAGAACAGAGTGCGCAATATCGGCGAATATAACGTGAAACATCCAGAAGCGACTTTGCCTTGGGTAGTAATTATTATTGATGAGTTAGCTGACTTAATGATGGTTGCTTCTAAAGATGTAGAAAAATCGATTTGTCGTTTAGCTCAAAAAGCTCGCGCTGCCGGTATCCATATGGTTGTAGCTACCCAACGTCCTTCTACCGATGTTATTACCGGTCTTTTGAAAGTAAATATTCCTTCACGTATTGCTTTTGCCGTTTCTTCGGGAGTCGACTCTCGAGTAATTCTCGATGATGGTGGAGCCGAGCACTTGTTAGGTAAAGGCGATATGCTCTTTAAGCCAGTTGACGCCAATAACGGAGCTCGTATTCAAGGCGCTTTTGTTAAAAATGAAGAAATTCAGCGCGTAGTTGATTTCTGGAATAGACAAGACGTGCCTAGCAATCGCATTCAGCTCAATATTCAGGAAGATATGGCCGAAGACAAAGCCGATAAGGGCGGAGGTAATGATGCCAATGACGATGATCCTTTGCTCGAAGAAGCTTTGGACGCTATTTTGCGTACTCGTCAGGCTTCAGCTTCTATGTTGCAAACTGAATTGCGTGTAGGTTACGCTCGCGCCAGGCGTTTAATCAACTTACTAGAAAAGCGTGGCTATGTTGGCCCTGCTGAAGGCAGTAAAGCCCGCAAGATCCTTTATACTGGCGCTATGGACTAAATTTTAGCGCTCACAAAAAATCCAGCTCTCCCAAATTTGAGGAAGCTGGATTTTTTTATGCATCAGCTTATATTGTAGTGGTTAGTACAACGCAGCATTTTCTACAGGCTCGCACCATTGATTAGAAGTATTTTCGCCCGGCACTTCTACGGCAATATGGCTAAACCAAGAATCTTTTTGGGCTCCATGCCAATGTTTAACGTTAGCCGGAATAACGATTACTGTTCCGGGAGTAAGTTCTTGTGGCTCTTTGTCTTCTTCCTGGTACCAACCTTTACCAGCGGTGCAAATAAGGATTTGACCTCCGCCTTTAGTAGCTTTGTGGATATGCCAGTTGTTACGGCAGCCGGGCTCAAAAGTTACATTAGCCAGAAAAACAGCTGATTCACCTGGTTTAGTTAGTGGATTTAAATAAGAGTTACCTACAAAATATTGAGCGTAAGCGGTATTAGCTTGGCCTTTGCCAAAAATATTTTGTTTATCAAATTCTTCCATAATTATACTCTCCTCAAAGATGTTGTAGTTATTAAGACTCAGCTGTTTTATAAACGTGCTGTGCTAGGCGTTCGCCCAAGTTTTTAAAGTATTTTCCGAGCTATCTACACGGCTGCCCACAATCGCTAAGCCTTTTTCCACAATAGCTTGGAGACAAACTTTCTTAATATCGCTCTCACTGCGTCCCATGCCGCTGCCTTCGTGAGTACAGAAAGGCTTAATGTGTTTGCCACTAAAGTCGTAGCGCTTCAAAAAAGTGAAAACGGCCATAGGCATGGTGCCCCAATAGTTAGGATAGCCAAGGTGAACTACCCATCACCTAAAGGTTATGGGCTTCTAAGGAGCTAACGCTCCTATTTAAGAAGTTTGGTATTTAAGTTTCCACCTATTGCTAGGCAACCCTTATTCTTACGGGCGTGTCCACTTC
>SFMI01000120.1 GCA_004554425.1 Candidatus Saccharimonadota bacterium | reverse complement strand
CGTTTTGAGCGGCTATAAATTTCATTTAGGCAAATGCAGTTTATGCTGCACAGCAATAACTAGCTAATGGGAGACTGTGCACTGCTTAGCGTCGCTAAATCGGAAAACATGCTTTCGTCTATAGTGTAGACTTTTTGCGATTTTACTCCTATCTCGTACTTTAAGAGAAGCTCTACCAATTTTTCGCCATTCATTAAATCGATATTGGCTTTACCGTAAGCTTCTGCTTCCCGGTAAGCGACGTTAGTAAAATCGCTGGTAGTAATAAGTAAACCACGCTCAAGCTCTACTGTATTTACGCTTCCACGCAATTGCTGAACAACAGGAGCTTGCACATTGTTGCCTATCTTATATCTCTTGGCCTGAACGCTCATTTTGACACGAATAACATTATCGATAACCAATTCACCACGCACGTCAACTCCGCCATCATGGCTGGCTTTGGTCACATCAGCTCGAAAGCCAATGGCCTCTAAAAGTTTACCGATTAAGTGTTCAAAAGCACTAGGGCTCATATTTATAAGCCTATCGCGAAGAATTTTCTTTACTTCAGAAGCATCATAGTAGGCATTTTCTTCAATATGCTTTGGCTGCTGCTCTTCAGCTTCCGGCACATCTATTTCTACAGAGCTATTTTCTTCTAAACTGTTATTACTGACAATATAGTCCAATTGTTCTTCTAATGGCTGTGAAATCTCATGGCGTTCACGTAAATCAAAAATGCCGCGGCCAACTTTACAAATTTTAGATTTTTTGCCATTCTTTTGTGAATCGCGATAAATTCTTTCTCTAACGGTAGCATCAGGGGTCTTACCGGAAGTTTTCCAAAGTTTATTCTGCAATATATAATTAGTAATCTCGCGAACACTAGATGGTTTGCCAAGTAGATTTAAAGCAATTTCCACAGCTTCAAGAGCAGTATAAGCCATAATAAATGTCCCAGTTTTTTAATAATTAGGCTATTTTCTGCACTTATGTTTATTTGGCCTTTTTGTATCTTTTAGCCAAAATATGGACTAAAAGTTCTCGCAAATCATTTTATGCGCTATACGTGTTAGTGCTAAATTTATAGCCACGTTGATTGGTTCGTTATATCCCTCCTCGAAAACATCGCTAACGCGATAAAGTTTTCTCCGGGGGTATAACGAACGTTTTTAGCGGCTATAAATTTCATTTAATGCGCGTAGTTTTTAACCAGCAGGCGGAGGCAGTGGCGATGGAAGGCGAAGAATATTGGCCGTTAGGCCAGTTCGAGCCTGGAAGAGCCGCTGCTGGAGCCAGCCAACATGAACATGAGGGTAGCGCAGGCCTCTGGCCGCAAGGCCAGTCAGCCGGAGCGTAGATATGGTAAAAAATAAAGCTAACACTAAATAGCTAACAGGCGGGCCGTACACTAATTAGCGTTTCTAGGCTGAAAAACTATGCAACCAAACGAGCAAGCAAACAAGTGCAGATTTTATGTGCTTAACGTTTTTACGCTATACGTGTTAGTGCTAAATTTATAGCCGCGTTGTTTAGTTCGTTATATCCCTCCTCGAAAGATCGCTAACGCGATAAAGTTTTCTCCGGTGCGTTTTGAGCGGCTATAAATTTCATTTAGGCAAATGCAGTTTATGCTGCACAGCAATAACTAGCTAATGGGAGACTGTGCACTGCTTAGCGTCGCTAAAACGAAAAAGCACTTCAGCCTATCTTATAAAAAACTGAAGCGCTTTTATTTACTAAATCAACAGCTAATTAAGCAAGCTTACGCCATTTGCGGCCGATTTTTATGGTTTTACCGGTAGTAATTTCGATAGTGGCCGTAGGATCGCTAACTGTTTCACCGTCAATAGCTAAAGCGTTTTGAGTAACAAAGCGACGAGCTTCGCGCTTAGAGGGAGCCAAACCAGCTTTGACTATTAACTCTACAACATTGATAGAGCCTGTACCAACATTTACTTCGGGAATATCGGTAGGAACTGAGCCTTGAGAAACAACTCTCATCCATTCGGCATCAGCAGCTTCAGCCTCTTCGGCAGGATGGTAGAGAGAGATAATTTCGCGAGCTAACCAACGCTTGGTATCGCGAGGATTATTTTCGGCAATAGCTTTATCGACAGCGTCTAAATCGACATCGGTGCAAAGCTCGAAATAGCGGCGGATCTTATCGTCGGGTAAAGACATGAGCTTATTGAACATTTCCTGAGCACTTTCAGTAATGCCAACATAGTTGCCCAAGCTCTTAGACATTTTCTGTACGCCATCTAAGCCTTCCAAAATAGGCATAAGCATAACGCACTGAGGCTCTTGTCCTACTTGAGTTTGCAACTCACGACCGACCAAGTTGTTAAACTTCTGATCGGTGCCGCCCATTTCCAAATCGGCTTCTAAATTGACGGAGTCCCAACCTTGCATTAAAGGATAAAGAAATTCGTGTACGCCGATAGAGATACCGGAAGTAAAACGCTTGGTGAAATCGTCACGCTCCATAATGCGGGCTACTGTATAGCGAGAGCATAAAGCAATAACGTCGTTAAAGTTCATCTTTTCCAACCACTCGGAATTGAAGCGTACTTCGGTACGTTCAGGATCCAAAATGGCGGAAAGTTGATTTTTATAAGTAGCTGCGTTAGCCTGGATTTGCTCAATGCTTAAAACTTTACGGGTTTGGCTACGACCGGTAGGATCACCTACTCGAGCAGTAAAATCGCCAATTAAAATAATGACCTTGTGGCCAAAATCTTGGAACTGGCGCAATTTGCGCAGTACGACAGCAAAGCCTAAGTGAATGTGCGGCGCAGTAGGATCAAGTCCTAACTTAATACGCAGAGGCTTTTTGTCGCGCAAACTGCGCATAATTTTATACTTCAACTCTTTCTCGCTGATAATTTCAGCCGTACCGCGGCGCAGCTTGGCTAACTGAGCTTCAGCTTGCTCGACGATTTCAGGCGCAAAGCCTTGTTCTTTTACTTCAGAGTTGGTTTCAGTCACCGATCTTCTCCTTAATATTGACGACAGCTTGTAAAGAACAGTCGCCTACTTATATGTTGTCCATCAGATAGACGAAAACTAAAACTTGCACAAACTTTATTTTATTTAAATCCGACAAATCTTACTAATTTTGAGCGTTTTGCCAGCCATTAAAAAGTTGAAAATAGCTTCTTCTTCTCCTTCTATTTCAACCTCTAGCCCTTCTTGCTTAAATTCCGGCGGAAGGCCTTGCAAAGGATAGCGACGCTCGCTCGTTTCCAACATCCAGGAAGCACCTTCTAATTTAACTAAACGCATCTTGCCGCGATAAGTCTTCATTTTTTATCCTCCGCTTTCGGCCTCAACTTTGAAAGAATCCCTTAACGCTTACAAAGCTAGAGGTTAGGAATACGCCCCCAAAACAAATGTGCCTGCCAAAAAAACTCGATTAGAGAAAAGAACAAAAAATAGTCCAATTCAATAGTCAGGCCACCACCCCAATAAAGTGAAGCTTTGTCCACAAAACAATCGTTTATTTATGCTTTAAAAGGGGAGTTATATGACTTAAACCGAATTGAGGCCGGAATTTTCTTAGCGGAGTTTGGAAAGAGTAACTCTCTCCAAAACAAAAAATGAGCGAAAACTTGTCTAATAATTTGCCAAAATTAGCTGCCGTTATTATGGCCGGCGGCGTCGGTACACGCTTTTGGCCGGTCAGTACTTCGGCCCGCCCTAAGCAATTTTTGAATTTGTTCGGCGGCCGCACTCTTTTACAAAAAAGCTTTGATCGCCTTAAAGGATTAGTACCACAAGAGCGCATTTTAGTACTGACCAACAAAAACTTTATTGGCTTGGTCAAAGAACAATTGCCGGAACTTTCCGACGCGCAAATTATAGGCGAACCTTGCCGCCGTGACACCGCCGCTGCCGTGGCTTTGTCTTCTCTTTTGGTGCAAAAGCTCTTTGGCGATTGTACTATGCTGGTTTTAACTTCCGACCATTATATCGAACCTACCGATAAATTCCAAAAAGTAATTTTAAGTGCTGCCGCCGGCGCTCAGCATTCTAAAGCTATATATACTTTAGGCATAAAGCCAACCTACCCAGCTACGGCTTACGGCTATTTGGAATGTGGTTTCCAAATTGACGATCCAGCTAACCATCCAGGTTTTGACGAGCTGCTCACTCCCGACGCTCCCAAACATTACCAGTTGCTACGTTTTAAAGAAAAACCCCAAGAGCAACAAGCCCAAGCCTTTTTAGAAAGCGGCCATTTCTTTTGGAATAGCGGCATGTTTGTTTGGCAAGTAGAGACAATTTTAGAAGAGTTTGCCCGCCTGCTTCCCGAGCATTTAGATTATCTGAAGCCGACTTTAAAAGTTTACGGCACTACTAAATGGGAAAAAGCTTTATCCTCCGCCTTTGAAAAGATGCGCAAAATATCGGTTGACTATGCAATTATGGAACGTGCTAAGGAAATACGTATCGTAGAAGCCGATTTTAACTGGCTCGATCTGGGAGATTGGATGGCTGTAGCTCCTTTCTTTGAGCATGACGAAGACCAGAACAGATATCAAGGTCATATTAGCGTTTACCGCTCGCACAATAATATTATCTTTACTGATAATCCTAAAAGCCATATAGCTTTAGTGGGCGTCGATAATATGGCCGTTATCCAATCGTCCAATAATTTATTGGTTGTACCTTTGGATCAGCTTGGCAATGTCAAAAAATTGGTTGAAAAGTTGCCTCCCGAATTAGCGTAAAATTTAGATAGCCTGCTCTAAAATTAATATTTAGGGCAGGCTTTTTGCTGTATATAATATTTTTTTCTATCTGTAGAAAGGTCATAAAGTCAACATATGAGCAACAGTTTAACCTATGCTTTATCTGCTTTTAAAGCTTATGATATTCGCGGAAAAGTACCTCAAGAATTAGATGAGAAAGTTGCCGAACGCCTGGGCATGGCTTTTGCTAAAGTAACCGGAGCTAAAAAAGTTGCCATCGGTTACGATATTCGCCTTTCTAGCCCTAGTTTGGCTGCGGCCATTTGTTGCGGCCTAAATGCTTTCGGCGTCGAAGTAACCGATATTGGTTTATGCGGTACGGAAGAAATTTACTACGCTTGTGGAGAGCTGGGCTTTGACGGTGGTCTTATGATCACAGCCAGCCATAACCCTAAAGAATATAACGGTATAAAGATGGTTTTAAACGGTGCCCGTCCTTTATGCCAAGAAAACGGCTTAGCTGAAATTCGCCGTTTAGTAACTCAAGATTGGAATTTTACTAAAGATATAAAGAGTTTGAATTTAGCTACTTCTGGTCACACCGTTAAAAAAGAAATTCACGACAGCTTTATTGAGTTTGTTTTAAGTTTAGTCGATTTAGAAGCTATAAAAAAGGCCGATTTAACAGTAGTTGCCGATTGTGGTAATGGCGGAGCTGGTGTAATTGTCAAGCGTTTGGCTAAAAAATTACCCATAAAATTGCATATTGTAAACGGCGAACCGGATGGCCATTTTCCCAACGGCATTCCCAATCCGCTGCTACCAGAAAATAGGCAAAATACCGCCAAAGCTGTCATAAAATATAAAGCCGACCTGGGAGCCGCCTGGGATGGTGATTTTGATCGCTGTTTCTTCTTTGATGAAAAAGGACAATTTATTGAAGGATATTATTTAGTGGGCTTGTTTGCCAGCCGTTTTTTACACAAGAATCCTGGCGCTACCATTATTCACGATCCGCGCCTCTACTGGAATACGCGAGAAATCGTTCTTCAAGCTAAAGGTCGACCCGTTATGTCCAAAACAGGCCATGCTTTTATCAAACAAGCTATGCGCCAATATGATTCAGTTTACGGCGGCGAAATGTCGGCTCATCAATACTTTAAAGACTTTTTCTACTGTGACGGCGGTATTTTGCCTTGGCTTATGCTTATGGAATACATAGGCCAACGTGGCCAAACGCTTTCTCAACTTATCGGCAATATGATAGAGCGCTATCCAGTTAGCGGCGAAATCAATTTTTGCATAAATCCTGCCGTATTCTCAGTTTTCCTCTCTTGGCAATTCAACGCGGGCAGCTGATTCTACCATTTCCAGAAATCCTTTAATTTGGGCAATATCCCTTATGGTGAACGAATAGGAAACAATATTGTCTCCGCCCTCAAAATAGATATAGCTTCCAGCCCCATCATTCGTTTCCCGGTAATGAATAGTGTTCAACTCAGTGCTTTCTTTCTCATAGACATGGAACCATTCTTTTGTGGCAATTCTGATAACCATTTCATCTCCGAGTGTCTCATTATAGAAGATCGCTTTCAATACGGCGCTATCTCCAACACCATAAATTCCGGGGCTATTTTCCAGCACATACCCCTCCAGGATATTCTGGGGGAATTGAGCGCCAAATTCCTTGTCACTCATTACTTCTTCCAAAGTCAACTCTACACGCGGTTCGTTTTCAGTTACGTTATGCCAATTATTTTGCAGCGCAGGAATTGCAGCTGCCAGAACAAGGCACAGACAAGCCGCTGCAACACCCCATTTAACCCACTTGCGCTTCGGCTTCGCATTGGTGCGGACATTGTTGGTTTCCTCGATAATATCATCGTTCAGCATATTCAAAGCGTCGCTGATGTGTTCTTTCTTCATAGCTCATAGCCCTCCTTTTCCAAGTATTCTTTCAAACCTTGCCTTGTTCGGTAGAGCATACTTTTGACCTTTGGTTCACTCATGCCGTAGTAGTCTGCGATTTCCCGGATAGGATCCGCAAAGTAGTATCTGCCGACAAATGCGTTTCGTGCTTCTGCCGGGAGCGTGTAGAGATAGGTATTGATCGCTTCCGCAA
>SFMI01000119.1 GCA_004554425.1 Candidatus Saccharimonadota bacterium | reverse complement strand
TTACGTTTCTGTTTTGAGGACGAGGCTGATAGCGTGGACGGCGATCTCCGCGATCTTGGCGGCGAGGAGTTCTTGTTTTGCTTAAAGTACGGTGATCGCGGGCTACAGGAGGGTGAATGGAAAACCATTGGGCTTCAACAAAAGGTGGTAACTCAAAAAATTCGTCATTGCTGATATTAAGATGGATAGAATTGTTACTTACCGACTCTACTAAGTCTATATTTACTAAAAGGCCTCCCTCAACTCCGTCGACACGATCTATCAAAAGTTGTGAAATTTGGTAAGGTGGAGTAGGGATCGACATGGCAAAACGGAGAGTTCCGACTTTTTCATTGCTTTTGCTATATACAGAAGAACCCATTTGTAAATCTTGGGCATTCAATTCTAAAGACATAATAAAAATATTCCTTTCGTAGATGTTTACACAAAAATAAGAATTTATGCATTTGACAAAGGCAAATCCTTTATTGAAGGCGTTTTTTTCTTGTATGGCTTGCCTCTTATACCGGTACAAAAATGCATCAGACCTTCAGTTTCGCCCTTTCCATTCTACACTATACAAGGAAGGCCTTTTGAAGAGCAAGTCGAAGTTGCTCAGGGGTGTTCGGTTCTTTACTCTTTCCTCCCTGCTGAAATCGGGGCTCAAGGAAAGACTAAATTTTCCGACGCTGTGTAATTTGTTTTTAAGGTGCAGCTCCAATAATTCTTTACTGAGCTCTCGATTTGTGTATGCTCATATAAGGTTATAGGCTCAAGCTTCACCTACGAAGATGTGGACAAGGGACTCCGGGCATGTTCCTTGGGAAATAATGACAGCCTACAAACGCTTTTTATTTCCTGAAAATCCTCAGTTCTTAGGGCCGAGGAATGCCAAAAGTTTCATTGTGCGCCTGTTTTAGTTTTGGGCTATCCTGAGCTAATTTTAGGCGCTTTTAGTTTGGAGGATTCAGTTGGGGATAAACATTGATGGAATGCTGCTGGAGCTGCTTACCAAGAATGGCTCCGACTTGTTTATTACTTCTGGTCATGCTCCCACCTTGCGAGTAAATGGTTCGCTTCAGCCGCTAGATATGCCGGAAAGCACCCCTCAAGAGGTTGAAAGTATTGTTCGCCGTTTCGTTAGTGAGGCTGACTTTGAGCGTTTAGAAGAAGAACAGGACATTGACTACGCCTATGAGGCTCGTTTACCAGGTTTTGGCGTTCGCCGTTTCCGTGGTTGCGCTTTTTATCAGCGCTACGGTTTAAGTATCGTATTACGTACTATTCCCGTACAAATTCCTACGCCTAATGAGCTTTTGCTTCCCAAAGAAGTTATGAAGCTTATCGATTTCCATCAAGGCTTAGTCTTGGTAACTGGCCCTACCGGTTCTGGTAAAACTACCACGTTGGCTTCTTTGGTAAATCATATTAACAATACACGTCCGTTGCACGTAATTACCATCGAAGATCCTATCGAATTTGTTTATCCTGTCAATAAGTGCATGGTTATTCAGCGACAGGTCGGTACGCACGTAGAGTCCTTTAGTTCCGCTCTTCGTTCGGCTTTGCGTGAAGACCCTGACGTAATTTTGGTAGGTGAGTTGCGTGACTTGGATACCATCCAGTTGGCTATTACCGCAGCTGAAACCGGCCACTTGGTGTTGGGTACTTTGCATACTTTATCTGCTGCCCAAACTATCAACCGTGCGGTTAACGTTTTCCCGCCTTCTCGTCAATCTCAGGTTCGAGTTATGTTAGCAGAATCGTTGCGCGGTGTACTTTCACAGCAACTTATTCCTCGTATTGACGGAAACAGTCGTGTGGTGGCTACCGAGCTGATGATATGCAACAGCGCTATCAGTACACTTATTCGCGAAGCCAAACTTCACCAAGTCAACTCTGCTATCCAGACAGGAGCCAAACAAGGCATGCGCTTGATGGATAACTCTCTCTTGGAATTGGTAGAGAGCCACCAGATCGATCCTCACGAAGCTTTGGATCGTGCTATTGACAAGAATACTTTTGTAAATGCGATAAGGAGCTACTTAGAATAAGATGAGTGCTAGCCCAATTCTTGAAAGTTATTTGCAAGTCGTACTCGATTACGGTGGCTCCGACCTTCACCTTGAAGCCGGCGCTCCGCCTGCAGTACGTATCAATGGCGATATAAAATTTTTAGAAGAGCCTCCTTTGGAGAGTACGCAAACTGAAGATATTCTTTTGCCGATTCTGTCAGAACGTCTTTCCCAAGAGTTCCTCGATACAGGTAGCGTAGACTTCTCTTATGAAGTTGAAGGCATGGCCCGATTCCGTGTCAACTTCTTGCTGCAAAGTCGCGGTATGGGTGGAGTTTTCCGTATTATTCCTAACCGTATTCCTACTTTTGATGATTTGAATTTGCCTCCTATCGTCAATAATATCGCTCGTTTCGATAAAGGTTTGGTGGTAGTAACTGGCCCTACTGGTTCCGGAAAATCGACTACTTTGGCAGCTATCGTCAACCATATTAACCGTACCAGACGTAAACATATTATTACTATCGAAGACCCTATCGAATTTGTACACAAATCCGATAAATCAATGATTCAGCAACGCGAAATCGGTACTCATGCTAGGAGCTTCAACCAAGCTTTACGTGCTTCTTTGCGTGAATCTCCCGATATCATTCTGCTGGGAGAGATGCGTGACTTGGAAACTATTTCCGAAGCCATTCGAGCTGCTGAAACTGGCCACTTAGTGTTTGGTACTTTGCACACCAACTCAGCCGCCCGTACTGTAGATCGTATTATTGATGTATTCCCTGCCGAAGAACAGGAACAGATTCGTCAGATGCTTTCTCAGTCTCTTAAAGCTGTAATTGCTCAACAGTTGTTGCGTACTCGCGACCGTAAAGGACGTGTCGCTGTGCAAGAAGTTATGTTGGTCAACTTCGGTATTGCCGGTTTGATTCGTGAAGCTAAATCAGCGATGATTCCTTCCTTTATCCATATGGGAGCTGAGGAAGGTATGCAATCGATGGATAGCCACTTAATTGAACTTTGTAAGAGCGGCTGGATTGATACTAAGACGGCTTTTGATCATTGTATTGACCGTGGTGTATTGAGTCGTGCTGGTTTGGTCGATCCTGAAGAGGACGCTGCTGCTTCTATCTTACCGGAAGAAGAAATGTAGTTTGGTATACTGATATATATTGATAAAGGAAAGGCGCTTTTTCCAAAACTTTGGAAAAAGCGCCTTTCCTTTTATGCACTAAAAAAAACATCGACTTCATTTAAGAAATCGACGTTTCTATAAAGTTATTGATATAGACATTTATTATAGAAAATACCTATATCGAATACGTTGTCTATAGACTTAATAAGCGAAATTAGAACCACCGATAAATTCGCGCAACAGCGAATTAGAAGGAATATCGTCGGGGAAAATTGGCACGAACAAATCCAAGAAGCGCAACAACGGTTGAGCTCTGACTCTAGCTGGTGAATTGCGAGGTACCTCTAACAAGTAGCGCCAAGCAAAAGTTTTTAAAACAGCTGTTTCGTACACTAAAGCCGAGTTGAACATAACGTCGCAATTCTCTTGGAAGGGGAAGATGTTGCGTTGCTCACCGCGACGGACACTGGGCCAACGATCTATAGTATCGGCAGCGGATGTTCCTCTGTAGCGGCGATCACGCACGAGACGACGCAGCAAACGAGCATCGGAAGTGGGAATGCGCGTATGCTCGTCTATAATGAGCTGAGTTAAAGCACTGACAAAGATGCGGAAGCGAGCACTAGTCGGTACAGCGTCGGCAATAGCTGGATTGAGTCCATGAATGCCTTCAATGAGCAATATCTGATTGTCATTGAGTTGCAAAGGAATAGATTTACTAGCTGGAGCTCGCTTTCCGGCTTCAAAGTCGTAGCGTGGAGCCATAACTTTGCCGCCATCGGCTAAAATTTGCAAATGCTCTGTTAATAAAGGAATATCTAAGCACTCCAGAGCCTCATAGTCGATATTGCCATGCTCATCCATGGGACGATCTTCAATATTGCGATAGTAATCGTCTAAGCTGATCGTAACAGGATCGAGGCCGGCCACTCTGAGTTGAACGGAAAGACGTTTAAGGAAGGTCGTTTTGCCAGAGGATGAAGGGCCGGCTATACAAATAAGGCGTAACTTATTCTTGCGCTCGGCAATTTGATCGGCAATTTGAATGATCTTCTTTTCGTGCAAGCCTTCTTGAATGCGAATAATATCATTGATACGACCATTTAAAATTGCTTCATTAAGATCACCAACCGTAGCCACACCAATCATCTTGTTCCAATTGCGGTTTTCTCTATAGGCTGAGAATAAACGCATGTTTGAATTAGGCATTGGAGGCGTAGCTTGCTTGCTATTAAACTGGAGGAAGATGCCTTTCTCATAGGCTGAAATGCGAATGCCTTTGCAATAGCTGGTAGACGGGGCAATGGGACCGTATTGGATTACATGGAAATGGTTTAAACTGGCTATCGGCACTTGAGAGTAGGGCCAAGTCTCTAAGAGACGAATCATAGAACCGCTGCGATCATTGAGAAGGACGCAGGCCGTTTCTACATTGTGTATCTTGGTGGTGAACTTTAAGTCTGAAACAATAGCTTCACCGACGGCCTTATCAATTTCTTCAGCTAACTTAACGAAGTCTACCTCTTCAGAGATGCCTTCTTCTGTGCCAACTAATTCGTAGTAGCAACCTTGGTTAAAAGCTTGTCCTACCTGGAAATGGTAATTTTTAAAGTGAACAGCTAAAATATAGTCCAGTAAAAGAGAACAAGTACGGTTAAAGATTTGGCGACCTTCTCTACTATTGCGGAAGACTGGATAAAGATTGACGGGTACACTTAGTGTAGTATTGAGTCCCACTACATCATTGCTTATCAAACCGCCGATAATTTCTGGGTTCTTGTCGGCATGCAACGCTTCGCCCACAGTTGTCTTGGGGACGATGCTCATTACTTCATTGTTGACGATAATGTTTATGTACTCTTCAGTCATTAAAATATCCTTACAAAATTAATATCTTCCTTAAAGCCAGCAAAGCTCACTAAAAGCCTCGCTGACTTACTTCGACATGAATAGCAAAAAACCGTTTTAATGATTAAATGTTTTGTTAGTTTAGGCAGAATTACCTGTCAACTACCCATCACCTAAAGGTAATGGGCTTGTAACTGCCCAGTCGTGGTAACGGGTTACCCCTCCGACTTTTATTCCTTAAGTATCGCTATCTAA
>SFMI01000014.1 GCA_004554425.1 Candidatus Saccharimonadota bacterium | reverse complement strand
TCGCCGTAAGTTTTGCCTAACCAAACGCCCTGCAGCTTGGGAATAATATCTTTGCGCCACTCTTGGAAGCTCTGGCCTTCCGCCATGGCTTTATCTAAGCTTTTACGGACATCATCAAGCAAAGTAGCCGAAGTCATTTTGGCTACCGTAAAAGCTCGCATATGCTCTTGCTTTTGCACGTCAGACCAGTGCCAAGAAAGCTCTGTTTTCTGGCGTTTGCTCAAGTAATCGATGGCGTCCTGGGGCGTTATGTCAAAGCTAAACTCACCGGCTGGCACTGGCGCTACCTCCTACATTGCACATGTAAAAGGCCAAACTCAGGGCCTCTTCCAACTTTTTAGTATCGATTTGCCGGTAAAGGCCCATAATCGAGCGGCGCACTTCTTCCAAGCTTTGCCCTTGCTCAATAAGGTTGATAACCGGCTGAATAAGGTCGCCAGCCAGCTCGTGCAAGCTTTGCTCTTTAGGCATGTAGTTTTCAGAAGTTAGCTTTTTAGTGGGCGCAGCAAAACTGACGGCCGGGCCGTTGTCTAGCTCAATATCATCTTCAGCAAAGCCGTAAGCTTTCATAAAATAGGCTTTGGTAAACTTTAGGCCGCTGTCGTAAAGAATTTTGTCTCTTTCAGCTAAGACTTTGTCTACATCGCTTTCACGGAAAAGCTCAAAACTCGGAGCTTGGCCTTGCCAATTGAAGTTAAAAGTCCACTCCACAAGGCACTGGATAACGCGCTCGATCATGCGCTTATCGGAAGCCACGATCTCTTCTCGCACGTCGTTATGCGTTTTGGCAGCAGCATAGGAGCCGGTTGAGCCCACTTCACTGCTGAGAGTTTGGCCCACGATAGCCAGGGCGATTTCAGCGTTGCAATGATCGATGAGTTCTTTATGTGGACTAGAAGAAGAGCTGCCGCGCCCGCTGTTGCCATCGAGAATTTCTACGGCACTATCGTTGGGAATAACGGTGGCTGCGTCTTGCACTAAACGCTCTAAATTATCGAGGAATTGGGCGATTTCTTTAGGATCGGTACCGCGAGGGAGTTTGCCTAAAATAGCCGGAGTACCATACTTTTCGGTAGCTGTAACCCACCAGCGCAAGCCGCCTTTTTTAAAAGCTACTGGCCAGAAGCACTTGGAAAGCACCTTTTCGCCGTAAGGATTGGTATAAGTAGCGTGGTGTTGAGCCAGCAGAAACTTATGGGCAGGCAACTCCAGGCCGTTGGGATTGTCCTTAGAAATAAAGCGCAAGTTGTTGGCGTTATCGAATTTAAACCAGTACGGAGGCTTGCCAACTACGCTAGCGGGAAGGACTAAACCATTTTCGTACTTCCAAGTAACTTCGAGCGGCTGAAAGCCCCAAAGGAAGGCGTCCAATACTTCGCCGATAAGGCGCGGCATGTCCAGATCGAGCAAGGCTTGCTTGATAGCTTCGGTAGCTGTGGCGTTTTCTTTGGTGCCGAATAAATCCCACTGCATGGCCAGGCATCCGGCCTTGCGCGATTCGATGCAAGCCGAAACCTTGGCATCGGCTCGCACATCGTCATAAATGCGGAAGCTATAGCCCAGCTTTTGCAAAACGGGATCGGGATCCGGCAATAAGGCCTTAAGATCGTAAGCGTAGCCAGCTTGCAAAGCTGTAGCTATTTCTTGCACCAGGTCTTGCCTTCTGGCTTTAACTAATTGAAAAGCTTGTTTTTCGGCTGGTTTATTCTGCTTTTTAGCCATATTTCAAACTCCCTTAAATCGGTCTTAAAAGCCCATTAAAAGGCTGTTGCATTCGCGTCTACTGCCACTAACTACCCAGGGAGTGCCCGCCTCGCCACTCTTAGCGGCATGAGTAGCCAAAGCTAAAGCCCAGAAGCGGTCGGCGTGGCCATCAGTCTCGCTGCGCTCGGCATCAAAGCGAATATTTCCGGCAATGGTAGTGACGCGCTTAATAGAATGAAGGTCGGCCCGTAATTCAGGCTGGGCAGGAATAAAAAGGGCGTGGTCTTCAAAAGCGATGCGCAAATCGGTAGCCAGCTCGGCTTTGACTGGAGCGCTAAAAGTAACCGGCTCCACGCGATAAGCGCCGAAATATTGCTGGGCTTCTTCGGCTAAATTCATGCCAAGGCCGGAAGCGTCGATACAGCAGCGTCTAATACTGGGCAGTTTCAAAATATCGAAAAGAAGGCGCTTTTGCTCGGAAAAGGGCGTATTTTTGAGCGTAATAATGTGGCGCACGATTAAAGCGTTGTAAGCTTTTTCGGCCAAAATGATAACGCTAAGGTCTTGCTTTCTAGCGACGTCAAAGCCCACATAAATATCGCCCTTAAGCTGGTTGAGCGGTTGTAATATTTCTTCCGGCGCTTTTTCAGCAGCCAGAATCATTTCGTAAGTAAGGAAAGCGCTCGTTTCATCCAGCGGATTACAGCAGTATTCTTGTTGCCAAACGTCCTCGTTAGCGCAAGTTAAACGCTCATTTTCTAGCCATTGTTGGCGCTCTTGTGCAGTTAAGCGCTTGTTAGTTAAGCGATCAGCCAAGCCTTGATTTACGGCGTCAAAAATAGTGGTCTTATGGCGATGCCAAACTTGTTGGCCGTCTTTCTTTTCTTGTAGAAACTGGTAAAAGAGACTTTGCCTTCCGTTATGGGTGCTTAAAATGCGCACATCATAGCCCCAAGTAATAACTGGACGCGCCGCCGCCCAAAGTGCGCGCTGGTCTTTATGCCAAGCGAACTCATCCAAAACAACCTTGCCACCCTTGGAACGGAAGGCTTTAGGGTTGGAGCTCATAGCGTTAATACGGCTGCCGTTTTTGAAGCTAATGTTATAGACGGTGATGTCGTCGCGCTCATCCATAATCTCTTCACTAATTTTGGAAGCTACGGCGTTAGCGGCTTTGGCCCAATTGGCGCAATAAATAATGTATTCTTTGGCGGCGGAATCGTCAGCAGAAGAAAACCAGACAGCTAACTTAGGCTTTTTTAAGCAGTCGAGCACGTCTTCCAAGCTTTGCACATAGGTAGCGCCAATACGGCGGCTTTTTTCCCATATTTTATAGCGGGAGGTATCGGCCAGCCATTCTTTCTGATATGGGAACAAGAAATCGGCCAAGTTAGCCATCGCCTTTACCTCCCATAGGAGTAATATTCATAGCGGCGGCAATAATGGCAGCTAAGTCGGTAGTGTTGCTGACGGTTTCGGCGGCTTCTTCTTCTTCTTCAGCTCGTTTGGTTTCTTCGTAATCGCGAGGCTTGACAACTAAAGGCAGTATGGCCTTAAAAAGGTAAAGTCGGCACTGATCGACCTTTTCATC
Source organism: Candidatus Saccharimonadota bacterium (assembly GCA_004554425.1). Taxonomy (GTDB): domain Bacteria; phylum Vulcanimicrobiota; class Xenobia; order Xenobiales; family Xenobiaceae; genus Bruticola. The sequence continues at coordinate 20,443 of SFMI01000014.1, read as the reverse complement.
GTTGCGTAAATCGGTGCGGATGCTGGCCATCAGCTCGCGGGTGAACTCATAAAGGTCTTCATGGAAGCCTTTTTTGCTTTGTAAGAAAGCCTCGCGCTCTTTATCCCAGTCTTTAGCATTTTTGCGCCAAACTCGTACGGTGCGTTCATTAACTCCCAAGCGCTTGCCAATTTCGCGAAAGCTGAGCTGGTCGTGGACGTAAAGGCTTTTAGCTTGCTCAACTAACTCGGGACTTTTCATTGGAGCTCCGCCTTTAAGGTCTCGATCTCAGCTTCAACTTGGCGCAGCTTGAGCAAAGAGTCTTTAAAAAGGGAATAATTGGCCTCCAATTGCTCCAAGCTAATTTCGTCTAAATGGAGCATTTTGTAAGTACTGAGCTCGTTGCGAATCAACGCAGCCGTGCCTTTGATGTTGTAGCGCAGGGCGTCGACTTTGTGGTTAGCTTCAAATAAAGCCCCTTTTAATTGCAATCTTTCTAAGGAAGTCATTTATGGTGATCCTCCTTTATGTTGTCGAGTTTAGTTTCTAAGCGGCTGACGGCGTTGACTAAAAATTGCAGCGTTTCCAATTGCTGGCTGATAGCTTTATAGTTGCGATCATCGATAACGGCCTGGCGGGTGGTGAGACGGTCAAACCAGCCGGTCGTTTGATTTATGACCTCGGAGAAACTGTGATTTTGCTGCTCAATCGCTGCCGAAAATGAATCAACAGAACGATCCATCAGATTTTTAATTACTCGGAACGTAGCTTGGAGCAGCACGTAGTAAGCGATAAACATCAACCCACCGCCGCCAAGCATACTAAGGTCTTGTAAAATACTGGAATCCATGGGTATGCCTCGCTATTTTCTTTTGAACATAGCTAAAGGCGCAAAAAGCCTTCTCCTAAAGAACTTTCCTAAAGAAGTTTAGGAGAACGGCTTTTTCTATTTGGGTACACTGGCTGCGGAGCCAAAACTCATTGCAACGATAAAGGGCTCCGGCAGTCGTCGACTAGGTTTTGGTTTTTCGCTTCCTCCTTATTCCAAGGCCCAGTCGGCGACGCGATGGAGGCAGTAATAATTTGACTAGAATAATTTGCCCAACCAACAACTGGCGAGAGCCCATCGAAGCTAGCGAAGACGTCGTGCCTATCTTAAAGGAAGTCGCCAAGCGCGTGGATTTTGCTTTTAACCACGATAAAGCCCGCGATAAGGTCTATTTTGGCCCCCACGAGAAGGACTTAAAGGCTTATTTTGTCTTACGTTTGCCCAAAAAGGCTCAGCCTAACATTATTGACGGCGTTTTTATTTTGAATGGCCGCGAGTTTAAGGCTACTTCCGGTGCTCCTGGCCGCCAAGTTTACGGACGCTATTTTGATCAGTGCGCACCTATTCCGCCTGGCTCTTACGAAATCGATTTGCAAAGCTATTTCGTAGCTACCAAAGGCATCGAAGGCCAGTTTTACCACATTTTGCCCGATCCTATTTATGCGCCTAACGGTAAAGGCCGCCGCACGGAAATTGGCTTGCATCGAGACGCTGGAGCGGTCGGCACTGCCGGTTGTATCGGCGTAGTAGGCCTCGATTTTGACGCTTTGCACGTGGTTTTGCGCCAATTGCTTAAGAAGCAAAAGCGGCTGCCCTTGGAGGTTAGCTATTTATGCCAGGATTAACCGATTGGTTTGACGTTTTCCGCTGCGGCACTCATTTAGACCATTCTGGCAAGTGGCGCACTTTTACGGAAGCCGACATCGACAAGGCTATTGCCAGCTACCAAAGCGACTCAGCGCCTATCGTTGTCGGCCATCCCACTCTAAACGCCCCGGCTTTTGGCTGGATTCAGCAATTCCGTCGCCAGGGGTCTACCTTACAAGCCCGTGCCTCCAGAGTTGCCGACGAATTTGCCGACCTCGTAAAGCGTGGGCTCTACAAGAATCGCTCAATTTCATTCAATTCTGACGGCACTTTTCGCCATGTTGGCTTCTTAGGAGCCGCAGCACCGGCAGTTAAAGGGCTGGAAGATATTCAATTTGCCGATAAAGGAGAATTTATCACTATGGACACCGCCGAAACCGTCCAGACCGAACAGGCCGCCGCTCAAGAGCAAGCCGAGGAAGTTCAAGCCGAAACCGAGGGCCAAACTGCTGAAAATAAAGCTGAGGAACAGAGTTCACGCGCCGATGCAGCGCCAAAGACTGAGCCAGAAGTATCCTTATCCAACTTGGAGAGCCAGCAAAAGCAGTTTCAAGAGACGGTAAAGAAGCTGGAAAGCCACATTAAGAGCTTGGAAAACGCTCTAAACGTGGAGCAAGAGAAGAATCGCAAAGTCGAATTCGCCGCCTACGCTGACGAGCTTATCCGCAAAGGCCGACTTAACCCTGTAGCCAAGGCTCCGCTGATTAGCACCATGGAAAGCTTATTTGTCAGCGATCAAGCCAATTTTGCCAGCCCTGAAAACAGCGTTTTAAATCAATTTAAAGGGCTTTTAAACTTGGTTTTACCCGAAAACGCAACTCTTTATATTAACTATGCCGCCCCTTCGGACGATTGTTGCCACTCTGCCGAGTCGCTTACTCCCGGAGAAGTTGCCATTAAGGCAAGATGTTTAGTTGACGAGCAGGCCGCCAAAGGTTGTTGCCTGGACTTAGGTCGGGCCGTCCGTATGGTCATGGAAGGAGGCCGCTAATGCACAATCCTGTTTTGATTAAGAGCTTTAAAGCCAGCTCCGACATCGGCGCTTACCATTTTATTGTCGCCAAAGCCGACGGCACTGTAGCTCAAGCCAACGACGGCAGCAAGCCTATTTTAGGTGCTATCGATCGCAATGCTGCTTCAGCCGGTCAGACTGTAGACGTTGTTTTGCTGGGCATCGCTGAAGTTGAAGCCGCCGGAGCTATCAGTGCCGGTACGGAGGTGACGGTCAACGAGCACGGCCAGGCTGTAGCCGTTTTTGCCACTGCCGCTTCCGGTTCTGAGACGCAGAGTCAAGACGAGAGCGGTACTGCCCAAGGTGCTTCGGCAACTTCTGTGGCTGTTGGTTTGGCCGTCAGCACTACTACCTCCGCTGGCGAGTATGTCAGCGTACTTCTGCGCTAAGGAGAAATAGATGAGTTATAACTATCCTTTTCCAGTTGATGCTAGGCTGACCGCCGTCAGCCTGGCCTACAAAAATAATGCCTACATTGCCGACCAGATTTTGCCTCGCGTGCAAGCGCCAGCCGAAAGTTTCAAGTATCGCGTCTTTCCCAAGGAACTTTATTTGACTGTACCTGAAGCCAGGATCGGCCGCAAAGGTATCCCTAACGAAGTTGAACTCAGCTTTAACGTCGAGACCGCTTCCGTAGAAGGTTATGGTCTGAGCGAGGTTATTCCCGTGGCCGATATTAAAGCTACCGCCCAAGATGGCTTCGATTTACAAAGTAAAACCGTCGCGTACCTTACTGAGCTTATGACTTTAGGCCGCGAGCGCCGTATGGCCGATCTGATTTTTAATCCGAACTCATATGCCAACGGCAATGTTAATACTTTAGCGGATGCTAGTAACTTCAGCGCCGCCAATTCCGATCCGCTTAAAATTATCGATGACGGTTTGCGCGTACCTTTCTTCAGGCCTAACGTCATCGTTATGGGTGAACAGGTCTTCGACGTGCTCAAGTTCCATCCCAAGATCATCCGCACTGTGTATCCTTATGCCGACGCTGGCGGCGTGGTTAGCGCTCAGCAATTAGCCAACATTTTGGGCGTAGATAAGTTGCTGATCGGCAAAGCTCGCGTCAATTCGGCTAACCGTGGCAAGTCGGCCAATATTGTCAGCGCCTGGGGCAAAAATATTGCTTTATTGTATATCGCACCTGGCGCCGGTTTGAACGATATGCCCAGCTTCGGTATGACTGCCGAGTACGGTACTCGCCAGACTATGCTTATCGCCGAGCAAAATACTGGCGTAGAAGGTGCCTACCGCATTCGCGTGACTGAACGACTGAAAGAACTGGTCATGGCTCCCGACCTGGGCTACTTGATTAAAGATGCTGTGAACTAGCCTTATAACATAAAATCGCCGTAGAACCGTTCAAAATGCATTTTGAATGGGGGTAAATGGCAAGGTAGTCATTTTGTACTACTGCGTGTATTTACCCATATTTCTGCGGCGCGTTCCGACCTTTGGAAAGGTACTTTACTAGCTATGCTTTTTTGTACGATAGCCGACTTAGCCAACAACTTAACTGAGCGCGTCCTCATCCAATTAACTGACGACAATACGCCGCCAGTAGCCATCAATCAAGAGCGCTGTCAAGCGGCTATAGCTGAAGCTTCGGAAGTAATTATGGGCCGCTTAGGTGGACGTTATTCCGATTTAAGCTCTTTGAAGCCCACGCCGTTACTTAAGAGGATATGCCTCGATATTGTTGCTTACTATCTGTATAGTAGACGCAATAAGGGAGATATTGAGAATATTCGCAAGCGCTACGAGGAAGCCATAAAAGAGCTCGATTACATCAAGCTTGGCCAATTCCATCCGCCTCAACAAGAAGCCGCTCAGCCGGTGGAATACCTTTCCAACAAACGCAAATCTAGCCGCATGTTTTCTGATGATGTCTGGGAGCGGTACTAACTTTATGAAGATATTGCAAGTAGAAGAAGCCTTGCTCAAAAAACTGCAGGAAGAATTGCCAGAATTATCGGTCGAGGCTTTTCCAGATAAGCCTGATGATTATGACTTTATCCATCCTGTAGGAGCGGTGCTTGTAAAATACGATTCATCTAGTTTCGGTGATGATTATTGTCTGGCTTATACCGCTCAGTATCGCACTCTTACTTTTATGATCGTTTCCTTAACTAGGAACTTGCGCACCCATTGCGGTTGCTACGACGTTTTGGAACGTATCAGAAACGTGATTTTAGGCTTGAAGCTCCCAGGACTCGAGCAAGTAAAACAAGTTGACGAGCAATTCTCAGACGAGACTGACGGCATCTGGACTTATATCCAAACTTTCAATATTAAGACCTTAGCTTTACAGCAATTACCTAATTTTACCGCCCAAGATCCAGATTATGAATAAAAATTTACGGAGGGAATAATGGCTTTCTTGCATGGTGTTGACACTCAAGAAATAAAGATTGGCACCGAAACTATAACCGAAGTAAAAAGCGCAGTTATTGGCCTTGTTGGCACTGCCCCTAAAGGGCCTATAAATAAGCCTACATTAGTGTATAGTGCTTCAGACGCAGCCCAGTTCGGTACTTTTGCCGAACATGGCCTTACTTCCGGATACAGCATTCCTGCCGCTATAGACGCGATTCACGCCCACGGCGCTGGCACTATCGTTGTGGTTAATGTTTTTATACCTTCAGAAAATACCGAAACTGAGAAAACTATCACTGACGAAGTCTTAACTTTTGCTGAAGATAATAAAGCAACTGTAACCCATCCAGAAAAAGTTAGCAATTTAGTGTTGACTTCCGCCGATGGCGCAACTATTTACGAGCTAAATACCGACTATACTTTTGACGCTGAAACCGGCGCAGTGGCTAAAGTCGCCGAAGGCGCTTTGGCTGAAGTCGATTCAGTAAAAGCTAGCTACAAATATGTAGAGACAATAAAAACAGACAATAATGTTAAAGACATTACTGCTGCCGACATTATTGGATCGACTTCCGAACAAGGTGAGCGTACCGGTTTGCAAGCCTTGGAAGATGTATTTTCTCTCTATGGCTTTAATCCTAAAATTCTTATCTGCCCTGGTTGGAGTGAGCAAAACGGAGTACGTGAAGCTATGCTTACCATAGCTGAAAAGTTACGTGCTATTTGTTTAATTGATGCTCCTGTTGGAGTTTCTGTTACTGATTGTATTACTGCCAGAGGTGCAGAAGGCACTTTTGACTGGCAAACTACTTCCGAGAGAGCTTATTTATTGTATCCCCACGTCAAGCGCTACGACCAGGAAACCGACGCGGATCAGTTATGCCCTTATAGTTCGGTTATGGCCGGTTTAATTGCTCAAACTGATCGCGATGATGGCTATTGGTTCTCTCCTTCCAACCGCTCTATTTCCGGAATTACCGGCGTAGAAAGGAAGCTCACCTCTCGCTATAGTGATCCTAATTGCGAAGTTAATCGCCTTAACGAAAAAGGTATAACTTCAATTCTCAATGACTATGGCACTGGCTATAAATCGTACGGCAACCGCTTGGCAAACTTCCCCGGTATTTCAGGTATAACTACTTTCATTACTTGCCGCCGTGTGGCTGACATGATTGAAGACACGTTGGAGCAGAATATGGCTCAATTTATCGATAGACCGTTAAATTCTGCCATTATTTCCGACATCATTAGTCTTGGCTCCAGCTACTTGCGCAAATTGGAAGCCAGAGGGGCGATTATTGGCGGTACTTGCTATGCCTCTTCCGAGGATAACACGGCAGAGAGTTTGGCCGATGGGCGCTTAGTTGTTTATTATGAGTTTACGCCTCCGGCTGCTTTAGAACGCATTACTAATAAAGTCGTTCTTACTAACAAATACTACGGTTCTTAAGGAGTTATTTGTATGAGCATAGTTTCTTCTACTCTTGGTTCTACACTTGGCACCGTCGCCGGGGGAATATTAGGCACAGCTATAGGCAATGCTATTGGTAACGCTATTGGTAGTAAAGCGAGCAGCGTCCTCAATCTTTCCGGCATCAATATCGCCAAGATAAGTAACGCTAAGGTCTACTTGAACTCAGGAGCATTGTTGGGCATGGCTGAAACCGTTACCGGATTGGCAGCCCCTAAACCTAAGTTTGGTGAATTCAAAGCTTTAGGCTTGCTTTCCAACCTTAACTTATTCGATGGCTTTGAACAGCCGGAAGTAAAAATTAAGTGGACAAGCATCTATCGCGATTTAGCTCCGTGCCTTTTTAATCCGCTTGCTGTATGCCGCTTGCAAATTCGTGCCAGCCAAGAAACTTACTTGACTGATGGCACAGTGATCTCTGCTCCTGTAGTTGTCGATATTCATGGAAGATGCTCCGACAACACCGATCCCTCTTTCGAGCAAGGCAAAGCTACTTCGTTTGAATCAACCTTCAAAGCCGATTATGGCAAGCTGACCATCAACGGCAATACTGTTTACGAGTATGACGTTATGGGCAACAAGTTTAATGTCGGCGGTTCTGATGTATTTGCGGCTATTTTTGCCAATTTAGGTTAGGAGTTTAACATAATGAAAAAAGAGCTGGTATCTTTAGAAACACTGAATCTGACTTGCGGTACAGTCGTTGTTCATCAATTGTACGGTATCGATATGCGCTCGATTTTGAGCATGTACGGAGGCAAGGCCTCTCAAGTAGATTTATCCGAAGCGGCAGCTTTGCGTTCTACTACTGTAAACGGCAAACCGTTAACCATGGATATGCTTGATGTAATGCCTGCTAGCGACTATTTGGAAATAATGGGAGCTCAAGCAAAAAACTTCCAAAGTACGACAGCACAGGATTCTTAATGTTGTCGTACGTGACGCACTGGCCATTAAATGTGCTTGATGAATTAACTGTAGATGAGCTCAATTATTGGACAGAGCAAGCGCTACTGCTTTGGGAAAAGCTTAATACAGTTCCCGACAAAAAATAGGAAAGGAGGCGGCTCATGTCAGATCTTAATACGAAAGTTACTATAAGCTTAGTAGACGATCTCAGCAGTAAGCTGGGGAAAATTAGCGCGGCTTTAGAAGCGGTAAAAAATGCCAGCAGTCCGCTGGAAAATACCTTCAAAGAGATGACAGCCGCCGCCAATCCCTTAGGCACAAGCTTTAATTCTATGCGGAAAGCGGTAATAACTTTGGCGGGAAAGCTTCCTGCTGTTAACAGAGCTGCTGATCGCACAGACAAAGTTTTTAAGAAGCTAAGAAAAACGGTTCCTTTACTGAGCAAAGGCTTCCGCGAACTCAATAAAGCCTTAGCTAAAGTTGAACCCAAAATAGGCTCTTCTGCTTCTATTTTGTTGCTGCTGGCTCAAGCTGCCCTTAAGGTAAATAGAGCTTCTGAGAGGATGTCTAATGGCGTCAACAATCTCAACACTAATTTAGGGACGTTGCATCCTAATTTGCAACAAGCTGCCGACAATGCAGATCGTCTAAGTTCTGTTTTTAACCATGCTCAAGATAGTGTTGAAAAGATGAACAAGCCGTTCGGGGAACTTAGCGACGCTTTGAGCGAAGTGGGAGGCCATCTAACTACCATGGGAGCAGCCCTAACCGGCGTGGTGGGCACTGTCGCCGGTGGCGCAGCTTATGCTGTAAAAGCGGCTATGGAACTGGATACTTCCAAAGCTGCTTTGGCCAATACTTTAACCGGAAACGCTGCTCAATCGGCAGCACAAATGCGCGAGCTACAGAAAAAAGCTCAAAGTTTAGGTGTGGCTTTACCTGGCTCCACCAAAGACATGATGGAGATGTTTACCGAGCTCCGTCAGCAAGGCGTCAATGTCCAGACTATTCTGGGCGGCTTAGGTGAAGCCACGGCACAATTTGCCACACTCTGCGGCCGAGACTTTCAATCCTCAGCCATTATGGTTGCCAAGTTCGCTGAATCCTTAGGCATCAGCGCCGACAAAGCTTCCGAGGTTGTAGACGTATTGCAACGTGTAAAAGGCGCTACCGGTTTAACCGAAGATCAGCTTTTTGAGACTTTCAAATACGTAGCCCCTTCGCTTCAATCTCTAAAGATTGTCGGCCAAGGCAAAAAAGACGCTCCTAAAGAAGTGGCCGCTATAATCGGTATGCTTTCTAAAAGCGGTATCGAGGCTTCTATGGCCGGTACTGGCATGGCTCAAGCTCTCCAGCGCATGTCAAGCGTAGAAAAAGTGCTTTATTCCAAGAAATTTGGGAAGTACCGCAAGATAATGCGCGATCAAGGTATTACTTTGGACTTCTTCGACGCCAAAGGCTCCTTTAAGGGTCTTGACAATATGGTTAAACAGTTGGACAAGCTTAAAGCTTTCAACGATCAAGACCAACTTAATGTTGTCAGTATGCTTTTTGGCGACGTTGGCGGTCGCGCTATGCAAGCTATTATTCAGCGTGGCCATAAGGGCTTTAAAGAAGTCACTCAAGAGATGGGCGCTCAGAAGTCCATGCAAGAGAAGATTTCTACCATTATGAACACCACGGCCATGAAGTGGGAGACCTTTGGCGGTCAAACTGAGACCGCAGTGCAGCTCATCGGCACGAAATTGACCGAACATTTTAAGCTTCCCGATTTATTAGATAAGGTCTGTGATAAGCTCGATCAGATAAATGCTTGGATTGACGATCCCCAAAATGCCAAGGAAATTGACGACTACATAGACAAGGCAACAAAAATTCTGCGCATTGTCGGCAGCATAGGCGTAGCTTTAACCGGCTTAGGGGTTTCCATGACTGTAACCGCTGGAGCTATGCAAGCTATCGAAGCTTTTAAGAAGCTCCACCTTACAATAAATGGAGTTAGCGGTGCGCTAAGGATGTTGGCTACAGCTAATGCTTGGCTATTGGCTATAGGACTGGTCGCTTTGCTGGTTATTAAATACTGGAAGCCGCTGACAACGCTTTTTAAGGGCATCGGGCGCGGCTTTATGGATAGCTTTGGCAAGAGATTCCCTCAGCTGATAGCCCAGATGCAACCGGCTATCAACCAATTAAAATCTTGGTTTGACTGGCTTTTAACTCCCTCAGAAGATATGCCCTTTTTAGATTCAGTTGGAGAAAAAATCGGCAACTTACTAGCTTCAGTAGCAGGCTTTGGAATCGTTGGCGATATTGGTGACGCAATAGCAAAGGTTGCGGAGTTTGGCCAATTGTTAGGTACAGCTACAGCCTATTTTGTTGATGGCGGTTTATTGTCTGATTTGGACTCGATGAGCTTAGGCTGGAAGCAATTCTGGCGCGATATGGGCACCGCTTTATACTTAGTTTGGGACGATCTTACTAAGTTCTTGGGAAGCACTTGGGATAAAATTTCCACAACTTTCTCCAACGTTTGCACAACTATTTACAACACCATTGCCAGTTTAGGTGAGCGCTTATTTACTGCTGGCCAAAATATTATCAATAGTATAGTTGATGGCATTAAGTCTAAATATAGCGCTGTTACTGATACGGTTGGCAAGTTGGCTCAAGATATTCGTGACTTTTTCCCCTTCAGCCCAGCCAAGCGCGGCCCTTTGCGCGACCTCAATCGCATCAAGTTTGGCGAGACTATCGCTTCATCCATAAAAACCGATCCAGTAGAAAAAGCTATCAATGTGGCTTCAAATAAGCTTGAATCGCCATTAAATACCGTTTCACAGACTTCAGCGGCGGTAAATTCTGCCAAGAATAACGTCAGCGTCAGTTATGCGCCGGTTATCAATATGAACGGCGGCGGTGAAGAAGCTGTGGCTGCGGTTCTTGCTGAGTTACGTCGCCATCCATCCCAACTGATGGCCATTATCGATTCGGAAATGGCTGGACGTGAGAGAGTGAGTTTTGCATGATTTCAACCGACAACTACGCCTTCTTTGGTAACTTTATTTTAGACGTATACATGCTTGGCGAACTCTCCTACAAAGACGAGTGGAACTATGCCGAGCAAAAGCTAGTAGGACGCAAAAGTACCTACCAGCTTACCGGCCAAAATGCTAGGCAAATAAGTTCTTTAACTATTCATTTACACTGGCACTTCCATGATGTTTTGGCCAAATATGTTGAGCTGGAAAATATGGCCAAGGAGCAAAAGGCTTATCCCTTTTTTTTGACCAGCGGCGCCAACTTCGGTAACTATTTAATTAAGTCTTTTGAGCTTATCTACAAGCGTACCGACAATCAAGGGAACATGTTGGAAGCAGAGATAAGGCTTTCTCTTGTCGAGTATGTGCCTCCGCAAGAGAAAGTAGCCAAAAAGAAAGCCCCAGCAGTAAAAGACGCCAAGAAAAGCACTACGGCCAAAGCCCAAAAGAAAACTCCCAGCTCATCTGCGCCCAAAACCTCAGGTAAAAAAAACACTAAAAAAGCGACTACAGCAAAGGAGATAGTGCGTCAAAATGGCTGACGAATATTCTGCCACTTCAGAGTATCTGGAATATAAAACCATAGATGACGAGCGCTGGGATCAGATAGCTTATAAATTTTACGGTATACCCACGCTCTATGAACCGATAATACGCGCCAATCCTTACATTCCCATTACTTCGACTTTGCCTGCGGGAACGATTATCCAGATCCCCATTTTGCAAGAAGACGAACTCGACGCTCAAGACAAAGGAGATTTACCGCCATGGCTATAGATATTCCCACTCTCCAAGTCAAACTTAAATTCGGCCAAAAAGATGTAACCACCACGCTGTCTGAATTTATTACTCAGATCGACTATACGGACGGTTTAGGCGCTCAAGATTCTATAAAGCTAACTCTCGATGATAGCAAAAGCAAATGGCGTGGTGATTGGTATCCTATTAAAACAGATGAACTGTCTTTAGAGTTTGGCTACGCCGGGGAGAAAACCATAAAAGCCAAGTGTTTTATTGATACAATTACCATAAAAGGAAAACCCGACATAATAGAAATTGGTGCTATATCCGGGGTAGTATCTGAAGATCTAAACACAAATAAGAACGCGACTTTTGAAAAGAAGACTCTTAAACAGATCGTGCAGCAAATAGCCGAATCTCATGGCTTAAAAGTACAAGGTGAGATTGAGTCAATAACTGTTAAACGCCGCACTCAAAAAGACGTCAGCGATTATGCCTTCTTGGAAAAATTAGCCAAAGATTTTGGCTATTACTTTGCTGTAAAAAACAAACAGTTAATTTTCTGCAAGAAGGATAAAGTCAAAAAAGATAGCTCCTCGTTGGAAATTACTCCCCAGCACTGTTATGAGTATAGCTTTACAGACAAAACCTCCAAAGTGTACAAAGCTTGTACTGTACGCAGCTGGGATCCGGCGAGCAAAAAGTTTATTTGCCATACCGAACAAGCTAAAGGCCTTAAAACTGGAGACGAGCTTATTATCACTCGACGGGTGGAAAATGCTGAACAAGCCAAGGCACTGGCCAAAGCTGCTTTAACCGCTCGCAATGAGAGACAAGTCAACGGAACTCTCAAACTAATCGGTCAGCATTATTACGTAGCCGGTGTTCAGCTTAATTTAAGCGGTTTTGGTTTATTATCCGGCATCTATACTGTATCGGAAGCCAAACACACCATAAACTCCAGCGGTTGGACTGTCTCGCTTACTGTAGCCAGAAATGAGCTAAAAGCAGACGACCCCAAAGACGAAAAGGCTAAAAAATCAGGCAACGGCAAGCCCAGCGTTAAAAATCCCAATGGTTGGACGCATATAGTCGATGATGACGGCACTTCTCATGATGTCAGGAATGAAACGGCAGCTTGCTTTAATAAGCTAAAAACACTCGTGCACAAACGTTGGCCCGGGCAACCTTTCTGGGTTTCGTGCACCACTGAAGGCAAGCATTCTTCACAAGCCCATCCTGATGGACGCGCTATCGACTGTGGCGTCGATGGCATAAGCGCTAAAGAATCTTACGTTTTAGAGAGTTTAGCTCAATCTGTCGGCTTCAAAACCTATAACGAATACGTCAACGACAGCACTTACAAAACCGGCGGCCATATGCACATCTATATTTAGGGAGGAAACATGGCTTCAGAATTACGTGTTGGCATAGTTAAAAAAGTTTTGCCCGATAAAGGTAAAGCAATTGTTAATTTTCCCCAATATGACGATCAAGACAGTTACGAACTGTCAGTATTGCAAGTAAACACTCTCAAGAATAAGCACTTCCATATGCCCGAAGTAGATGAGCAAGTCTATGTCCTTATGGATGAGGATGCGGAAGACGGTTGCATTTTGGGAGCCATCTACTCGGAAGCCGATCCGCCCAGCCAGACTGAAGCCGACATTTACGCCATGGAATTTGAAGATAAAACGGCTATTAAATACGAGCGTAAAGCCCATTTAATGACCGTTAAAATGGCTGACGAAACAGAACTCAGTTACGATGGCGAGAACCACGCCTTAAAGATTAAGGTAACATCCGGCGGCAGCGTAGAGATCGAAGCCGAAGGGCCGGTCTCAGTTTCTTCCGCTGAGGCCATGACCTTAAAAGCGGCGCAAAGCATTGCTTTAGAGTCGCCACAAATTGCCTTAAATACTGCCGCTTTATCTTGTACTGCGCCGGTAGCAGAAGATGGCAGCCAGCCTAAAGTATCGGCGGTGCTTCAAGCCGATGTAAAGATTTACGGCGACGACTTTATTTTGCAAGCAGAAAACGCTGAAATTATGTCACCTTTAGTCGTCAACAGTACTGGCATTTACACCTCCGGCAGCATTTATGCTGACGGTTCTATTATGGATGAAGGAGGCAACAGCAATCACCATGTCCATCCCTGATGCTTCTTTTAAGAAAATATCAGCTACAGACTGGAGCTCAAAACTTAATGCTTTAGGTGAAATAGTCGAAGGCTATGACGATATAAAACAGTGCATCGAAATTATTTTGCTAACTAGCAAAGGCTCCGTACCACATCGACCTGAGTTTGGCTGCGATATTTTCAAATATTTAGATCTTCCCTCAAATCACGCCGTGCCTCGCTTAATTTATGAAGCTCACGAAGCGCTTAAACGTTGGGAGCCACGCATAAACGTTGAGTCTGTTACTGCTGAAGCTAAAGAAGCGCATCATTATTTATTAACTATTACTTGGAAACCTAAAGCCGAGCATGAGCAGCAAATCAGTCAGGAGGTGATATTGTGAGCGAGCTCGAGCGTCCCGTTTTTTGTAAATGGGATCCTGATGAAATTACTCAGCGAGACATTGAGTTTGTTGAAACAAAGCTAGGCAAAACTTTATTTCCGGCGCAGCCTGAAAGAATTTTTGTCGATTTGGTGGCCTATGTAGAATGCCTTATCCGCCAGCAAATCCAAGAAGCGGCAGAGCAAACTTTAACAGAGTACGCCAGAGACGCCGCTCTAGACCAAAATGGTAACAATATTGGCTGCCAAAGGCTGGATGCCCAGCCGTCTTCCTGCGCTGTGCAAATTTCTTTACAGCAGCCACTAGGCTATGCCCATGAAATTGCCGCTGGCTTAAAGTTAAAAACCAGAGACGATCTTTTTACTTTTGAAACGACTGAAAGTTGCTTTTTCTCAGCCGATTCTGATACGGCCACTTGTGAAGCGGTATGCACAACTACCGGCCCAGACGCCAATGGATATTTACCAGGCAGTCTGGTTTTGGCCGAAACGGTTGAAAATGTTAAAGAAGCCACCAATGTAACTACCACCGCTTTGGGTGCAGAAGAAGAGGAAGACGATCACTATCGCGAGCGCATTCCCGAAACGCTGGAATCCTTTAGCTGTGCTGGGCCGGCCGGTGCTTATCGTTATTGGGCTAAAACGGCTCATCAAAGTGTGGTCGACGTCTCGGCTCAAAATGCAGGCCCAGGTATAGTGAGAGTTGTTCCTTTAACTTCTTCCGGAGCGCCTACCGAAAAGTTACTTCAAGCGGTTGCCGATATTTTTAACGACAAATGCCGGCCCATGACAGTACAAGTCAAAGTGGAAGCACCGACAGCTGTCCATTTTTCACTTTCTGCCCAATTGTCTATCTATGCTAATAGCGATCGTGAATCCATTTTAGCGGCAGCTAATCGAAAGATCCTTGAGTACAAGAAGACTTTGGCTCAAAAAATGGGTAAAGATATTGTACCATCTCAGATAGTTGCTTTATTACAACTAGACGGCGTTTATTCCGTAGAGCTGGAGTCTCCAGGCTTATTAAAGATTGATGGAACTTCTTATCCGGTTTTAGATAGTTGGAATGTCAACATAGGGAGCATCATCTATGAATAATCAAAGTATGCTTCCGGCCCCATTAGCTAAAGATCCTTACTGGCGAGCCTTGGAAGAATTGTTGGGAAAAATCGGCTTAAGCCTCGATATGACAAAAATTTTAACTAACTGGTTTGATATTGTCGATTCAAGCGCTTTGCCTCATCTAGCCAAACAATTTCACGTCTTAGGTATAGAAGGTTGGGATTATGCCAAAACAGATCGCGAAAAGCGTGACCTCCTCAAGCAAGCCGTCGAGCTTCATCGTTACAAAGGCACCCCTTGGGCAGTACGTCAGAGTATTAAGCGCATCAATCCTATCCTAGATATTAAAGAATGGTTTGAATATGGCGGCGAGCCTTATTACTTCAGACTAACCGGCGATATAAAAATAAGCCTGGCACAAGCTGTTCGCCTGTTTTACACCATCGAGGAATTTAAGGGAGCTCACGCCTTGCTAGAGGGTGGTATCGAAGCCCAAGACGTCCTTGAAAGCGAGCTCAAATCTGCTGCAGCTGCAATAATGCAAATAGTAAAAGAGATTACCGCCGCCAAGGCAGACAATCCAGGCAGCGTCATCTTAGTTGGTGGCCATACTCCGGCGGAAGTTTCTAATGCCGAGCGTTTTAACTTATCGCCTTATATACCTATAAAAAAGCTGTTTATTGGTACTTTAACCAGAATCGAGGTGAACGCGTGAGCACAACCTATTTAACTACTGGCGGCAGGGTTATGCTAGCTAAGCTACTTGCCGAAGATCGACTTATTTACACTAGAGCTGTCACCAGTTCTGATATTGTGGACGAGCCCTTTAAGCTGGAACATTTGCCTAATGAGCGGCAGACAGCCTACTTCTTAAATGTAGAGCAAGTCGACAATTACGCCAAACTGACGGCTGCTTTTAATTGCAAGGAGCTGGAAGAAAGCTATCAGCTTAAAATGCTGGGTATTTACGCTAAAACCGAAACCAGCGCCGAGTGCTTATACAAAGTTGTTGTCTATAAAGATGAGGAAAGCGCCGGAAGTTTGCCTGCTGGCCAGGACTTAACTTATCGCTTTATCATCATTGACTCAATTGGCGAAGGCAACCTCACTATCGAAACCGCCCCCGATGCCGCTGCTCCTTTGGAACACGTGAGCAATGCCAACCGCCATATTTTTACGCAAATTAACAATAAAAAGCCTGCTCTGGTAGATTCTGGCGAAAAGAACAGCTTTTCCGATGGGCAGCGTATAGTCTTCGTGCCGAAAATTGCTTTAAGCTCCGGCAGTGATACTATTTCTTGCGCCGGTACGCAATTTTTACTTAAAGCCGTGGACTTAGCTGGCAAAGATGTGGACTGTGTTTTTCTGCCGCACAAGAGCTACGTTTTAACTTATAGCAACGCCAGTAATAGTTTTATTTACGTAAAGCATAACGAAATCGAGTACGTCGATGGCGTCGGTCACTATTGGGATGGAGCCGCTTGGAAAACGGTAATCCCTGCCGGTGAGTTTGGCTCAACTTTTAGCGATACGTTGCCAGCAGGTACGCTGCTTTGCGATGGCGCCAGTTTATTGCGCAGCGAATGGCCGGAGCTTTTTGAAGCGCTAAGCACAAAGTACGGCGCCGCCGATGAAGAGCATTTTAGTCTGCCTAATGCTGTGGGCCGCTGCATTATCGGCGCAGGCACAGGCTACGAACTAGGCAGCACCGGCGGCGAAGCGGAACATGCTTTAACCGAACGCGAGTTGCCGCAGCATAAGCATTCAGTAAACGCCAACACCGGTAGTAAAGCTCCTAGCGTTTCTGTTTCCGGTGTAACAGACACAACTGGAGGCCATTATCACTATAGCGGCGTTGTTAACGATCATGATAACTCTTTTTATCTAGGATTTGGAGCTTCTGCGAAAATAAATGAAGCTCATTATGCCGTCGCCGACGATAAAGACCCGTATAGCCCGAACGCTCAAAATTATCCTAGAACCAGTCGCACAAGCAAGAATGGTGAGCACAGGCACCCTGTTAAACTTACTGGTAATACTGCTATTCATAGTCATCCTATAACTTGCGGAACGACCACAGCCGGTTACGGCGAGCCGTTTAATCTTATGCAGCCATACGTGGCGCTCAATACTTTTGTGTATACAGGAAAGGTGCTTTTATAATGATTGAAATGAATGTCACACAGGCTGGCCTGGCTGCTGTTACTCGTAACCAGGGCTTAACTTTTACTCGTTTTGTAGCCGGAAGCGGTATCGATGCTGAAGGCCAAGTTATTCAAACTGCCGAGCAAAGTATAGGCATCGCCCATCAAGTTACTTATGTTGCCGGTCAAACTTACACAATTAACGGTGTAGAAACCGAAGTCAGCTACAATAGTGTAAAACTGGTTGGCATTTTAGAATCGGCCTTAGCTGAAGCTAATTACACGTGGAAAGAGCTGGCTTTAATGGCTAGAGAAGGCGATTCTACCGAAGAAATAACCGTCGCTTACGGCAGTTTATCTCAAGGCAACTACCAGATCGAAGCTGGATCAGCTACTAACTTTGTTATTCCCTTCGAGCTTATTTTCTCCGATTCACCCAAAGTAGTCGTCGAAACCACAGCTACTAGCTTAACCTGGGCTGATTTCTTGGCTCACGCTAATGCTAATATCTCATCCGCCGGAGCCCATGGTATCTCTTACGAAAATGGCGACTTATGCGTAAATAATCAAGCTTTAGGCCTGGTTAAGCAAAGCCATGTAGAGGCGGTATGTGGTCTGGAAGCTATAGTCTCTGTTTTACCGATACCTAATGCCGCTTGGTTGGGCTCTCTAGTGCTCAATCGTGCCGACTTTAAATTATATCGCCTTAAAAAAACTGCTGAACTTGAAGTCGGTTATTTTATCTATCAAAGCGAAACTAACTGGCTTATTGGTAGTGGTACTGAAGCTGGAGCTTTGCTTGTTGTCGCCGATGAAACGCAACCCTCCGATGGTGAAATAATTTTAAGTGAAGCACAAGCCCATTTTATGGCTTGGCAAGAAGAAAATAGCTTCGACCAGCGCTTAACTACCGTGGAAGCTGTAGTTGCTTCCAGCAAAGACGTAACCATCGAAACTTTAGACGAAAACGAGTATAACAGCGAATGGGTTTCGCGTATGACCGGCAGCGGTACTGAGGCCAGCCCTTACCTGGTGCGTACACCCTACGATTTTAATCAAATCCGCGAAAATACTAGCGCAGTTTACCGCTTGGTTAATAACTTAGACTTCTCGTCAGCTATTGGCATCCCCATGTCTATAGAAGGCGGCGTTTTAGTCCGTGGCGACGTAAACGAAAGTGCTCCGCTCTACAATGGGGGCGCTGGCTTCACTCCAATAGTCACTTTCTCTGGCGCTTTAGACGGCAACGGCAAAACTATCAAAGGTTTGACCGCCTGCGGCTCCGGCGAGCACTTCGGCATGATTGCTACCCTTAACGGCGGCAAAGTTCAAAGTTTAACCTTGAAAGAAGGGTATATTGTCAGCAGCAATGCTACTAATTCTAGCACTTATGTAGGCGCTTTTGTGGGCAGAACCCTTGAGACAGCTTATCTTATCAACTGTGTAAACTACAACACCGTCACCACAACTTCTACTAATGTTCGCGGTTCCGTCTTAATTGGCGGTATTGTTGGCTTGGCTAATGCCTGGGATAGCGGTCAAAATGCCATCATAAGAAACTGCGCCAACCACGGCAATTTGGTAAATGCTAATATAGCTCCTAATAGTACGCTTTGCGGTATTGCTGGCTGTAGCCGCGATGGAGCCGACGCCAGTAAAATAGTTATTGCCAACTGTTACAACACTGCCAACCTTAACGGCGTGAATGTAGCTAGCATAACTAGAAATGCCGAGACCGGATATCTTAATTGCCACGATTACGAGATCAGTAATTGCTATAACGCTGGTATTTTAGTTGGCAGCAGCGAATGCTTTGCCATTGCCAACCATAATATCGTGGATAAAAGCGAAACTATTACCAATTGCTGGGCCAGGTCCGATTATGGCGAAGCTTTAGGCTGTACAGCTATTTCTATGGATGAGTTGAAATCTGACGATTTCGCTCAGACTTTGAACGGCAGCTTAACCGATCCAATTTACGTAAAAGACGCCGTCAACGCCAATAACGGTTTGCCGATGTTTAGCTTTGAGCTAAATAAAGCTGAAGCCATCCCTGGCGACTTGCCTTTGGCTTTGCTGGATGTAAGTAAATCAAGGTTGTATTCTAGCAAGTTTAGCTACAACCAATTAGTTCAAAGCGCTACTAAGCAAGCGCTTAAAGCTGTAAAAGATAGCGTTCCGACGCTTTCTGTCGTAAGTTGTAGCTTGACCCAAGAAGGCTGGACGCAAAACACAGAAGCGGAAGGCTCTACTTACGAGCAAACAATCGAAGCCGCAGCTGTGAAAGCTGATTCTAAACTGTTAGCTGTTCCCAAGTCGGTAGACGTATTTACCCACAATATTACAACCATGCCAGCTGCTGGCCAGCTAAAACTTACGGCAACCACACAACCCACAGCAGCAATAGGTTTGGACGTGCTTGTTATTAACTAAAACAAAATAGGTGTTCAAAAGCGTTTTAAACGTTCTTGAACACCTATTTTTAATGCTGGGTTTATTATTCTTGCTCTCCAAAGAAAAGCTGGAAAACAGGAAGTTTATCAGGGAACGGATCATCAGTAGAGTCTTCTTCATAGTCCTTAGCTATTTTATCTCTATTTGGAGAGTAAAAACTCCAAACGTAGTATGCCTTCCCGTTGCAAAAATGCTGGCTAGAATCCATGTAGCCAACATACACCTTATTAGTACTGTTGCCATCCTGATAGGCATAAAACTTTATAGTGCACGAAGTCTCGCTCGTAGCTAGCACATAGTATTGACCAAGCCATGTACCGAAATATGAATCATAATATTTTACTTCGTATATACCGTTGTGTTTACCGCTGCGCATTTCTCGTAGAGTCATTTGCCACCCTCCATCAAAGTATTTGCCTCTACAATCATCAAAAACAGCATTTGACCAAACAGGAGGAGCCGCATGAAGAAATAGACATGACAACAAAGTAACTGCGCATAACAAAAAACGCTTCATTATGTTCACCTCACTTTTATAATGAAAGTAACAAACAGCCCAAAGCGTTTCAAGTTTTAAACATAAATTTACGTTTAATTATTCTCGCAAAACATCTTAAGATTCTTGCAAACCATTTTATGCGTTATACCACTGCTTCCGCCTGTTGGTTAAAAACTACACACATTAAATAAAATTTATAGCCGCTCAAAACGTTCGTTATACCCACCGGAGAAAACTTTATCGCGTCAGCGATCTTTCGAGGAGGGATATAACGAACTAATCAACGTGGCTATAAATTTAACGCTAACATGCATAGCGCAAAATGCTAAGCGCATAAAGACTGTACTTGCTTACTTCGTTTGGCTGCGTAGTTTTTCAGTCTAGAGACGCTGATTATGTTCCGCCCGCCCATTAGCTATTTCGTGCTAGCTTCATTTTTTACCATATCTACGCTCCGGCTGACTGGCCACGAAGTGGCCAGAGGCCTGCGCTACCGATATGGCGAAAAAATTGCGCTATAAATTTAGGCTGCGGGCTAGC
>SFMI01000013.1 GCA_004554425.1 Candidatus Saccharimonadota bacterium | reverse complement strand
GAAGAGCCGCTGCTGGAGCCAACCAACATGAACGCTAGCCCGCAGCCTAAATTTATAGCGCAATTTTTTCGCCATATCGGTAGCGCAGGCCTCTGGCCATTTCGTGGCCAGTCAGCCGGAGCGTAGATATGGTAAAAAATGAAGCTAGCACGAAATAGCTAATGGGCGGGCGGAACACTAATTAGCGTTTTAGCGTTTCTAAGCGTAAAAACTACGCAGCCAAACACTGCAAAAGCCAACAGGTAAGCGCAAACATAGCAAATAAGCTGGGGCCAAACACAAATTAGCGCCGCTAAAAAACAGAAAAGCTACGCAGCCAACAAGTTTGGCAAATTGACAAGGGCTAGGCTTATCCTGGGCGAAAACGCCTGGTATTTTTCACCAGAAATATGGAGTTTGGCAAACGTGAAGAGAACTAGAATCGGAATTTTAGGTGGTACTTTTAATCCTGTGCATTGTGGACACTTGCGTGTTGGCATAGAAATAAGCGAAAGAACCGGTTTGGATAAAATTATGCTTATGCCCAATTATTTGCCACCACATCGTGATGCGCCCAAAGTCTCTGCTCAAGATCGTTTAATGATGTGCTGCTTGGCTGCCAAGAGTAATCCTCTCTTTACCGTCAGCGATATGGAAATAAAGCAGAAAAAGCTTTCTTATACTTTGTATACTTGCCAGCAATTAGTAGAACAGCATCCTGAGGCTTCTTTTTCCTTTATTACCGGTTCCGATTCTTTGGTAAAATCAGTTTGGTATCGTTTTGATGATGTTTTAGATTTGCTTGAGCATTTTTATGTTATCCATCGTCCAGGAGTAGATTTAGAAGAACTTAAAAATAAGCTTCGAGAGATAAACTTAAGAAATGCCTATAAGATAATTTGGTTTGAAGCTCCCGGATTAGATATTTCTTCGACTTATATACGAAAGATTCTCTCTGAAGGCCGTTCCGCTCAATATTTAGTTCCAGATAGTGTTTTGGAATATATTAGAGCACGCTCACTGTTTTAAACTGATAAAAATTTACATTATCGTTTAGCTTATTCGGAGGGTGAACAACTATTTTTCCGAAAAAAATCGGCGTTTTTAGCACTTTTTGCTTTGGTTAAGCTGCTTTTTGGGAAAGGAAGTTGTGTTTATGTTTCGTTATAGCCGTCGACGTCGGTATGCGTTTACTTTAATAGAAGTGGCTGCGGTTATTGCCATTATGGCTTGTTTAGTTGTAGGTATTATTGGCTCTTTTAGAAATAGGCGTGAAGCTCAATACCGTCAAGCTTGCCGGGCTAATATTTTACGTTTAGCTAATTGGCTTGAAGCTAGCAAAGTTGAGCGCGGTTTGTATTTTAACGAGCATGGTGGCAAAGAAGCTTCCTATGCCAATACAAAAAAATTTGAAGAATGGTATAAAACTCCCTGCCCGTTTTATCGTTGCCCATATGGCAACCCCGCCTATGCTCGCAATAATGTTGCTGAAAATGAGTATACTTATATATTCTATACAACATATTCAGCTTACACAATAAAGTGCACTTGTAAACATCCTGACGGAGCTTCTCCTCAGTATTCTAGTTTAGCTACCAACGGTTGGGTTGATGGAGCTAGTGATGTTAGCTCTAACGGAGAAAGCTAAAGTAGAGGCGATAGCTAGTTAGCTAACCACAAAGAATAAGCCACCTTTAAGAAAAAATCTTAAGGGTGGCTTATTTAGTTATGCTGAGTTCGGTTTAGAACTTGAAGTTAAGGTAGGTACTTACTAAGAAACCTTGCCAGTTGAAAGGATGGGCGCCTTTTTGTGGGCCGTAAGTTAGATTCATAGCGGGAATACCGGGGCTGGCAAAAATTTCCTCGTCCATGCGGTCTTTGGTGCTGATAAATTCACCCATAGCCCCCCAAGACATACTGTCGGTAATATCCCAATCCAAACTGATATTGGGAATACGTTGCTCTAAGTTGATAATATCAAAATCGCTAGAACCAATAGTGTTGGCATAATTATTCATTACGCCTAAATGATCCAAGTGACCGAACATATCCACCGATTTATAACCGGTATGGATGCGCAAATTATTGGTTATATCGTAATCCAAATTGACTTGCCAAGCATCTAAATAGAAGTTGACGTAGTTTTGGCTTTCGGCTCCAAAACGAGTGGGGGTATTGATCAAACTAGCAAGATTAGAATGACGTGTAAAGTGAGTGCTGCGAGCGCCGCCGGAGAGAGTAATGCAACGTTTGCTCTTCTTGGGCTCGACCGGATATTTGAAGCCTACGCCCAAAGACCAGTTAGTGGCTTTACCGCGCGGATTTTCCAAAACTTTTCCTAGAGCGTTAGTGCCGTCGCTAGCGAATGTTTCGGGAGAAAAACCGCAGAAAACCGGATCCATAAAACCGGGAGAAAAGCCTAAAACGGTTGTATTAGGAGTGCCAGGAGCAATAGAACTAGCCGAATAGCGTACGTCTTGGCATGAAGTTTTGGTTTGCTCTAAGTCTTTATACTCAAAAGTAAATTTACCAGTGCGGCAGAAACGCCAATCAAGCTTGGCAGTCCAACCTTTGCGGTTGTGAGTAAAAGTGTTGGTATCGTGTAAAGAATAGAGCGAGTTGTAATAGTTAAAGCCAGGCACATTCCATAATGTGTTGCCTATTCCGTTAATAGTAGGATAATTGAGCACAAAAGGATCGTACGTGGGATCGGTTTTCACATAGGTACCCTGGATATTTAAAGCGTTTTTAAACATTTTGAAATCGGCGCCGAGACGATAAGCACTGCCTTCAACTGAATATGAAGAATGAATGGAAGGCTTATAGTCGGTGTGGGCATAGTCGGCAAAAATATCTGGCTTGAAATTGCCTAAGTCAAATTCATAGCTGGCACTAAAACCATAATTGAGCATATCTTGAGCGCCGATGCCGCCTACGTTGGGAACGCCGGGTATGCCGGTGATACCATCATTGCCTGCGGCTCCTACCATAGCGATAGGACGCTCGTCTGTTGTTGATCCCATGCCTGCCACTGCTGGAGTGCCGGGGCCTCCCAGTTGGTTAATATAATAACCGTTGGGATTTACCCAGTTTAAAGTGAAGTTATCTTGGAAGTGTAATCCTGAGGAAGCTTTGTCGTATAAGCCGCAATCTCTGGCATGAAGAATATTAGCTTTAAAATTGCCTTGTCCGTCTCTGAATACTAGTTCGAAGTTGGCACCTGTAGCTCTAGACTGATAACCATCTTTGTCAAAAAGGCTATTGGCAATACCGTTAGCTAAGCGAGTGCCCATAAGTTCCCATTTGAAGGTAAAATCTGAAGATAAATCAGTCTCACCTTTGAGCTGAACGCCGTAGGTGTTTAGATAATAATCGCCCCAGGCATTGGGATTGCGCTCCGGTACGTACACTAAAGGAGAGAAATTCTGCTCTTTTAAGCTACCTACGGTTAAGCGTGTCTTGCTTGGCTTGTGCAAAAGCCAGAAGTTATCTAAAGACAATTTGGCGTAAGGCGCATGCTCTAAGCCTTGAGTGCTGCTATTAGCTCCAATAGTAGAAGTAAAAGGATTGCTTAAGTAGGCTTGAGGGACTCCCCAGAAAGCATCCATTACTTTATTTCCGCAACTGGAATAAGCGCTAAATTCAGCACCGCCCTCTAAAGAGTTGCCTAAATCGAATTTAGTGCCCAGCATAAGTTGTTGGGAAATACTGGTGCCGCTCACCATGGGGCGACCGGTAGACCAGTCGGTTACAGAAGCTACGCCTAAGAAAAAGGTATTGAAGGTTAGTCCGGCAGCTACTGAGGGAGAAGGAATGATACCGCCGGCGCCTGTGTTGCTACCTACTGCAGTAGTGTAGTCCAAAATAGGAGGATTTCCTAAAGAGCCAATACCCACGTTGCGCAGTGAAGAGGTGGTAATGCGAGCCTTGTATTCTCCGTAAAAACTAATTCTTTCTAAGTCGCTTACTCGGCTGTCTAGTTTGGCCACTTCTGCTTCCAGACGTTCGGTGCGGGCACCTAAAACATTTAATTCGTCTTTGAGGCTAGCAGCCAATTTTTGTAATTCGTTGAGCTCAGCTTTAGTAGCCAAAGTAGCGTGCTGGTTCTGCAATTGAGCTAGAAGACGAGCAACAATAATAGCCACTTCCCAACGCGAAGCTTGGCGGTCCCCTTTAAATGTACCATCGGGATAGCCCTCAACTAAGCCTTTGGCAGCCAAAGTCGCTACGGCGTCACGAGCCCAAGTGTTTTCTGGAACATCTGGGAATAGGGGAGCAGCCCAAGCTGGAGCAAAAGCGCTCAATCCCAAAAGAGCTCCAAGAACAGGAGTCATATATTTAATAGTCATTGCTAATGTTACCTTAAAGATCGACAATCTTTTTTATAGCCGAGATATGTATGCTGACGGCTTTGATTGAACGACAGTGATAGGCTGCCCGTTTAGACAGTAAAAACTGGCTTGCACAAATAAGTGGAAGAGAAATTCGCTGGTTGAAAAACAGCAGCCCGCTCGCAAAAGCCTTTACTGCTTGCATTGTTATTTTGTGATTCCTGCTTTTTTTATTGAATGGCTTTCAATTTTTTAGACAGTGAAATTTATTATAAAAAAAACTATATTGCAGAAACAAAATTAATTTGCTAACATTAAAAAGCACGTGGCGCTGATATTGGTGTTTGGCGTCCAATAGTTATTAAATTGTAAATAATGGGTGTTTAATATATATGAAGAAATTTTTTCTTACTTTAGGTTGTTTGTTGGCTGTGGCTGTGGCTCCCGCTTGGGCTAATTTGGCTGAGCGTCTCACTTGGGTAGATAATATCCCCGGTCTTCGCGTGGTAAAATACGAAGAGTCCATGCACAAGGTGGAAAAAGATTATGTCACTACCAACACTCAGAAAGAGTACAATCAGATAGTCAACGGCTTAAAGAAAAACGGTTGGCGTATTGTCAAAACTGAAATAGAAGACAGTTTGACTAACATGCCTGATGTTACCGCTGTCAAAGATGGTATGAAATTTGAGTTGGAAATTGACCAGGATGTAAACTTCTCCGGTAAGGTAGTTTACAAATTCGAAGTTAGCTTGAAGTCTTATAGATAAGCTTTTAAGTAATATGCACTAGCCCCAAGATTTTACGCTTGGGGCTTTTTTTAGCTTTTTTTAAGAAGGGCGCTTGCTAAATTTGACATAGGCAAAACCGGCCAAAGCTCCACCTAAGTGACCCCAGTTGTCTAAAACAGCAAGGCCCATAAAATAGGTCATGGCAAAACCGATAGCCAATAAAAAGAGCGCTCCTTGACCGTAAGCTTTGGCCCTTTCGGTTGAACCTAAGGCCCAACGTTTATTGTAAGCCCAATAGCCGACGAGCAAGGCAAATATCCCTGTAGAAGCACCGATACCGCCGGATTGGATATTGAGGAAAGTGGAAAGAATATTGCCACCGATGCAGCCGCTCACAAATAAAGCCGCAAACTTTTTGTGACCAATTAAATCTTCAAGTTCTGGGCCGATAAGATACAGACAATATAAATTGCATAACAAGTGGAAAAAACCACCGTGCAAAAAAGCTGCTGTAATTAGGCGCCATATTTCCCAAGGAGCGTAGGCTGGTGCGTAAGGTGATAGCCAAGGAAAAACTAACATGCGAAACTGAAGCGGCCAGATAAGTTGTAAAATGTAGATCAAAGAACAGGCCACTATAATAGCTTGGGTAATTTTGGGAGGATAGTGGGGAGTTTTATCGCCTGGAGATTGATACTTCTCTAAAATTTTTTGTTGAAAGTCTGAAGTTATTCGGCCGCTTCCTCCGCAAGATTCGCATACTTTTGAACAGGGGACTGTTTTGCCTCCTTTGCAAACTCGGCAGGGGAGGGGAGCTCCTTGGCTGTTATGTCCGGAAATGCCGCGACCTTCACAATTTGGGCAAGCCATAAGGCCGCTGCCTTGGCAATCGACGCAAACTCCGCTTCCTTTACAGCGTGGACAAATACGTCCAGTTTGTGGTGAACCAGATTTGGCTGTTACAGCATCGGAAAAAGGAGTAAGACTTGCTTTTGTGGCACTAAAATTGGGGGTGTGATTATCTTGTGTCATACTCAGTTCTACCACACCAAGTTTACTTTGCCCTTCGCTTGGTAAATACTTGGCACTATATCTGGAAAGATGGTAAGCTTCACTTATGAATATGATAAAGAACAGCTTTAATAATTTGTACCTAAGTTGTTTGGGCCACGAGTTTAGCTGGAAAACAAAAACAACAAGCCGTATGGTATGCTGGGCGGTGGGTATTTTGCTGGGCCTTTGGACGTGGGCTCCGGCTTGTGCCGATGAAATAAGAGCCGAAGTTCGTACTGTAAATGGACAAAAAGAAGTTTTTTATACCAACGCAGCTAACGATTCTTTTATGCATGGTAGCACTTATCCCACTTATCAGGGGAAAAGGCGCTCGTCTTCTGCTAAAAAAGCGACTGCTTCTAAAACAAAAACTTCTGCTGCTCGCGCTGCTAAATCGTCTGCTACAGCCAAAGCGGCCCCTCAGGGCAAGCGTCGTCCCGATGGCACCTATGAATTTGCTCCTCCGCAGTATAAAGTTTATGAAGTTAAGCCTAGATATGCTTATAAAGACGACTGGTCTTTTGCTACTTTCGATCCAGGCAAGCGTCAGCCGCGTTTAGTTAGCTATTATGGCTGGGATCCCAACGATCCGCAGCAAAAACAACGGGCTTGGGTAGAAGTCGATCTTAATCCTATTATTCTGAAGTATGCCAAAATTTGGGGCGTAGATCCTTTGCTAATAGAAATCGTCATTTGTCACGAGTCTGGCTTTAATCCTAATGCTGTGTCGCCTGTAGGAGCTGTGGGACTTATGCAACTTATGCCGACTACAGCTTCGGGGTTGGGCGTATATGATGCTTTTGATGTAGAGCAAAATATTGCCGGTGGCACTCGTTATATCGCTTCTCAATTGGAGCGTTTTAATAGTGTACCTCTAGCTTTGGCTGCTTATAATGCTGGCCCTGGAGCCGTTATGCAATACGGAGGAGTGCCACCTTATTCCGAGACACAATATTATGTCGATACTGTTTATGGTGAATATCTAGCTGGCAAGAGAGCCAGAGAAGGCAGATAGAAAGTTGCTTTTCATAGACTGCATTAAAAATATAAATTGGCATAAAGTTTGTCTGTTGATTTTATTTTGTGCGGCAGTCGTTTTGAACGTCTCTTTGACAGCTGTTGCTGCAGAAAAAGAAATTATTTGTAGCAAGTGTAGACAGACTATTTACGGCACCTACTACCAATTTGGCAAAAAAATTCTTTGCCCCAAAGATTTGCCCCGTTGTGTTATTTGTGGACGTACTTGCACCAAGTACTACACTAGGGACGATGGCAAGATCGTATGCCCAAAGGATGCCGTAGCTTCTGCTCCGGTTTGCTCCAATTGTCATAAGCCTATATTGTCCGGAAAGTATATGCGCTTGCGTGACAATCTTTATTCTTGCAGTGAATGTGAAAAATCTGGTTTGCCACGCTGTTTTATTTGTAGCTTACCTATAAGTAGTGGAGGTTTAGTCTTTTCAGATGGACGCCGCCTCTGTGCTTTCCATTCTACTACTGCTGTAAATGATCAAGCCTCAGCTCAAGTTTATTTCCGCAAAGCGAAATCTTTAATCAATCAATATATTTCGCCTTCCATCAATATTAATGATGTTGTAGTTACTATCCATATCGTCGATCAAAAAGTTTTGGCTGAAAAAATGCGTTCCGACTATGATAACGAGCCTTCTCTAAAGATGACTTGTGGCAAAACTTTGGAATACGGCGTTGGGGGAGGCAAGAAAGTTTACCGTATTTATATTTTGCAAGGTTTGCCTTCTGAAGATTTCCTGACTACTATGATCCATGAGTGTGGCCATGTTTGGCAAATGTCTCATAAAGTTAGACGTTTGGGGTTGCGCCATCAAGAAGGCTTTTGCGAGTGGCTTAGTTACAAAATAAATAAACAATTGCGTCGCCAAAACCAGATCTTGTTGTTGGAAAATAAAAAAGATTCTATTTATCACGCTGGCTTACAAAATTATTTGAAATTGGAATCCCAAAAGGGCAAAGAAGGAGTTCTGCGCAGTGCCTTAGGGTATTAGTGCAGGTATTGACCGGACGATATAGAAAAAACGCTCAATCGAAAGTGTAAATTTAGGGAGATTTTTAGATTATGGCCGAAAAGCGCCGTCCCGTTTTGCAAGGCGAATATAAGCTAGTTAGTGTTTTGGAGACTGTCGGGGACAGTATTATTTATCGCAGTCAGTCTGTAAGCCATTCCGAGCGCGTGTATGCCATTCGTGAGTTTAAGCTTGAAGGCTACGAAGCTCCTGAAAAAAGAGCAATGGTATCTTCTTACTTCCAGCCTATTGCTCAGGGGTATATGGACTTTATCGATCCTTGTCTCACTTCTTTGCGCGACTTCTTCATTGAGAACGGCTACATCTATTTTGTCTTTGATTACGTACCTGGACGTCGTTTGAGTGAATATTTCCGAGCTCGTCAGCGTCCTTTCCCAGAAAACTTGGCTTTAGATATTGCCTATAAAGTTGCTAAAGCTTTAGAGACGCTCCATTCCAGCAAACCTGTCAAGTTCTTTGCAGATATGTCTATGTCTAATATCATTTTGGCTTCTAATGGCTATACGATGTTGACAGACTACGGTTTAGGAAAACTTTTGGTAGATTTGCCAGTTGATGCGCCTCGTATGGGCACTATAGGTTATGCCGCTCCCGAGCAATACGGTTTAGCTGGCATTGTCAGTCAGTCTACCGACATTTACGGTTTGGGTGTATTGATGCATCAGATGGTTACCTACATAGATCCTGTTGACCATCCAGGAAAGCTGGCTCCTATTGCCGGCGTAAATCCTGCTATCAGTGACGAGTATATTAAAATTGTGCGCACGGCTACTCGCACCGATCCTAAGAAGCGCTTCCTCTCTGCGGCCGATATGGCTGCGGCTATTCGCTCTATTTCTCCTGGTAGAGGTAAGAGCTATAAAGTTTTGAAGCGTGATCTGTGGGGTGAGTTTGTGGCTTCCTTAAAAGCCCCCTTCACCAGCGCTAAATAGTTTCTGCTTTTTCTATAGTCGCTTAAAAATAGCCGCTTTTCTTCAGAAAAGCGGCTATTTTTTTTGCTTATAACAAAAAACTTCTGAATTTTGGAAGATGGTAATCCGCCATAAAATTCAGAAGTTCTTTCTGCGTGTTCTTGTTTGTAGTAGGTAAGAACAGCGAAAAATTAAAGAAGCTTTACTTTTTCGGCCATCTTAATTTTTTCCGGGGGTATTTCAGCCATACCTACACGATACTTACCATCCACAATACCTTTTTCATCGATAGTGTGGCCTTGCTGTTTGAGCTGGTTGAAGTATTGTTCGGCTACTTTCTCTCTAGGAATAGCTCGGTCAGACTCAATAGCTACACTGGTACCGTCTACTGGCTTGTTGTTCTCATCTACAAAGAAGAATCCCCAATGGATTAGACGGCCTAAGAGGCGCAAACCTTCGCGATGATGGCTGACAGCAGCTCCGAGACGGGCTCTGCTCTCTTCGTGGTGGCCTAAGGAATTTTCGATACCGGCTAAATGGCGCAATAAAGAAGCTATTTGCAAATGTAATTCTCCGCTATTGGGCAGAGCTTTAATACCTTCTTCAAAGACGGCCAGGGCCTTGTCAAATTCGTTGCGACGCACATAGTAGTGGGCTTTGTGGAACCAAAGTTCGGGACTGTCTGGATCGAGCTCGATGGCTTTTTCGAAAGAAGCCACGGCCTCAGCCTGACGGTCTTCAATAAGAGCTAAAGAAATGCCGTTAATTACATAAAGCTTAGCCTGATCGGGATACTTGGCTAAAGCGGGCTCCAAGATTTTAACAGCAGACTCTGGCTCTCCCATGCGGTCGTAAGTCATGGCCATATTGCCGATAGGAATATAGTCTTCAGGATTCAGCTCTAAAGATTTATCGAAGAATTCCTTCGCCGTTTCGAGTTCTTTTTGGTTGGCTTCTTTGTCATCCGAATGGATATTGTTCATATGAGCTTCGCCAATGTGGTTAAGAACTCTGGCTCTGTCTACATTGCTGAGATCAGTCTTTAAGGCTTCGGTCAAGCACTCGATGGCTTCGGGGAAATGGCCCAGCTTGAGCAAGCAATTTCCCAAAAGAAGTTTTACTTTGGGGTAGTTGGGATCAAGCTGATTTACTCTGTCAAAGCACCCAGCAGCCTGACTGAGATTGTCATGCTCGCTTAAAAAAGCGCCAAGTTCGAAAAGGCAATCCGTATTCTCCGGCATGTCTTTGCAAGCTTGAGTGAGAACCTTGAAGGCTTCGTTGGGTTTATTCATATCTTGAAGCAAACCTGACTTGGCACAGTAAGCCTTGCCATTTTGAGGGGCAAGTTTAATAGCTTTTTCTACGGCTTTAAGGGCTTCTTCAAGATTGTCGTCGTCTTCTAATTGCTCGGCCAGCTCCAGAAGCTCGTCAGCGCTGGAGATGGAATCTATGTCTTTAGTCATAATTTGCGTATATTCAATTGAGACAGTGCTTTTCCTGTTGCTATAAAAAGCGCTGCGGCTCTAGGTGACAGCAATTTGTTAATTGCAACAGCAATTGCAAGTTTGGTCTTGACAAGTTGCGAGTAAATGTGCATAATACCACCCGTGGTCAGCCGGTGACGGTTGGCATTCGCTTGTATGCGGGAGTGGCGGAACGGTAGACGCACGGGACTTAAAATCCCGAGTCCGCGAGGGCGTGAGGGTTCAAATCCCTCCTCCCGTACCACAAACGGAAGAGGAAAGCAGTGGATTTTGCTCCGCTGCTTTTTTTTTTGTAAAAGTTGCTGTGAGGATATAAAGCATGTCTGACAGTTCACTAAACAACTGCAATGAGAAGGCCAACTTGCCCAAGATCGGAGAAGAAGGGACGGATTTTTGCTTAAATTCGCTTTTAAGCGAAGTCGGCTCTGGTGTAGCCTTTTTTAAATTGTCCGATCGCAATAGTGAATTAGAGAAAAAAAATGAATTGTCTATTGTTGGAAATAATCTTGACAAGCAATTCAGAGCGGCTAGCACTATAAAAATACCTGTTGTAGCCGCTTTGTTTTATGAAGCTATGCACAATCGTCTCAATTTAGCCGATTTAGTAGCCGTATCTGAAGCTGATATTGTAGAGGGAGGCATCCTTTGCGAAGTCGGAGCTGGGCGTCACTTTAGCTGGCGTGAATTGGCTCGTTTGGCCATTGTCGTTAGTGACAATAGTGCTTCAAATCTGATTATCAAAAAGTTAGGCTTTACTTTTATCAACTTTTTTATTAAGGATATTTTACAAGCTCAGCATACAGTATTGAACCGTTATTTTATGGCTTCGCCTCAAGAAATGGGCGAAAATTATACAACGGCTCGAGATTTGGCTTCAATAATGGCTTCTCTTTGGCAAGGAAGTGTTTTGGACAAAAGTTACGCTGATGAGTTCTGGGCTATTTTAAGTAGACAGCAATTTATTGAAAAATTGCCTTCTCGTATTTTGGGCCAAGTGAAAAGCTATAACAAAACTGGTGAGTTGGACGACGGCGCTCGTCATGATGCAGCTGTTTTCACTTATAAATCTCAAACTTGGGGATTAGTAGCCTTAACAGATCAACAGAAATTGCCAGCTTGGCAAATAGATTGGGCTATGGGAGCTTGGTCTGAACTTATTTTTAAGTCTTTATGCAAAAAGGAAAAAGGAAATCGCGTTTTTTCCTAAGCCTAAACAAAGGAACGCAACTAGACAGGATAAAAACTTTGCTTATATTTTCTGCGGTAAAAGGTTTTTTTATTAAAGATCGTATTGGGAGAACATATACATTATGCACAGCGCTAAAGAATTTCACAGCGGCTTTGTAGCCTTAGTTGGACGCCCCAATGTGGGTAAATCTACTTTGCTTAACGCTATTTTAGGTACTAAAGTCGCCATTACTTCTGGCATGCCGCAGACGACGCGTCATAGAGTTTTGGGAGTTAGCCACTCGCGTAATTGTCAAATTGTCTTTGTTGATACTCCAGGCTTTCATCCGGCCGAAACTCGCTTGGGCGAATGGATGCTCGATTCTGCCAAAACTGAAGGCAGTGAAGCTGACGTCACCGTTATGGTCGTAGACGCTACTTGTAAGCCCAGCGACGAAGATCGTATGGTCGCCAAATTCTTAGCTGAAGAAGTTCATTCTCCCAAGTTGTTGGTTATCAATAAAGTAGATAAAGTAGTTCCCAAGGAAGCTCTGTTGCCTCGTATGGAAGCCTACCGCAGCTTAGGCGATTTTGTGGATGTCTATCCCGTTTCGGCCAAAGATGGTGATAATTTGCCTGAATTGCTCGAACATCTGCGTAACATGATGCCAGTAGGCACTCCTTACTTCCCGGAAGAGCAAATTACCGATCAAGACGACGAGCGGCGAGCTGAAGAGATTATTCGTGAAAAAGTGTTGCGCTGCACCTATAAGGAAGTTCCCCATGCTGTAGCTATTAAGCTTGAGGAATGTCGTCCGGCTGTAAAAAATGAGCATGTACAATACCTTAGAGCGGTAATTTATGTAGAGCGCGAGGGCCAAAAACATATTATTCTGGGGCGCAAAGGCGAAAAATTGCGTGATATAGGTGCTGCAGCTAGGGAAGAATTGGAAGAATTGTTTGGTAAAAAAGTCTACCTCGATCTGTGGATTAAGGTGAAAGAAGACTGGCGTGATCGTCCCGATTGGCTGCGTGCTTTCGGCTACGACTACGAATAAAGTTTTGAGGGCTTGTCCTCGGCTAGGCAGGCTTGATAAGTTTTTTAGCGTAAAATCTAGAAGATTTTTGTCTGTGGCCGGGCTGCAGATAAGAATTATATTTACCGCGTCTCATGGGGCGCAGGAGGCAGTGTCAAGTGGAAAACAAACAAATTACTGGACGCATGATTGGCGATATGATCGACCATACTCTTCTTAAGGCCGATGCCGTAAAAGATCAGATTATTAAAATTTGTGAAGAAGCTCGCCAATATAAGTTCGCTTCCGTATGTGTCAATCCCGGTTGGGTCAGCACTGCTGCCGAAGCTTTGCGCGGTTCTTCCGTAAAAGTTTGCACAGTAATTGGCTTCCCTTTAGGAGCCACTACTAGCTTTGCCAAAGCTTGTGAAACCAGAGACGCTATTGCTAATGGTGCCGATGAAGTTGATATGGTTATCAATGTCGGTGCTTTAAAAGCCGGTGATAACGAATTTGTAGAAAAAGATGTCCGCGCTGTAGTAGAAGCTGCTGGCGGCCGTTTAGTAAAATGCATTTTAGAAACTGCCATGCTTACCGACGAAGAAGTTGAAAGAGCTTGTCGCTTAGCCGTTAAGGGCGGCACCGACTTCGTAAAAACTTCTACCGGTTTCGGCCCTGGCGGCGCTACTGTCCACCATGTTGCTCTTATGCGCAAAACTGTGGGCAAAGACATTGGCGTTAAAGCTTCTGGCGGTATTCACGACTTTGAAAGTGCTGTCGCTTTGGTAGAAGCAGGAGCCAATCGTATTGGCGCCAGCGCTTCTATTAAAATTATGCAAGGCGATCCCAACTTCAAAATGTAAGTTCTGTTTTTAGTATGAAGCCGAGCCTTAAAATTGAGTTAGCTTAACCAGCTTTAAGGTTTGGCTTTTTTTGTTTGATAAAGCTTATGGGTGAACTATTTTCCGCAAAAAGTATAGTTTTGCATCGTCGTCACCTGAACGAAAGTTCTGAAGTTGTATTATTGCTCAGCTCCGACAAAGGACGTATCGACGCTGTATGCAGTGGAATAAATAAACCGCATAGCTCGTTGCGTGGCAAAGTCGAACCTTTTACAGAATTGGAGGGCTTTTTTGTAAAAGGACGCGGTGCGTTGGCTCGTTTAACTCAAGCCAAGACTATAAAGGTTCGGCCTGCTTTTTATGCCGACTACGAATGTCTATGCTGGGGTAGCTATTTATTAGAACTTTTTGCTTCGGTAGCTCCAGGAGTACAAGAAGGTGGCTATGTGGCTGAACCTGTTGAATGTGAGCGCTTTTATGCTATTTTGGCAGAAGCTCTGGACAACTTGAGTTCTTGTCCGCGTAAAGGGGTTGCCGTTTCTGTTTGGGTCTTGTGGCATTTGCTTAAGCTTATGGGCTCGGCTCCGGATTTAGATAGATGCACTTTGTGTGGAGCTAAGCATGATTTAATTTGTTTCAGTTCTGCTGCTGGAGGTGCGCTCTGTGGACACTGTGCTGTTGGGCGTTTGGAAGCAGCGGAAATACGTACTGAGGTATTTTCACTTTGGAAACAGTTTATAAGTACCTCTTTGGCAGAAGCGTTACAGCAGCGCTACTTGCCTGCTGTCTATGCCGAAGCTGAATATCTTTTATGGAATCATTTTTATCAGAATTGGCACATAACATTAAAATCGCGCCGTTTATTACAAATAGGGGAGAGAAGTCTTGAGAGTTTTAGGCATTGATCTGGGGGATAGAAGAGTAGGATTAGCTATTTCCGATCCTATGGGAATGATCGCCAGTCCGTATGATGTGTGGGATGGTCGCGATCGCGACGGTTTACCTGGGCGTATTCGCCGTTTGGTCGAAGAACGTTCTATTGGCA
Organism: Candidatus Saccharimonadota bacterium; assembly: GCA_004554425.1. Taxonomy (GTDB): domain Bacteria; phylum Vulcanimicrobiota; class Xenobia; order Xenobiales; family Xenobiaceae; genus Bruticola. Next base: position 33,076 of record SFMI01000013.1, on the reverse strand, counting down.
CCGTGGTAGTAGGATTGCCCAATCGTACCGATCGTTTAGGCGGTGAAAGAGCGGAAGCTTGTGAAGCTTTTGCCCAAATTCTGCGTGAGCGTTTACAAGTGCCTGTCGAAATGATGGACGAACGTTTAACAACCGTTATGGCTCATCAAGCTATGCGGGAAGGCGGAATGAAAGAGAAAAAACATCGCCAGTCTGTAGACAAAGTAGCTGCAGTTATTATTCTGCAGAGTTGGTTGGATAAACAGAGCAGACCGAGCAATTTCGATCCTCCGGAGTGGGATTTTTAGAAAGCAGTTCCCAGGTTTCGCCGTTTTTACACAAGGATTGCCCGCTTTAAGTTTACAATAGACTATCCTTTCTGAAAGAGGAGCTATTTATGAAGAAATTTTTGATATTTTTGCTGATTTGTATAGTCGGCTTGGCAGCTGTTGGTGGTTGCTTTTATCAAAAATTTCAAGAGTTTGATCGCCCTGTAAAGGCAAAAGCTCAGCTTGTTGTTTATAAAGTGGAGCCCGGATCAACTTTGCGCAGCTTGGGCACCGATTTGGAGCGGCGTGGTTTGTTGCGTTCGGCTCGTGTTTTTGAGTTCTGGGGACGCTACCTTAAAAACGGTCACTTAATAAAAGCTGGTTATTATAATTTAAGCGCTGCTATGAGCCCCAGAGAAATTCTCTCTCTAATCGTAGAAGGGCGTACCGCTTCCAAAACGGTCACTTTTCCGGAAGGGCTTACGCTTAAAGAGTGTGCCGCTATAGTCGAAAAAAATAAGATTGGCACAGCTGCCGAATTTTTACATTTAACTACTACACAGGGCAAAAGATACGGAGCAATTTTCCCTGATAATATGGAAGGTTATTTTTTGCCCGATACTTACACATTGCCTTTGGACTGTGATGTGGAATTTTTGGTAAAAACGGCTGCCGAGCGCTTTAAAGAATTGGCCCTGCCTTATCATAATGCCCAATCTCCTCTTTCTTTGCACGATACTATTATCTTGGCTTCTTTAGTAGAAAGGGAGGCGCAAGTAGCTTCTGAGCGTCCTATTATTGCTGGTGTGTATATTAACAGACTCAATGATGGTATGAAGCTTGAATGTGATGCTACCGTACAATTTGCTCTTGGCTACCAAAAGGAGTTTTTACTTTATAAAGATTTGGAGATAGATTCTCCTTATAATACTTACAAATATGCCGGTCTGCCGGTTGGCCCCATATGCAATCCCGGGATTGAATCTATAAAGGCGGCTTGCAGTCCTACCCACAGTCATTATTACTATTATGTGCGCAACGACGTGAAAGGAGACGGGAGTCATGTCTTTGGACAAAACTTCAGAGAGCACGAAAACAACATCAGGAAATACCAATTGTGAGTGTCACGATAATGGAGGCGTAAAAGGAGCTGCTCTGATTATTGGTATTGCCGGTGGCACTGGATCTGGTAAAACGACGGTAGCCCGCAAGTTAAAAGAGTCCTACCCGCCTCATTTAGTCCAAGTTATAGCTCAAGATTCTTATTATAAAGATCAGTCCGATATTCCCCTGGAAGATCGCCCCAAGACCAATTATGATCATCCAGATGCTTATGATAATGATCTTCTGATTCAGCACTTAGATGCTTTGCGCCGTGGCGAAGAAGTAAACCAGCCAGTTTATTCTTTTATTTCACATACGCGTTGCAAAGAAACTAAGCTTATTAAGCCGGCCCATATTTTAATCGTTGAAGGCATTTTGGCTTTGGCCGATCCCAGATTACGTGAGCGCATGGATGTTAAAATTTTTGTGCAAACTGACGCCGATGTGCGCTTTATCCGCCGTTTGCGTCGAGATATTATGGAGCGCGGTCGCAGTCTGAATGAAGTAATTGAGCAATACCAAAAAGTGGTTCGTCCTATGCATATGCTTTATACTGAGCCCACCAAGCGTTATGCCAATATTATCATTCCTGAGGGAGGCTCCAACGCTGTAGCTATCGGCATGGTTAGGGCTTGGATTGAGCAAGTAGTTGAGCGAGCTAAAGCCAGTTTGCCTCCGAGGGTCAACTATTTAGCTCAAGAAGAGAACGAAGCTTAAACATTTTTGGAAACATTATTGTAAAAAAACTGTTTGTCGCGCTTATGCTAGGCGAACGGTTTTTTTTTTGTTGAGTTTAATTATTCGCCCATATAGACAGGATAAAAGCCGATTTTGCTTGAAGCAGTTTTACCCAGTTGGCGTGTAATTTTTTCCGTTTTTGCGAAGAAATGATGTTCGCGTCGAGTGAAATGCTTGCAACGGAGTGAGTTTGGGATGGTTAACAAGAGTCCAGAAGAAATTGGGGCTATGCTGGTAAAAGAAGGCTTTATTACCCAACGTCAGTTGGAAAAAGCCAAAGCTCAGGCTGAGAGTACCAAAGAGCCTTTGCAAAAGGTTTTAGTCGCTAAAGGTTTTGTTACCGATAAGGACATCGTCGAATCTCTAGGCAAGGCTATGAATGTAGCTTTCGTAGATTTAGACGGAAAAGCTCTAGATGCCGAACTAGTAAAATCAATCCCAGAGCATTTAGCCAAGCGCTATAACGTCATTCCTGTTGAGCAGCGTGACAACAAGCTCACTTTAGCTATGGTCGATCCACTTAACGTGTTGGCTATAGACGATATCCGTTTAATTACCGGCTTTGATATTAAACCTGTAATTGCTACCGAAGATGCTATTAAAAAAGCTATTAGCACCATGTTCGGCACTACTGATATGGTGGCTGTGGATGACGCCGTCAAAGATTTGGTTGATACCGATTTCGGCGATGCTATGGAAGTTGAAGACGATATCGAAGAGAACGAGATTGATATTAACAAGCTCAAAGAAATGGTTGACGAGGCGCCTATTGTCCGCGTTGTAAACTTGATCATTTCTCAAGCTATTAACGATAAAGCTTCCGACATTCACATTGAGCCTGAAGCCCGCAACGTAAAAGTGCGCTATCGTGTAGACGGTGTATTGCATGATGTAATGAGTCCGCCTAAGCACATCCAGGCTCCTATGGTCTCTCGTATTAAAATTATGTCCAATATGGACATTGCCGAACGCCGTATCCCTCAAGACGGTAAAATCCACTTGCGCCACGATGGTCGCGAATTCGACTTGCGTGTTTCTACCGTGCCTTGTATTCACGGTGAAAAAGTTGTAATGCGTATTTTGGACCGCGGCTCTGTAATGCTTGGTCTGAATAAGTTAGGTTTCTCCGATATCAACCAGCGTATGTTTGAAGATGTCGTAGAAAAACCTTATGGTATGATTCTGGTTACCGGCCCTACAGGTTCTGGTAAATCAACCACTCTTTACTCTTGCTTAAATAAACTTAATACTGGTTTGACTAATATTCTTACTATTGAAGACCCTGTAGAGTATCAGTTACCCGGTATCAACCAAGTTCAAGTAAACAATAAAGCCGACTTGACTTTTGCTTCAGCTTTGCGCGCCTTCCTTCGTCAAGACCCCGACATCATCATGGTCGGTGAGATTCGAGACACCGAAACGGCTCGAATTGCTGTAGAAGCCGCTTTGACCGGTCACTTAGTGCTTTCTACTTTGCACACCAACGACGCTTCCGGTGCTATTTCACGTCTGGTTGAAATGGGCGTAGAACCCTTCTTGGTAGCCTCTTCTGTAATCGGTGTGCTTGGCCAGCGCTTGGCTCGAACGATTTGTCCCAATTGCAAAGAACCTTATGAGCCTACTCCTGAGGCTGTGCGTCGTTTCGGTCTTTCCATGTACTCCGATACTACTATCAACTTCTATCGCGGCCGTGGTTGTGACAATTGCAAAATGACAGGTTATCGCGGCCGTACTGGTATTCACGAAATCCTTACTATTACAGACCGCGTACGTGCTCTCATTTTGCACCGCAGTTCTACCGCCGAAATTAAGCAAGCCGCTATCGAAGAAGGTATGCGTACTATGCAAGATGACGCTTTGGCCAAAGTACTTTCCGGCGTCACTTCAATGGAAGAGAGTTTGCGTGTAGTTTACGTAGAAAGTTCCGGCGATTTCTAACTTCGTTGTGAGGTGCTTTTTGGGCTTGCGCCTGAATCTTTTGTCAGGCCAAGCCGTTTAGCGCTGTTTATCAATTTTTTTGTACCGTATTGCAAAGCGCTGGCTGCTCACTTTAGTTGAAGGGGGGAGGGGCGCAGTGTCGAGCTGAATGTCTGTCAGCTCAGAATTTTTGCTCGAAATGTAAAGCGGTTTTTTTAGTTCACAGACTAAAGCTCAATACCTGGAGGTCACAATATGTCAGTAGCATCTACGTTCCGCTACACCATGGACGACTTGCTTAAACTTACCGTTGAGAAGGGCGCTTCCGACTTGCATCTGTCTGTAGGTCTGCCTCCTATCCTGCGTATCAGCGGCAAGCTTACTCCCACCGAACTGCCCCGTTTGGTGTCAGATGACAGCAAGCGCTTGATTTACAGTATTCTGAACGAGCGTCAGAAAGAAAAGTTCGAAAAGACTTGGGAATTGGACTGCTCTCACGGCGTACGCGATTACGGTCGTTTCCGTGTCAACGTTTTTAAGCAGCGCGGCAATGTAGGCGCTACTCTGCGTGCAATTTCCAGCGTGATCCCCTCTCGCGCTGAGTTAAATTTGCCTCCTGTTATTGAAGACATGGTACGCAGCCCTCAAGGACTTATTTTGGTTACTGGTGCTACTGGCCAGGGTAAATCCACCACTTTGGCTTGCATGTTGGACTTAATTAACTCCGAGCACAATTTCCATATCCTTACTATCGAAGATCCCATCGAGTACGTACACTTCCACAAGAAGTCCATGATTAACCAGCGTGAGTTGGGTCAAGATACTATGAGCTGGGCCAACGCTTTGCGCTCTTCCTTGCGTGAAGACCCCGACGTTATTTTGGTCGGTGAGATGCGTGACTTAGATACTATGGCCGGTACTTTGACCGCTGCTGAAACAGGACACTTGGTCTTCTCCACTTTGCATACTTGCGATGCTTCTCAAACTGTAGACCGTATTGTGGACGTATTCCCTCCTCACCAGCAGCAGCAAATCCGCATTCAGTTGGCTTCTGTACTCGAAGGCGTCTTCTCTCAGCAGTTGATTCCTCACGCTTCTGGCAAAGGCCGCGTCCCTGCCGTAGAAGTTATGATTACTACTTCTGCTGTGCGTAACCTTATTCGTGAAGGTAAGAGCCACCAAATTTACAACGCTATCCAAACTGGCTCTAAGCATGGTATGCAAACTATGGAACAAGCTCTTCTCGATTTGTACAACACGAAGCAAATTACTATGGAAGAGGCTCTTAATCACACTACTCATGCCGATGATTTGCGTCGCATGATTGAGAGCGCCAATCGCAAGTAGTAGCTACAGCCAGTCTCCTTCCTATTTATAGGAAGGATTCTGGCTCTCTTATCGAATGAACGAAAATTGTGTAATTGGGACAGTCGCTCTTTTATGAGGGTGACTGAGAGATAAACAGGAGGTGTTCGCTATGTCAGCTATTTGGTGGCTCGTGCCCGTTATGTGCATTCTTGTCGGTTCTTTGTCTCGTATCTAGTTTTTTGTTGAAAAGAGAGTTGTTGCAAGGAGGTTAGGCGCCAATGCCTGTCTTCGTATACGAAGCACGTGATCAAGAGGGTCAGATTAGAAAAGACCAATTGGAAGCTCCCAATATCAGAGCGGCCCAAAAGATCGTCCAACAGGACATGAAGATGACCATCGTAAAGATGGAACAGCGATCTGGAAGCGCTGCCGATGGGGATATCCTTGGCTGGCTCCAGAATATGAAGAAAGTCGACGAGCAGGCGCTTACGGTTTTCAGTAGACAGTTCGCCACGATGATTAACGCCGGCTTGGCAATGGTTCGTTGCCTTGACATTTTGTCTGAGCAAACTGAAGACAAGAAATTGCAACAAACTCTCGTCCAAGTTAGACGCGACGTGGAAGGCGGCTCTACTTTATCGAGCGCTCTGCAAAAACATCCCGATGTTTTCTCCACACTGTACTACAGTATGGTGAAAGCTGGTGAGATGGGTGGTGTGCTCGATGAAGTATTAGAGCGTTTGGCCGGCTTCATGGAGAAAGACTTCGCCTTAAAGAAAAAGGTGAAAGCTGCTCTGACGTACCCTGTGGTTATTTTGGTTATGGCCATGGGTATTGTGTTCTTCTTAGTTACTTACATCTTGCCTACGTTCGTATCTCTCTTCGAAGGTATGAACTTACAATTGCCTTTGCCTACAAGAATTTTGATCGGTGTTACTAAGTTGGCCCGTAATCCTATTTTCTTGGCTTGCTTCTTCTTGGGTGGCGGCGTTTGTGTTGTGCTCATCAAGAAGTATATCGAGACTCCGGCTGGACGTAAGCAATTCGACCAACTCAAACTCAACTTGCCTGTTTTCGGCTTGTTGAACAAAAAAGTGGCCATTTCACGTTTCTGCCGTACGTTGGGTACTTTGCTCTCTTCCGGTGTGCCTATTATGCAATCTTTGGAAATTGTAGGTAAGGCCTCTGGTAATGAAGTAATTGCCGCTACCGTAACTCGAATCAGAGACAGTATCCGCGAGGGTGAAAGTATCGCCTCTCCTTTGGGGGCTTCCGGTATGTTCCCTCCCATGGTTACTCAGATGGTAGCTGTAGGTGAAGAAACTGGTAACTTGGACGCTATGCTTTCCAAGATTGCCGACTTCTATGATACAGAAGTTGACTACTTGCTCTCCTCCCTGACTTCCATGTTAGAGCCTATCATGATTGTCGGTATGGGTGGTATTGTAGGCTTTATCGTTATTTCCGTATTCTTGCCTCTTTATCAGCTGGTTGGAAGTATGGCTTAGGTCGTTAAAAAAAACTTATATATGTCTATGTGTAGCATGTAGGCATAGCCGATTTCAAAAGTTGGAAGAATTCCTTTAAAAGATCGCCGAATTGGTGGGAATTTTTCCAACTTTTGCTTTTTTGTAAAAATTGTTAAATTAGACCCATAATCAATTATGCAAGGTTGACAAAGGCGGGGGAGTGCATTAGTATTCAACCATACCTGTAGAGTTGTTGCCTAAGGCAAGATTCTGCTAGGCCTGCATTCGTAAATATTTTGGAGGAAATCATCAGATGATGCATCGCGTCTCTTCTCGTAAGGGTTTCACCCTAATCGAGCTCATGATCGTTATCGCTATTATCGCCATTTTGGCTGCTATCTTGGTACCTAACTTCATCCGCGCTCGTGCTCAGGGTCAGGTTACTTCCTGCAAGTCCAACTTGAAGAACATCGGTACTGCTTGCGAAATGTACGCTACTGACAACGGTGGCCGTTATCCTTCTGACCTCAATAAGCTTACCACTCCAGCCAACGGTCAGCAACCTTACCTGAAGCAGGTTCCTAAGTGCCCTTCCCAGGGAACTTCGTCTCCTTACACCAGCTCCTACGAGAGCTCTATGAACCCCGACGTATACACCGTATACTGCTCCGGTTCCAACCACACCGCTGCTGGCTGCGACGCCAACTATCCTAAGTTCACTGCTACCCAGGGCTTGATCGAGAACAAGCTCGCCGACCCCGATGTGAACGGCGGTGGCGGTAAGTAGTTCTATTACTGCTAATATCTCGTAAGTGAGAAAGAGGAGTCTCCTTCGCGGAGGCTCCTTTTTTTGTTGACACTCAGTCAAGTTTGCTCTATCCTGGTGAGAATCGCAAAAGGGAGCGCTTTGCTTTTTTATGTTGGAAGAACTATACAGCAGCAATCTGGTAGGGGCCGTTATTGTTTTTATTTATGGCTCATTAATTGGCAGTTTTCTCAACGTAGCCATCTATCGTCTTCCTTTGGAACGTTCTGTTGTTTTACCTGGATCAGCTTGCGGTACTTGCGGTACGCCTCTTCGTTGGTGGGAAAATTTGCCTATAGTAGCTTATTTCTACTTGGGAGGGCGCTGCTCAGTTTGTGGTAGTTCTTACTCATGGCGTTATGCAGCTATAGAAGCTTTCACCGCTTGTATGTCAGTTTTTCTGTATTACTTTTATAATGGAGTTAATGCAGAATTTGTTTATGCTTTTATCTTCCTGTGTTTGCTTATTGTCGTCTTTTTTACCGATTTTGACCATTGGATTATTTTGGATTCCGTTTCTTATGGCGGTATGATCGTCGGCCTTGTAGGCGCTTTCTTTATTCCTATGCGAGTTGATTTTACTTTTTTTGATTTCTCTCTTTTGCCTGATTGTCTGAAAAGTTACGAAGCTGCAGGAAACTCCTGGCTTAACGGCTTGTCTTCTCTCTACGGTATAGTTCTGGGAGCGTCTTTTTATTGGGCTATACAATCTATAGGTAAACTAGTTAGCAGACAAGAAGCTATGGGGAGTGGCGATATAAAATTAGCTGCTATGATTGGCTCTTTTTTAGGATGGAATTTAGGACTTATTTCTTTCTTCTTGAGTTTTGTTTTGGGGGCAGCTGTGGCTGTGCTCATGATGGTTCTCTCCGGAAAGAGAGGAAAAGATCCGTTGCCTTTAGGGACTTTTATGGCTATAGGCGCTTTTGTATGTTTGCTTTATAAGAGCCAAATCACCGATTTTATAGTCAATTGGCCATTTTATATAGGAATTGGCTATTAGCTGTAAGCGGAAGGGGTTTTGAATTTTCGCTCGAACTAAAAAAATTCTCTGTGAGTGTAACTTTTTATGTAGTGGCTCTCTTGGAGGTTTTTATAAAACCAAGAAGAAAGCTTTCCTTGTGGCGGTTGGAGCTGACTGAGTGAGCACAGCTGTGGTGTTGTTTAAGAGAAGAGGTCAATAATGGACTTTATCAACGGGTTGTTGAAGAAGATCTTCAAAAAAGAAGAAGAAGTTTGCGGTATGGATATTGGCAGTAATACCATCAAAGTTGCTGCTATGGTTCGCGGCAAAAAAGGACTTCAACTCACGCGTTATGCTTCTTGTCCTACTCCTCCGGCCACTATCAAAGATGGGGCTATTGTAGATGCTCAAACTTTGGGGGAAACAATCAAAGAACTGCTTAGGGAAAACAATTTTCCTGCAGAGTGCCCTATCGTAAGCTCTGTTTCTGGTCAGTCAGTAGTTATTAGGCCTATTAGAATGCCTATCATGACTGAACGCGAACTTTCCACCTCGATCCAATATCAGGCCGAGCAATATTTGCCTTATGCTGTATCAGATGCTCAGGTCAGCGGTATTATTCTTCAGGAATCGATTCCCGACGATCCTAAGATGATGGAAGTTCTGTTGGTCGCTGCTCCTAAGGAAATGATTACCAACACTCGTGAGCTTATTCAAATTGCCGGCGCTATTCCTGAGGCTGTAGACTTAGAGCCTTTTGCCCTATAAATTTGGGGGCTTCATCGGGAAGTATTAATATTTTTAAGGCGGGCTTGCTCCGCCAAAATAGAACTATTTCTGTAGCTGGTAATAGCTTTACGAAAGCCATCGGACAGGAGTTGAACTTATCTTTCGAAGAAGCTGAGCGCTTCAAGATCGAAAAGTGTGCAATTAGAGTCGGCGACGACTCTACGCCTGTGGCTCCCACTACGATGCGTGTCTTTAAAATTATCGTTCCTGTTCTGAACGATTTGGTTAGAGATATTCAGCTTTCTTTTGATTATTATCGGTCTAAAGAAAAAGCAGAGTCGGTAGACTTGGTTGTTCTTTCCGGCGGTACGGCCAGAATGAAAAATATCGATGTCTACTTGGCGAATGAGTTAAGTATCGAGTGTCAGATAGCTAATCCGTTCCGGAGCGCTTCAATTGAGAACGTTCAGGGCATTGAGGCTGATGATCTCGAAGCACTTGCGCCTATGGCTATGGTTGTAGCCGGTTTAGCATTGCGCAAGCAATAAGTGCAATGAAAGATCGGTTAACTTAGTCGAGCTGATACTCCAAAGGGAGGTGCACGATGACCATCAAGGTCAACCTATTGCCTACTGAGCGTAAGAGGTTTACTTTCGACCCGCTGGTCGCAGTTTTGTTTGTGTGTGTCTGCGCCGCGCTAGTTGGTTGTATAGTTTGGGGCTCTCGTCTGCAGTCAGATGTAGACGCTTCTCAGGCTAAGATCGAGCAACTAGACGAAGAGATCAAAAAGACGGAGCAAAGCTTGCCCGTCATCGATGAGATCAAGTCGCAGATTGCCAAACTTAAGAGTGAGATTAAAATCATCACCAGTTTGAAATACGACCCGGTTCGGTATGCGAATCTCTTGACTGAAGTAGGGAAGGTCTTACCAGAAAATGTTTGGCTAACCAGTTTGTCCGTTGAACCTTCGACGACAGCCGTTACTATGAGCGGTATCGCTGCTCATCGCCCCGGCAGACCTCCGTTAGCTACTGTGGCTGAGTTCATTAAGAAGATGGATGATTCTCCTATCTTTACAGAGTCTTCTTTGTCTTCTACCTCTCAGACTAAAATTGAGTCTGGTGTAGGCTTTACTTTCCAAATCGAAGCTCGTTATGATGCTGATGCTGCTGCCGGTATCGCCGCTCAACAGTCTGCAGAAGCTTCGAAAGACGTTTCATCCAGTGAAACAGAATCTTAGGAGGTACGATGACTATAAATACACCTGTTAAAATCGTCGTAGCCTTCGTAGTAATCGCACTCATTGTTGTTATGTTCTGGTTGTTTGACTGGAAAGAAAAGACAGAACTTGTAGAACAGAACAACGCTAAAGTTGCAGAACTTGAAGTCAAATTAGAAGAACAGCGCAAGCTGGTCGCCGACTTACCTGCTCTTACTAAAGAGAAGACCGAGTTGGAGGCTGAATTGGCCCGCGTCGTACAGACCAACCTCGTTCCTGAGAAAGCTGAGCTCTTTGTAGCCAACTATATCAAAGAGATCGAGAAACTTACCGACGAAGAGGGCTATCGTACCGGTGATGATTCTTTCGAGATCATCTCTATTACCCCCGGTGCTATGACTTCTCAGGCTGCTAAAGGCTCCGATGCCGACAACACTGAAGCTGCTGAAGAGGACGAAGGCGTTGATGCGACTCCCGATGCTCTCAAGCAGTTCCCGACTCGCGTATTCCAAATGACCATGAAGGGTAGATATTCCACTCTGATTGAGTTCCTTTATCAGTTGGGCGATCTCCGTTTAGAGCGTTTGGTAACTATCGACAAGATTGCTCTGCAGCCCGAAAATAAAAAAGAGGGCGACAAGCGCAGTCCCGTCTTGACGATTCAAATTCCTATTACAGCATACATGAGACAGGGAGGTTAGAAAAAATATGAACCTGCCTGAATTTGGCTCAAAATTTAATAAGGGTTGTAAAGTTTTTGCTCTCTCTCTCGCTATGTTGGCTTGCGCCGCTTGCGGTGGAGGAGAGACTGCCGAAGAAACCCCCAACTCTCCAGTCAGTAGTGAAGTAGAGGTCTCTGAGAGTACCAATACTGAAACTCCTGCTTCTGAGAACGGCGAAAATACTGAGTCCGTTACTGAAGATAATACTGAAGTAACAGATGCCGGTACGGCCAGCTCCGGTGAAGGAACTGGAGACGGAACAGCCGTCGAGCCCGCTCAGGGTACCGAAGTAGCCGCCGATAAGGCTGTTGCCGAGCATAAAAAGGCAGCCCCTGTGAGACGTAAAGTTGCCGTTCGTGACCCCTTCCTTAATATGGTTGTCGGTCCGGCTTCGGTTTCCAATGCGCGTCTCTCTAAGATGTCTGCCGCTCAGAGAGCTGCTCTCCAGAGAAGCCAGAAGAAAGCTGTTACTAAAACTTCTGCCAGCAAAGCTAAGCAAGCTGCCAAGAAAGTTGTTAAAGTCGTCAAGCCCAGCATTACCGTTAATGGTATTTTGCGTGGCGCTCATGGATATGAAGCCATGATTAGCGACGGAAGACAGACCAGATTAGTCGCAGTCGGCGAAAGAGTTGATAAGTATCGCATCTTGGACATCAATCCTAAGGCGAAGACTGTTACTATCGGTCTCGGCAAAGAGCATAAGTTCTGCTACACCTTGGAGAAAGAGCAATTCGGAGACGCTAAAAAATAGCGAGTATTTCGAATATAAGCCAGTCTCTTTTGAAAAATTAAAAATGATAAAAAGCACGGCCAGGCCTTCGAGGGTGTCTGTCCGTTTGCAGGAAGGTCTACCTTAGTAGGAAAAAGCTCATAAAACTTTTGGGCTTTCCGGACGGTGGGTCGCACCCTCGGAATGAAACTTAAAAAGTTTCAAGTAATTAAGTTCTTAATTGAACGTGATGGCCAATAGGAGGTGGGTAAAACCAATGCTCTTGTCCAAGCGTAGAAGCATTCAGCTTCTGTTTGCATGCCTGATGGCCGTGGGACTATTCTTGTCTTCGTCCATGGCAGTAACAGCTCAAGGCAATGCTGCAACCATTAACGGTGTCAATTACAGCCTAGACAATGCTAAAGGTCTTATCAAGGTTGTTGCTGATACCACTGCACCAGTCCAGTACAAACAGTCTAAATCCGACAACGCTATCTGCGTTGAGATTTCTCCCGCTGTTTTAGGTAAAAACGTAAAACGCAACCAGAACATCAATACTGGTTTGCTTCAGAGTATCGTCGTCGCTCAGACTTCTGCCAACGTAGTTTTGGTTCGTATGAATGTTAGCGACACCCCCAAGACCAGCTATTGCACCGCTTTGGCGGAGAATAAAGGCGTGACCGTCGCTTTCTCCAAAAACGAAGTCGCTAGTGCGAAAGTTGCGAAAGCACCAGTTGCTAAGTCCGTCGCTAAAGCTGGAAGCAATGTAGCTCCTCGTAAAGTCGCTGCACCCGCTAAGAAGGCTGTTGCTGCTAAGAAGGCCCGCAAGGCTGCCAAGAGAGTCAAAGTTGTCAATATGGAATTTGTCAACGCTGACCTCGTTTACATTGTAAAGTTCTTAGCCAAAGAGATGGGACGTAACGTTTACGTCGGTCCCGACGTACAAGGTTCCGTTACCGTAACTTTGAAGAATGTACAGCCCGAAGGCGCTTTGGCTTTGGTTTTGAAAATGCAGGAAACTCCTTACGACTACAAGATCGTGGACAACACCGTGATCGTAGCCACCACTGAGAAACTGCAAACCATTGCTGACAACATTCTTACTCCCAAGACCAAATCCAGCTCCGTTAGAAGAAACCTCGCCGAGCAGGAATTCGTACTTGAGGCCGCTCCCGCTGCCAATATCGTAGAGTTCTTGAAAGGTCAGTATCCTGACGTAGTCTTCACTCCCCATCCCACTATCAACGGTTTCTATGCTAAAGGCACCCAGCAAGAACTCAAAGAGATCAAGAGCAAATTGCCCAATCTCGATCAGGTTCCCGCTCCCGCTCCTGCCCCTCGCCGTGAGTACATCACCGTAAACTACGGTAAAGCTGACGAAATCCAGACCCTCTTGGCCACTTTGGTTCCCGATGTAGGCCTGAACTTAGACAAGCGCATGGGTATCCTCATTGTCGAAGGTACCGATGAGCAGATCGAGCAAGTCCAGGAAGTATTGGCTAACATTGACCGCCCCTTAAAGCAAGTCATGTTAGACTTCAAAGTCGTAGAACTCAACGAAACCGGTTCCAAGAACTTAGGTGTACAGTGGAGTGACGACGCCGGTGCTATGGGTGTATTCAACACCACTTTCGCCGAAATTGTACCTTCTCTCTTCTACAACCCTGATCGTCACATGATCACCAACGATGAGTTCAGCCTTGGTGAGACTGAAAGCGACTTGACCGCTTTCAACCTCGGTACTTTCGGTCGTTCTCCTCTCTTAATCAAAGCTGCTCTCTCCTTCGTAGTTGAAAACAGCGACTCCAAAACCTTGGCTTCTCCTCGTATCGCCACTCAGAGCGGCGAGCAAGCTGAAGTTTACGTAGGTCAGAGATATCCTATCGTATTCTATGATCCTCGTGCTGGTCAGTTCCAGGTTCAGTATGTTGATATCGGTACTAAGTTAGAAGCTACCCCTGAAGTAAAGGATGACGGCCACGTAGTGGTTGAACTTACTCCTACCACTTCCAGCGCTGGTAACTTGGTAAACAACCAGTATCCTATCACCTACGAGCGCACTGCCAAGTCCAAAGTACGCGTCAAAGACGGTGACACCATCGTATTGGGCGGCTTGATCAGTGACAGCGAGAAACACTCCGTTTCCAAGTTGCCTCTCTTGGGCGACCTCCCCATCATCGGTGCTCTGTTCCGCTATGAGAGCCACAGCTCCGACAGAAACGAAGTTGTCTTCATGGTCACTCCTCACATCATGGACTAATAGCTTGAGCTAGTAGTTTGCCTAGCAAATAGGGAAATGAGCGGTTGAGTAAAATCAACCGCTTATTTTTTTGTTTTAAAATGTGGCTGCAACCTTATGCGATGATGCTGCATATCGTAAAGTTTTTATGCAGGAACTGATTCTGCTTAGTTCGAACTTTTAGCCCTCTTTAGACTTCTCCGACTAAAAATGTTCTTGGCTTTTCTTTCTAATGTAAGTTGTCAGCCGAAGACATTAAGCAGAGGAGTGCCTAGGCGGCGTGCGGTCAACCGCTCCGCAGCGCAACAATATCTTTTGGTGTCAAGCTAGCATCTTTAAAAAATGGCGATGCTTGTATCGGACTTCATGGAAATGAAGCGAGAGTGCGTTGAGGGCATAACGCGTGGAGGTTGACTTCGACAAGATTGGACTAAACGGATTAGTAGATGGCTAACAAGTCGTTTAGAAGGTGGTGTGACTTACGTGGCTGATACCATTGAAGGGTTGATGCAGGAGGCCCGAACATTCGCTGACAGCAGAAGCTGGGACCAAGCCATAGAGAGCTATTCCAGAGTTTTGGAACTGGATGCTGACAATGATGAGGCTTGCAGAAACTTAGCTCAGATCTACGCTTTGCGTGGTATGCTTAAGTCGGTGATAAGTACCTATTTGCGGTTGATGCATATCTATATAGCTCGTAGCGATATGGATAATGCGATGGCTGTAGCTAATTATGTGCTTCTTTTGGAACCGGAGTCTGTTGACGTCCGTTCGGAGCTCATAAATATGTATCGTTATCGTGGCGATACCGCTGAGGTTGTGGCTCGTTCGCTCGATTTGGCTCGCCTCTACACTGAATTAGATGAGGGCGATCGCTCTATCGAGTTACTTCAAAATGTCCTGAATGACGACCCCAACAATGCGGATGTTTGCCGTGAACTGGCCGAAATGTATATTCAATACGGCCAGGTGGAACGCGGCGCCAATCAGTACCACCAAGTAGCCGACTTATATCAAGCTAACGGTCAGCTGGAAAAAGCTTGCGAAGCTTTAGAGCGTATCTTAGTTGTCAATAGTAACGACTCCGGAGCCATCTTCCATTTGGGAGAACTTTACTCTATGTTGGGACGTTGGGAAGATGCCGAAAAGCAATTTCGCAGCGCTCTTAAGTTCGATTTCGAAAATCTCGACGTTATGTTTGCGCTTGGCGATGTGTGTCAGCGCAAAGGTGATTTAGACCAAGCCAGTTTAGCTTATCGCAAAATTATCATGACTGCTCCTGATTATGTTTTGGCTCAAGAGCGTCTTGGTGAAGTCTACCATTTACAAAATAACATTGAGCTAGCTATTAAGGCCTATTTAACTGCTGCTGGTCTTTATGTAAATAATAGCGATTCTGAACATGCTATAGCTCTTTACCAGCGTGTTATTTTCCTCGACCCCAATAACCCCACAGCCACTCGCGAGCTTACCAATCTTGGAGCTCCTGTAGTAGGTAATGATGGTGGAATTCAGCCCCTTGTGAAAGCTAAAGCATCCAAGGGTGCCAAAGGTGAATCTCGTCGTGGAAAGAAAGACGGCGAACATAAGACCCGCAGCGGATTGGTCCCCAAAAACGGTGGAGGTATGCGTGCCGGCCTCATGGCTAAAGGCAGTGCAACCAAGCCCGGAATGGGCGGTAAGCCTATGCTTGGCGGCGATGAGGGAGAGGGAGCGCCTCGCCCCGGTTTAATGCGTGCCGGTTTGAAGCCTATGGGCGGAGGTAAGCCTACTTTAGGGGGCAAGCCTATGTTAGGCGGAAAACGTGTTTTGGGCAGCCGCAAAAAGAAAACTGAGGATGTTCAGGCTGAACCTCAAGAAGAACATAAGGCAGTAAGTTTGGCCAAAGAAGCTGAAGCTGCCATTCCTGCCGAACACGAAAATCTGGAAAATCACGAAGTAGAAGCCACGCAAGCTAACGAGGCTTCTGCTCACCTTGAGCATGACTCTGCAGTTGAGGCTACTGAGCAACATGATGCCGAGCCTATTGTAGAAGAAAGCACTGAGCTTCCTGAACACCAGGAAGTTGCCCAACACGATTCACAAGTTGAAGATGTGGCAATAGATGAACAGGCACAGCCTGAAGCTGCTGTTCAAGATGTTGCTTATGATGATTACAGATTCGAACCGCCTCAAGCTCCTGCTGAGCTTCCCCACGAAGAAGCTTCGGCGACCGAACATTATGATAACGCCGATGGCGGCCTTTATGCTTCTACAGAGGAGGCCGTTCCGGTTGCTGAAGAACAGCTTGGCACTGTAGAGCCGCTGCCTGCTCTTGAAGATTTGCCCGTGGAACTCAGCGAGCCATTAGAAAATATCTATGCCGATAGTCAAGTCTCTACCGAGCATATTGAACAGCTTGCAGGGACTGAGCCGCTTCAAGATGATTATTATTCTGGTACTGATGAGCATGGCCAGTTTAACGGTATCGCTGATAGCTCTTTAGATAATCATATTAATGATCAAGTTTATAATTACGATCATGAGACCAATGTTGAAGGAGCTGAAGTTACAAACTATCCAGAGAACGCTCCTCAGACTTACGATGAACAAGGACAATTAGGTGGAGCTCAAGTCCACGATGTTGGCTCCTATGACGATCCTAATGCTCAGGTTTATGATACTCAGCCTGCCCAATTCGACGGAACTGAGAATTATGAAGGTACTTATCTCGAGTACTATGATATGCGTCCGCTTATTATGGTACCGGAAGGCCAGCTGATAGTTCCCACTCCCATACTTTATTTAGAACGCACTGATCTTTACGAAGCGATTTGTCAAGCTGTTACCGAAGTTCCCGATCCTTCGGTTATTCCTTGGGAACCTCTCAAGGATGTAGATGAAGTCGCTATCGAAGAAAAGATGGCTCAGCAAAGCGCCGAGGCTGCTAGAGCCGAAGCCGAAGCTGCAGCAGCTGCCCAAGCTCAGGCCGAGGCTGCTCATTCACAAGAAGATTTCCAATCTGTGGAAGGATTCGATTTCAATAGCGGTATCAACCTTAAAGGTGTATCTGAAACTGGAGTGCGTCGCAAGCACTCCAAGAGCGAATCTTCCGCTCGTTCTTCCAAGCTTATGGGCAGTCAGTCTCTTTCCGGGCGCATGGCTCGTATGCGCGCTGAAAGTGCTGATTCAGAAGAAGCTGCCGAACATCGTACCATTAGTGGCATTAGCCGCCATCACCAAGACAAGCCTCATAAAAAAGAGAGAGGACGCTCTATTATGGGTGGAATCTCTCGTCCCATCAATCAGATTATCGAGGAAGCTAACCAAAATAACGGCATTGCCACTCCTCAAGAAGCGGCCCCCGAAATGCCTCGTCCGGAGCTTACTCCCTCCCGCTCTCGCAGTAGCTTGAGTGAGCGAATCAAGAAAGCCAGACAATCTAAAGCTGCAGCTAAAGCTCAATCCGAAGAAATGGCAGCGATTAAGGCTGAACAGAACCTTCAATCTGCTGAGCATGTGTCTGTGGCTTCTGGTGAATATACTGCTGTTCATACCGATGAAGCTCAGTTCGCAGCTGATGGGTGGTTACGATTACCAGCCCGAGGCTCAGCCTGTAGATTCTCACCCCGAAGGCGAGCAGCTGATGGGTGGTTACGATTACCAGCCCGAAGCTCAGCCTATAGAATCTCATCCTGAAGGCGATGCTCAGCTGACTGGTGGTTATGATTATCAGCCCGAAGCTCAGCCTGTAGAGTCTCACCCCGAAGGCGAGCAGCTGATGGGTGGTTACGATTACCAGCCCGAAGCTCAGCCTGTAGAGTCTCACCCCGAAGGCGAGCAGCTGATGGGTGGTTATGACTACCAGCCCGAAGCTCAACTTCAGCCTGAAGAAGCTGGACATACCGCTGTAGTCAGCTTAGCTAAAGTTGATGATTATGAATCTGCTGTTGAAGACGCAGAACCCGAAGTTGCCGCTACAATTGAGCCCGCTGTTGAAGCTATTGAGCCCGAAGTTGCTGCTACCGAGTTGCCTGCTGTTGAATACGCAGAACCCGAAGTTGCCGCTACGGTTGAGCCTGCTGCTGAAGCTACCGAGCCCGAAGTCGCTGCTACCGAGTTACCTGCTGTTGAAGACGTAGAGCCCGAAGCTGATGCTACGGTTGAGCCTGCTGCTGAAGCTATCGAACCCGAAGTCGCTGCTACCGAGTTGCCCGCTGTTGAAGACGCAGAACCCGAAGTTGACGCTGCGGTTGAGCCTGCTGCTGAAGCTACCGAGCCCGAAGTTGCCGCTGCGGTTGAGCCTGCTGCTGAAGCTACCGAGCCCGAAGTTGACGCTGCGGTTGAGCCTGCTGCTGAAGCTACCGAGCCCGAAGTTGCCGCTACGGTTGAGCCTGCTGCTGAAGCTACCGAGCCCGAAGTTGCCGCTACGGTTGAGCCTGTTGCTGAAGCTATCGAACCCGAAGTTGCTGCTACCGAGTTGCCCGCTGTTGAAGACGCAGAACCCGAAGTTGCCGCTACGGTTGAGCCTGCTGCTGAAGCTACCGAGCCCGAAGCTGCTGCTACCGGGTTGCCCGCTGTTGAAGACGCAGAACCAGAAGCTGACGCTGCGGTTGAGCCCGCTGCTGAACCTGTAGATGATGGTTTGTGCTCACTGTCAGTGGAGTCTGAACTTCCTCCGGAATATTTTGAAGAAGCTAAGCGTTTGCGTGAGAAGTTGGTCGGTGCCGATGTCACTACCGCTATTGGAGACTATCGCCGCGCCATTGAAAATTCTCCCGAGAATTTGGTGTTGCGTACAGATTTGGCTGACGTACATTTACGCTTTAGCTTAATGGATGATGCTATCAATCAGTATCGCCAGATCTTGCGTCGTAAGCCTGATTCTGTAGCTTTGCGTCATCGTTTGGCTTGCGCTCATCTGTGGAACGAAGATTTTGACGAGGCTGTCAATGTCTACTTCGACTTAGTTGAACTCCACACCAAGAATGAGCAATATGCCGACGTTGTCGATGTGTTACAAACTATACTCAGCTTAGATCCTCAGAATTTCAAAGCTCGTCGTCTTTTGATTGATCGCTTTGTCGCTCAAGATAAGATCGATTTAGCTATTCATCACTTGCGTCAGTTTGTGGATACCGCTCTGTCCTTGGGCAGCGTAGATAACGCGATCTCCGCTCTTAAACAACTGATTGAGCTTTCCGATGATCCTGCTTTCGTAGAGCGTTTGGCCAAAGTTTATGAAGAACATGACAATGTGCCTGAAGCTGTTGTCTACTATCGTATGCTGTCTAAGCGTTATACTCAGGAAGAGAAATGGACTAAAGCTCTGGCTATTTGTGAGAAGTTAGTCTCCTTAGAACCTGACAACTTCGACGAGCGTCGCTTGTTGATTAGCTTGTATCAGAACTTGGGACGTTACGACAAGGCTGTGACCGAACAATTCCGCTTGGCCGGGCTTTATCAAGAACAGAGCAAGGTCGATGAAGCTGCCGAGCTTTACGAAGCTATTGTTCAGAAGGATCCCAATCATTACGAAGCTCGCCGTTGCTTGGTAGATTGCTACTTGGCTAAAGGTGATTTAGCTGCAGCTATGATTCAAGCCGAACCTCTTACTGAGCGTTATCAGTCTGAGCGTTTGTATACTCAAGCTATTGAAATGTACAGACGTTTGGTCGATGCGGATCCCACTTCTGTGGAATTGCGTGAAAAGTTGTTATCCTTCTACACTTTGGATGATCAACGTGACAGCATGCTCAGCGAGTTGCTTACTTTGGACGAAATTCACGAAGCCAA
This sequence comes from Candidatus Saccharimonadota bacterium, assembly GCA_004554425.1. Classification (GTDB taxonomy): domain Bacteria; phylum Vulcanimicrobiota; class Xenobia; order Xenobiales; family Xenobiaceae; genus Bruticola. The sequence goes on along the minus strand of SFMI01000013.1, from coordinate 13,130 downwards.
GGGAGAGTATCGCGAAGCTGTTCGCTACTTGCGCCGTGCTATAGAGTTGGCTCCTGAACGTGCCGATTTACATTGCCGCTTAGCCAGACTTTACGATGAACAATTGCAAAGCGTAAGCGGAGCTATGCAAGAGTATAAGAAGGTCTTCGAATTGAATCCCGGCGATGCGACGGCCATGAGTCGTTATGCTCAGCTGTTAGTGAATCAGCGCAAACCTAAAGAGGCAGCGTCTGTGTTGTTGAAACTTCGGTCTATTGACAAAGAAGTCGGCAAGAAAGCTATCGATGATATTTGCCAATCCTTCTTAGATAAGATTGCACAAGACGGAGCTGATTTGAACACTAGATTCAGCTATGGTGAGCTTTGCTACCACCTCAACCGTATCAGTGATGCTATTGAGCAATTCCAGAAGACTCACGTTGATAGAGATTTGGAGTTGCGCTCACGCAACATGTTGGGCCTGTCCTTCATTAAGATGCCTCGTATGCGCGAAATGGCCATTCGTCAGTTCCGCTTAGGCTTAGATACTAAAGGACATGCGGAGCAAGATTACCTTGAGCTTCGCTACAACTTGGCTATGTTGTTCTACCAAACTGACCGCCTCCAAGAGGCTCTGACCGAATTCAAGAGCATTTTGGCCTTCGATGTTACTTACCGCGACGTTGAAGCTAGAGTGAAAGATTTGCAAGCCAAGATAGCTGCCGGCGGAGGTGCTTCTAAAGGCAGAGGTGTTCCTCCCCGTCGCAAATAGTGGAACTCTCAAGCGCTTATAAGGCCCTGTGCCAAATTAGCAACGCTTCTTGCTTGGAGCGTTGCTATGCGTGGGGCCTTTGGCAAGCCCTTTGAGAATAGGGGCGTCTTGAATGCCAAATTTCTCAAGAATCCTCTGCTTACGAGCATGGGGAGCGTCAATGGAATCGGAGAAAAAATGACAGATCGTAGCAATATGGAGTCCCTTATTCAGCAGGCCGATGAACTCGTTGGTGCTGGCAATTGGGAAGAGGCCCGAGAAATATATAAGCAAGTGGTCAGTCAGGACCCTAATGATGTGAACATACGCGAAAGCGTACTTTCAGCTGCTAAGAAGGCTTTGGATTTCCAAGTTATTATCAGTCAGGATATGGCCTTGGCTGAATTGTTTGCAGCCGAGGGAGAAGCCGAAAAAGCTATAGACAGCTATAAAGATATCCTTAACTTGGAAAAAATGGCCCAAAGTCAGGGTATCAATGGGGATCGGCTCAGTGAAATACAAAATTTGGTAGCTCAGGTAAAACCTGAAATTTTTGCCAAGACCGGTACTATTTATCTTAATGAAGGCCGTTACATGGAAGCCATTAAGTGGCTGCGTCCCAGCTTGGATTTAGATCCTAGTCGTTGGGATACTCACATGGCTATGGGCCGAGCTTTAATGATGGACAACAAGAATAAGGAAGCTATTTCCGAGTTCCAGGAAGTTGTCCGCTTGGCTAGCAGTGAAGCGGCTAGCGCTTATGAGTTGCTTGGCGAGGTCTTTTTACGTATCGGACGTTCTCCGCAAAATACCGTCGTTTGGTTCCGCAACGCCGGTGAGCTTTTTGTGCAACGTGGTGAATATGCCGATGCTATAAGGGCTTATGAGCGTATTTTGCAATTCGAGCCGCGCAATAAGGATATTTTGGTTCGCCTTAGCGATATTTATGCCGCTGAAGGTTATGTAGAAAAGGCCTGTGCTGCCTACTTTACTTTAGCTCAAATTTGCGAAGACGAAGGCTTCTCCGACAAAGTTATGGGGTATTTGGAGAAGACTATCGAGCTCAATCCTGCAGACGACGAAGCTCGTACCAAGCTGATCGCTATTTACGGTGAAGCTTTGGATAACGATCCTAATAACGTCAGTCTTAGAGTGCGCTTGGTTGACAATTTGCTCAAGAAGGGCATGTTTGCGCAAGCAGCTGAAAATCAGCTTTACTTGGCTAAAGTTTATACCGATAAGGGTAGTGTCGATGAAGCTATCGCTACTTTACGCAAGCTTATCGAAATAGAACCTGATAATATTGAAGCTAGACATCTGTTAGGCGATCAGTATCGTCGCAAGGATATGGGCACCGAAGCTCTTTCCGAATATCAGGAAGTTGTGCGTCTCTATCAGGAAAACGGATTGAATGACGCAGCTATCGAGTTTCAACATCAGCTGGTGGAAATGTTCCCCGAAACTTCCGATTTGCGTTATCAGGTCGCTTTATCTTTGCGCAGCCAGGGAAACCATGTCGGTGCTGTCAATGAATTAACTCGTTTAGTTGATAATAATCCCGATGACATGATTGCCATGAATTATCTGGCTGAAGAATACGCCGCTTTAGGCCATTGGGACGAGGCTATTGCCGCTTATAGAGCTATTTTGGAACACGATCCAGCTCGCTACGATGTGCGTAAGCGTTTGATTAAGTACTATCTTGAGCAAGGCGTCTATAATCAAGCTATGGAAGAAATTCATATTCTTCCTGAGGATGATTTTGAGAAGAAAGCTTTCGCTTACAAAATTATTGAGCGTTGCTTAGAAGAAAATCGTACTGAAGAAGCCGAGAATTATATCAATGGTTTGGATCCAGATGACGAACGTTTGGTGTCTTTCCATAAAGAACTTCTCAAACGCTACCTCGATTTGGGCGAGCTGGCTCAGGCTGATCGTGTAGTTACTCTTGTGCCTCGTTCTGATAAAGAACGCAATAAATTGGTAACTCGCCTCATGGAGCTTTATTTAGGAGCTTCCAATATGGAGAGTGCTGTAGCTTTAATAGATCGTTTGCCCGATGACGACTCTTTGCGCCTTTCCTTCCAGCGCCGTCTTATCAATTCTTACCAGGAAAGGGGACGTTTTGAAGATGCCGCTACCGAAATGGCTAAGTTGCCTCCGGGTGACGAGTCCTATCACGATTTCTTTATGCGTCAAATTTCTGGTCTGATGCAATCGGGTAGATTGAATGATGCCATGAATTGCATAAAAGAGCTTAATGAAGGCGACCCTGCTCGTAATTCCTTCATGGGACAACTTATTGAAGCCTACCTTCAGGACGGGAATATTGATAAAGCTGCTCAAGAAGTGGCTAGTTTGCCGCCCAAGACTGAAATTTGCTCTCGCTATATGCGCCGCATTATTCAGGCTTATCTTAACAGCAACCGCTTCGAAGATGCTGAGCGTGACATCATGCTGCTCGACTCTAACGATCCAGAAAAGCTCTCCTTCTTGCGTATTTTGTTGCAGAAATATGAGATAAATGGTTTGGTTGATAATTTGAGAGAACTTGTAGTTAAGTTGCCTGACGGTATGCCAGAAAAGCAGCAATATTTGGATGGCATCGTTCACTCGTTCTTAACGGCTGGCAATATGGCTAAAGCGCGTCAGGAAATTTACAACTTAGCTGAGACTGTTTCTGCAGAAGGAAATCATCTTGAGGCTGAGCGTCTTTATTCCAACTTGCTGGACTATCATCCGATGGATGTGGAAATTAGAATGCGCTTATGCCAAGAGGTTGCTGCTCAGGGCAAATTGGAGCGTGCTTGTGAGGGATTGCTTGTCTTGGCGGGACGTTTCCGCAAGGAAGGCAATGCTACATCTGCTGTAGATATTTACACTCGCTTGCTGGAAATAGATCCTGACAATCTTAATGCCCGCTATCGCTTAGGTGAAATTTGGGCCCAGCATGGTCAAACTGCCCAGGCTTTGGAGCACTTCTCGTTTTTAGCTGGCGAATATTTGCGCCAAAACCTCAACGAAGTTGCTCAAAAAGTTTTACATCGAATCTTAGACTTAGATAGCAAAGATATTGTGCATCGCCGTCAATTGATTACGCTTTTGGCCCGCAATATGCGCTTAGAAGAAGCTATCGAAAATTATCGCGTGCTGTTAGGAATTCACCTTGACAGAGGAGAGCTTGAAGAAGCTTTAACTTGCGTGCGTGAAGTTAAATCCTTACAACCGCTTAACCTTGAACTCAGCCAGTGCTTGGGTGGAATGTTCCTGAAGGCGGGCTATCTTGAAGAAGGACAGCAGTTGCTCGAGGAGCTGATTCCCGCTTACAAAGGGCGTTCTGATCATGAAAATGTGGTCAAGGTGCTCCAAACTTTATCAGAAGCTTTCAATGCCAACCAGCAGTGGGAAGCTGCTTTAGAGTATCTCGAACGTGTTGGTGATGAGCAAGTTGAAGCTGACGAATGGAAAGAGGCTCAAGCCAACTACCTGAAGGCGTTGGAAGAATATTTGCGTCGTGGCCGTCGCGAATATACCGATATGCTTTTCGTGAAGCTGAGTGATGGTTTCTTCCGTCATAAGAACGTAACTGAAGGTATTGGACTCCTTAAGGATCTGGAAAAACGCCTTGCTGCTGCCGGCAGAACAGACTTGGCTCTGATTGTCAAAGATCGTTTGGCTTCAATAATGGAGCGTTTGGAGGAGTGGGGCGAAGCTCTCGACACGGTTATTACCATTGCCGAGGCCAATTTGGAACTGGGCGACATCGAACAGGGAATTGCTTACTATCGTCGCGGCGTAGATTTGGCTATCAATCATGATATGGCCAAGCGCGGTGTTGAGTTAGCCTTCAAAATGGTCGGCTTGTTGATCGATTACCGTGGTCTTGAGGCTGCACGACCTGTCTTTGAAGAAGTTCGAGTATATGACAATCATTCGCCAGAGACTGTGGAACGTATTGCCGATATTCTCTTCGAGCGCGGTTATCGCGATGAAGCTTGTCCCATTTACAAAGAAGTGCTGGAAATGGAGCCAGACAGAGCCCAATCTCTCTCACGTGTTTCCATTATCTACGCTTTGGATGGCAAGTTAGAAGAAGCAGCCGGTTTAGCCCGCCAGATCTTTGCCAAAGGTTTAGTGGGACAAATTACTGAGGAATATGGCAAAGCTTTAGATTGCCAACCCAATGATGCTGCTTATCATATCAAGATGGGTGAGTTCTTCCGCCAGTTGGGATTCTTGGAAGAAGCTATCGATGAGTTCCATAAAGCTATCACCGATCCAGCCAAAGTGCTGGTCGCAGTCAACAGCTTGGCTATGGCTTTCCAAGATAAAGGATACCGTGACTTAGCTATTAAACAATTGCAAAAGACCATGGAACAGCCCGGATTCAGTGATGAAGATCTCCTTGATTTGCGCTACAATTTAGCCATTATCTTGCAAGCCGAAGGACGCTACGATGACGCTATTCAAGCTTTCCAGGAATGCTATGCTGTCGATATCAAATATCGCGACGTTTCCGAGCGTTTGAGCGAGTTGTTCGAGAAGGTTGGCGACGGTGTCTCCGGCGAAAACAATGGTTATGACGACGGGTACTATTATTTCGAAGGAGAGGAGTAGGGATAGTTTTTTCATGAATTACTCCATTGCTCCATATAGGGCCGCTTTACGCAAGAGTGTGGCTGCCATGGGTGCCGTTATGGTACTTTTCTGCCAGTCTTGCTGGGCGTGGGCCCAAGATGCTGAAACTGCTGCCAGTGACGGTGGGTTTGTACAAACTTTGGCCTCTCACATACTTACTTTGCAAATTATTTGCGGAGCCGCTGTAGCTGTGTTTGTGATTTGCCTATGCTGGGAAGTATGGGTAACTGTTCAGCTACGCCAAAACGGCGGAGTTTTACCTGAACCGGAATCTCAAGAAGAGGAAAAAACGGAAAAGGAGTCGCGCTTTACGCCTCCTGTTTTGGATGAAACGGAAGATCCGTTCAAAGCTCTTCTTAATAAAGCTAGTTCTGCTGATGAAGATAAGAAAGAGGAAGAGAGTAAAGCTACCTCTTCACCTTCTGAGTTTTCTGAAACATATAAAGCTAGCGGTAGCACCACAGGTGCCAAGAAGTTTGAACCTTACAAAAACATTGAGCCTGTCAAAAATAGTAATGACCGTATTACGCGTCGCGATAAAGAAGTGCCCAGTTTTGACGGGAATGCTACTATAGCGGTTGGTGCTGGTTTCTCTGGACAAAGAACCGGAGGGTTCGGTCATGCTCCTGGTGGGGGTATCGGCTTTGGCACTCCTCCTAAGCCACCGGCACAATCTGGAGCTATCGGCTTTGGAGCTCCTGCTAAACAGCAGAGCATAGGTTTTGCGCCGCCTAAGTCTCCTACTTCTGGTGTAGGCTTTGCCCCTCCTAAGGCTCCTGGTGCGGGTGTAGGTTTCGCTCCTCCTAAGGCTCCTGGTGCGGGTGTAGGTTTTGCGCCGCCTAAGGCCCCCGGTGCCGGTGTGGGGTTTGCCCCTCCTAAGGCTCCCGCTTCTGGTGTAGGTTTTGCGCCGCCTAAGTCTCCCACATCTGGTGTAGGCTTTGCTCCTCCAAAGGCTCCCGGTTCTGGTGTGGGGTTTGCTCCTCCTAAGTCTCCTTCTTCTGCTCCAGCCAGTTTTGCTCCGCCTAAACATGGAGGTTTAGCTGTGGGGGCTGGAGCCTCTGCCGCTCGTCCTGTTGTTCCCCCTACAGGGACTGCTCGTCCTTCTGCTCCTTTCGGCACTGGTGCTGGGGCTGCTCGTCCTGCCAATTCTGGAGAATCTTGGAAAGCGTTGGCTAACGGCATGGAGCAAAAAGGCGCTGCTCACGGAGGCGTCCGTGGCCAGTCTTTAGATATTAAGCGCGGCGGTTTCCCGCCTGCTCAGACCCCATAACAGCGTGAAGTTCGACGGAGGATCTCCAGTTGTATATTCCTAAAGGCAATATTTTAATCGAAGACGTGTCGTTGTCTTACGACAATATGCGCGAGATGCAAACTAACTTATCCAATGACGGCTTCACCGGTTACGTTAAGTTAGATTTAGAAAATTCATCTGCTTACATATTCTACGACAGTGGAACTGTGGCCCAAGTTTTAGAAGTGGATAACGATACTGGTTTAGTAAGCTTGCAATTAGAGCAGCGCTTGCTGAATCGCATTAAGCTTGACGAGATAAAGTGCTCAAGTTATGTAACTTCCAAGCGTATAGTAAATGTTCTTACTGGTATATTCGCTTTTCAGCCTCTTTACATAGATTATGAGGTCAAAAAACGTGATATGCCGCGTATCTTGGAAAAGATGCAAGACGGCGGCTATAGTGGCTTGATGAAGTTGTCTACTCGTGAAGGCACGTATTACCTGGCTATCGACAATGGCGAAGTTGTACGCGACCGTTTTTGCTACAACTATGGAGAAATTCTTAGTGGAACTGAAGCTGTAGATCGAATTTTGAATTTCGAATTTGACAGTGAGGGCGCTACTATGAGTGTATACGCCGAGCGTGTCGAAGAAATTGATATTAAGCGCAGCGCCAAAGAAGAAGAACTTGAAAAGATCAAGACTTTAATAGTTAAGTCTGACGGTGGTTTCCTCAGGGCCGCTGATGTTGTTAAAGTAGACAACTATATTGTGCGTGAGTGGAATATCGCCGATGTCAAATCTACCTTCTCGGTAGAGATTGAAACTCCGGATGGCTCTTTGTATGAGTACAAGTGCCAGGCTGGATCTAAGTTCGGTGACAGAGCTGGCTTGACGCCTGCTATGATGAAAAAGATGGGGCTTGCCGAGGGAGATAATATTTCTATCCGTCCTCTGTAAAGTTCTATGTCAAAGTGCTTCTCTTCTGTCTCATGGCAACGGGGAAGCACGTTTATTCCTTGAAGTAAGCAATTTCGGAAGGAGAGAGCATGTCTCAATTGACGTCTCTGTTGCAAAGTTTTCTGCGTTTGGATGGGGTTTTGGGCGCTTGTATCTTAAGCAAAGACTGCGAGGTCTTGGCGGAAGAGCTGAGTGAGGCGATAAAAAGCGATCCTTTGGCTATGGACTTTAAAGAGTTTTTGCCAAAGATAAACGCTTTGGCTTTAGATTTGGGAGCTACCGAGCTCGATAGACACCATCTGACCTTAGATGACAAACAGCTTATGATTGAGGAATTGGTCGGCGGAGCTATGTTGGTGGTTTACACTGGCACTGATAGTAGTAATCAGGGGCGTGTGCGTTTAGAAATTCGTAAGGGTAAGAAGAATATAGAAGCAGCTTTGGCTGAAATTTAAAGTCTTTTTATCCTGATGTAGAGAGCGTTTTTTTTGTTCTGTTTGTGACAACTAAATGATGAATAGTGAGGCCGGAAACTAAAATGGAAGTAATGACAACTCTGGAAAGGCAAATTCAGAGAAATCGCCGTTTACTGGATAGCGATCCCAATAATGTCGATTTAATGCTTACCTACGCGCTGGATTGTCTTCGCCGCGATTTGCGTTTTGAGGCCTTAGTCACTTTTCAGAAAGCACTCAAACAAAAAGAAACTGCTGAAGCGCGTTTGGCATTAGCCAAAATCTTTTATTTGCAATCACTTTATCACGAATCATATGATGAGTTGCGTCGTCTGTTTCAAATCGATTCCATAAATATTGAAGGTCATGCGCTCTTGCATTTGCTCAATGATAAAGAGAGTGCTCCTGCTGATCTCGCTCAACGTTTAGCTTTCGTTCCTTCCAGGGCCGCTCTGAGCGACGAACTTATTAATGCACGCAACGAACGCGATTTGTATCGCCGTGAAGTTCAAGAATATGAAGCTATAGCCGCCAACGGTGTAAATGAGCCTGAGCCCATTTTGCTTTATTGCTTAAAAGAAGCCCAAAAGCGCACTGAACGTGTCAATGAATATCTGGAGATAATGAACGGTTGGGAGCCTCTGGCTATAGATATGCCTGGTTTCTTGCCAGCCGATTCGACTGGTGTAAAGCCTGTTGATAATTCTTCTGCTGTTAAAGCAGAGGAGACTGTGGCCGACTCGAATGCCAAAGGAGCTGAGGCTACTTCTGAAAGTGAAGCTGAAGCAGAAGAAGTACATTCCAAACGTGGTAAAAAATCCAGGCGCAAGCGCAATAAAGATAATCGTCATAACCAAGCTCAAGCTTCTGAAAACAATGAAATTGAGCCTAAAGAAGATTCCCAGGCTGCTCCTGAGGTCGCTGTACCTGTGGCCACTTCTGAGTCACCTGTCGAGGCTGTTCCTACGTTGGAACCTTCTGAAGACGAAAAGGCCTCTGAGCCAGAAACTGAATCCGTACCTGCTGTCGAAACCGAAAATATTGAGCCTGTAACTGCGCCCAATATTGAAGTTGAACCTGACGGCAAGGAAGTTGCCACTGCTGCATCTGACGAAGCTGATACTAATGAAGCTGCCGCCGCTGAAGCTGTAGAAAGCAGTGTTGAAGGAGAGCCGGAAGCTGCTACTGAAACGCCTGAGCTTGTTGAAGCGGCTGTCGCTAGTGTAGGAGAGGCTCAAGCTGAAGCCGAAGTAGATATCCCCACTGAAGAAGATCTGGCTAGAGAAGCCATGTTCGCCGAGCCTTTGGCTAATATGTGTCGCATTAAAGGCAGCGTCAGAGCTATTATCTTCACTTTACATGGTCGTTTGGTATCTACAGAGGGCGAGTTCGAAGGTGCTGAAGCTTTAGCTGTAAAAGCTGCCGATTGCTTAAAAGCTATGAGCTGTCAAGGAAAGAGCCGTCTGTCTATTTTGGTTAGCGAAAGTAAGGCTTGCTCTATTATTATGCAGCAAATTAGCGATTCTTATTATATATTAGTCGACTGTCGCTCTATTACTCTTGGCGTATTGCGCCAGCGAGTAGAGCGCTGCCGGACAGAATTGGCTGGTTTTTGTTAATTGAAAGCAGAGCGCATTGTTTTTAATATAAGCACTTATGGTGCTTTGGTATCTGCCTTGGGAGTTTTGGCTTTCCCTGCCATAACATCCTTAGCTCAAGCTTATAGTAACGGTGCGCTCAGCTCACCTCCAGTGTCAGAAATAAATTTGCTCAATTTTTGGAGCCATGTATTTCTAGATTCTGACTCTGGAGCTATGATGAGTATGGGGCGTGGTGCACTCTCCATGCTCATTTTTATTGCCTCTTTATTGTGGCTTTCTGTGGCCCGTTTGCGCTCTAAACCTGGGTTAGTTGTCGGTACGGGCGTGGCTATTTTGCTTATTTTAAATGGTCTATCGGCCTATTTTAGTGTTTGCTTCTACGAGAGTTTGCTTGATGTTTGCTCTTATGCGTCGGTAGCAGCTTTATTTTTTTTAGTATCTTCTTTAGTTCGAGAATTTTCTTTGCGAGAGCGTGCTACTGGCACATCGTCTCTTAAAACATTTTGTGCAGAAAACACAGCCTATTTCGCACTTAATTTTTTGCAAATAATTGCCTTTTTAGTGATGGTTGGTGCTTGGATCCTTTATTTCTCCAATCCAGCTTCTGATGGCATTTCTGGCAGTTTTTACAATAAAAATATTTTTGCTATTTTTTTGCTGATGATTGCTCCTTGCGGGTTGTTGCGCTTGGCAGAAGCTTGCTGTAAGCTGGAGAATACAAAAGAAAATTGTGCTCTAGCTAAAGTTTGTGCTCAATTTCTGTTTATAATTTCCGCTATTTCGCTCATTATTCTCACTTATAGTCGTTCCTGTTTGGTATTACTTTGCCTGTTACTGGCTGCCTGGGCCGTTCTTTTTGCTTATTTATCCGACAAAAAAATCAGTCAGCGTTCTGCTGTATTGCTCGGCGGAGCTATCACTATATTGTTGCTTGCGTCAGTTTTTCTTTGGACGCGTTTTTTCTCTTTGGCACTTACATGTATCGTTGTCGCTTTTGTTTTGACCTGTAGCAGACTGTTTCGGGGGAGAAGTGGAGGACGCACTCTAGCTACGGTTTGTGGGGTTTGCTTGGCACTTATCTGTGGCATAGTTGCCTTTGTCCAAGTCGATACCATGGCTGCTCAAGGAGCGCAGCACATACAGGAACTAGGTAGCAGCCACGATTCTTCACTGGCGTCACGATATCAATTTTATAAAGCCTCCTTAAAAATGGCTTGGGCTCATCCCGTTTTGGGGGTGGGAGCTGGCAATTTTGAGCGTTTCTATCCTGCATTTCAAACGGATTTCCGCTGGTTCTCTAAGCGTTCTCATTCACTTAGTTGCGATTTGCTCGCTGAAGGTGGGGCTTTATCCTTTATAATATTTTATTTATTGGCCGCTTTTATTTTCAGCAACATTATAAAAAAATTATCTAGTGATTCTGCTAGATTACGTCTTGCTCGTCTATCATGTGCTTTGGGCGCCTCGGCCTTGCTTTTGCATTCCCAAATAGATATAGACAATCATGTTTTCACATTACCTATATGGGGAGTTACTTTACTTGGTGTGGCTTGGGGGATACCGAGCTATAGTGAATTTGAAAAAAATAGTTGCTTAGATGGCTGGAGTAATGGCGAACGTTACTTTATTGGTAGTAATTGTATGCCTGTAATTGCTTTAGTAGCAGCATTTTGTTTAACTGGACAAGCTTGGGGAGGACAGTACTACAGCACCATAGGTAAGATCTATCTTGATATGGGAGAAGCGGATAAGGCCAGACAATGTTATAGTTGGGCTTCTGAGTATGACCCCAAGATAGGCGAATATTGGCGACAAATGGCTGTACTTACCCTAAATCAATGTGATAGCGAAGAGAGAGCCAAAAATTTAGCCCAGAGTATTCGTTTCTGCGCCATTCAAGCAGCTGCAGCCGATCCCCATAGAGCTTCTATACAAAGTATTTTGGGACAAGCTTTTGAGATTAGCGGCGACTTACCAAGAGCTGAGCTTACTTACAAACGTTCTCTGGAACTAGATAGCAAGAATTCACCTGATTCTTATGCCAATTTGGCACGTGTCTATGTTTCAGTTTTCACCGAAGAACTTTTGACTGGTGACGATTTATTTGACTTCCGCTATAAAGACATAAAAAATCAACTAGTGTCTTGTTACTTACAGCGCTTTGAATTAGCCTTGCTTGAAAATAGCGATAATAGTGCCGAAAAGTACTTAGTTAAAGCTTGTAAGTTAGAACAATCTTTATCTACCAATTTGAAAGAGGCCGCGATCTATTTACTGGAGCAAGGAAGGCGCCTTAATATGGTCGGTCGGAAGGAAGAAGCTGCATCTGTATTTCGTAAAGCTAAGTGTTTTTTATCGGCTGCTAAAATTGTCAAACCTGAAGATAAAGAAATTGAAGATATTATGCAATCGTTGGCAGCACCTCAATAAGTGAATTTGCCTACTATATAATAAAAGTCCCACAGATTGAGAAAAATCTGTGGGACTTTTTGCTAATATCGGTTAATACCGTCTTTGCTATTGAGCGGAAGCCATGTAAACATCGCTCTGAGGAGCTTCAATTCTGTTGGCATAGAAAACAAAGTTCCCATCGGGGTGTTGAGGAGCTGCGTTCATAGCTTGTTTAGTGGTAGTACGTAACTCTCCGGTAGCAGGATCGGCTATTGTTACGGTATCACCTTCTGTTTTGACGATAGTCACAATATGACCGCGGCCGGAAGGTGAGAACTCCGGACCATTCAAAGCTACGATAACAGGAGTCTTCTCTTGGTTTACTTTATGATCGATAAGTTCCCAAGAGCCAGCATTGAGATCTCCACCGTCTTTCCAATTGTAGCCAGCTTTGCCACACTCAGAATTTAAGGCGTTGAGAAGTTCAAAACCGTATTTATTGTTGATATCATAATCGGTTAAGTTCTGACCAGTAAGGGCATTTACAGCCATAGCCACGCTGGTCTGACCGCAAGAAACCGAGGTGTTCTGTGCCAGGGGCTTAACTCCCATCTCACCTGCTTTGGCACTGCCAAAGTTTGAAGGATCGATAACGCCAGTATTCTGACTATTCATTAAGCTCCACAACTGAGGATTTACACCTTGAATGTCATTTAAATTGATAGGAGCTTGAGGCTGAGCGAGAGCTTGGGGCATAGGAGCCTTATTCACTTGCTCAAACATCTGAGAAAAGGCGAGCGAATTTACTTCGGGCTCTTTGTTCAGACGCTTTTCAATTTGCTCTATACGATTCATCGCTTGCTGAATGTTATTGAGCATAAACAACCCTCCTGATTGAAAATAGCCAATTTTACAAAAAATCTGCCATTGTATACAAGTATTTTACTCTATTTTGTCAAGTATAAACGTCCCCATAGGTTAAATTTCAATTAACATTAAGGGCCGAACGGTTGCTTGACAAGTATTCTGCCATAGATCTTAGAGAAATTTGCTAGCTAAAGCAAATTGATGTCTGAAACTTTGATCAGCTACTTGGCGGACATCGTTTATTCTTTCTCCGTA
>SFMI01000012.1 GCA_004554425.1 Candidatus Saccharimonadota bacterium | reverse complement strand
GGGTTGCCTAGCAATAGGTGGAAACTTAAATATCAAACTTCTTAAATAGGAGCGTTAGCTCCTTAGAAGCCCATCACCTTTAGGTGATGGGTAGTTCACCTGGTACTTTTCCTCCAGGCAATTTGGCTATAACTTAATGGATGTGCATTTAGTTCCCACGCTTGAACATGTTTGAAGGCATAGGCTTTACAGCGTTTGTGGTAAAGATCTGGGGGCGTAGTTTTTGCTGGAACCGGGATAGGCGGCCTAGCTAGGCAGTTTTATTTAATTACGGATAACTTATCTAAGCTAGGCCGCTGCCGACTACAAATATTTCTAACCTGCATTAAGGAAGATTTTTTGCCAATTTTTTTGATAATCGTCTTCCGATTTTTTGCGCCTTAACATTACCTCCCGCCAGATCCTTCTCAACTCTGTTTGCAAATCGGCCCAAATTGCTTGCCTTTTGGCTTCATGAAGCAATTTCTCAGCTTTAATGCGATCGTAAATAACTTCTACGCGCTGTTTTTCTTGCTGTTCCTTCTCTTCTTTAAGTGCTTGCTCTTCAGCTTGGCTAGGTGGCCCTTCAGCTGACGGTGTTTTTTTAGTTTCTGCTTTAGAGCGAGTAGAGGAGGAACTTTCGATAGCAATAGAATTGGCTGTGCCATTTACTTCAGCTTTATTTGTCTCTTCTGTTGTATGAGGCTCCTCTAGCTGAGCAAAGGTTGGCTGTAATGGCTCTGCCGCTGAGTTAGTTTCAGTCGATTCGGCTTGTGAACTACTGGCATTTGTTTCACTAGGTGGCCAAGCGCTAAGTGGCCAAGTCGTATAAAAATCTTCCTGAAAGAGTAGCGCTGGTGCCGCTTCTGAACTAAAGGCGCAATCTGTTGAAGTGGCAGCCGAATAGCTTTCCGGACGACTGCGGCACTGGGGCTCTCGTTCTTCTGTTGGTAAGTGCTTTTGCTCAGTCTTAACTTGGTTTGGCTCTGATGCTTCAGTTGTATTTTGGCTATTGTCGCTTGATAGCTCTGTAAGCGGTGGTGGAGAAGCTTGAAGAGTTTGCTCCCTACTTTGTTCCTCCCTAGATAAGAGCACGGAGTCTCTAATATCTGTCGCTTCTAGAGGAGGAGGTGCCAAATTCTGGCGCTGTGGCGGTAATGGCGATAAACGAAGTGCAACGTTGTCTAAAGAATGGTTGGAAATAATCATTGGCTCGCCCCCCTTGGCATTATTTAGTCAGTTGATTTTTATGCGTTTACAAAGGTCAGAGTGTAAAAAGTTCACGATTATAGGTAATAGTAAGAATAAGAAAAGTTAAGACTTAATATAATCGCACCATTTATTGAACATTTTGTCTTGGGTTTTAGCGCGATTGACAGTTACTTCTTGTTGGATTTCAAAGATTTTTGTCTGAGTATCACTGGCAATTTTCCAACGCTCCATAGCGCTCTTTTGCGCTTGAGCGTCGATAGATGCATAAATAGTTTGGGCATTTTGAAAGTCGTTAGCCATCATTTGCAGGTTGTGAGCTTGCTGACTTTGTGCAAAGAAATTTCCTAATACACCACCTAATATATCCATACTTGCATACCTCACTTTGCTTGGGAAGGGCCTCTGATTGTTTGTTTATATCGGCCTTTTCTATGCTTGCAGTGTATAGAATCATTATTGCCGGTTTGGCGACTATATCTTTGCCGTTTGTTTATCGCTTTATTACAAAAAAAATACGCCTTGCCAAAGTATATTTGGTTAGGCGTATCCCTTATATTAGTAATGGCGAAAATTTAAGCTAAACGATCAAAATCAAGCTCTGAAGAGCCGTCATCCTGTACTTCTTCCATATGGACGGGCAAGCCCTGTTCAACCATTTGTTCGGCGATACGTTTATTATTTTCCATTAAAGTAAAAGTCATAGCGTCGCGTGAGGAAGCCATGACAATTTCCAAAACTTCCAAAATCCATTTGGATAAATCGGCATTGGGCCTTTTGATAGCTTGCCAATCTATTTGCTCGCGGCTTTTCTCCCAAGCATCTTGGTACATGCGATTGAAGTTGGCGATCATTTCTTCGGGACTTAAACCTACTCTGGGTTCCATTTCCATAGCTTGTTTTGACCTTCCGTTCTCGCTTTAAGCAGCGGCAAAATTATAAGAAAGAGTTTTTTTTAGCGTACTCTGTAGGCTGGAGCTTTGAATTGTAGCTCCAGCCGCCAAATATAGTTTAGAAGGAAACCATACCTACAGAGTTTACGTTGATCTTGGGAGCAATTTCATTCCAAGAAAGCACTACCAAGTTGGGGAAGGAACGCTCAGTGAGCTTACGCACAGCTGGACGAATTTGCGGAGCTACTAAAAGTATGGGTTGCAAACCGCGTTCTTGCAAGGCATTCGCTTGGTTGGAAATTGCTTGCAAAATTTCTTGGCCTAAGTTGGGATCCAAGGTTAAGAAAGAACCCAACTCACTGCGCTGAATGGCTCCTTGAATCATTTGTTCAATTTTAGGATCGAGCGTAATAACGTTGATGGTACCGTCATTGTTGCAATAATCCTTACAGATAACTCGAGATAAGCTGACGCGGCAGAACTCGGTGAGCATTTCTGGATCCTTGGTAATATGGACATTGTCGCCCATGGTTTCCAAAATGGATACCAAGTCTCGAACAGAGACGCGCTCTTTGACCAAGTTTTGCAATACTTTTTGGATTTCGCCCAAGCCCAAAGCATCGGGGAAAATTTCTTTGACCACGGCAGGGTGGGTCTTTTTGACAGTATCGATAAGGGCTTGAACTTCCTGACGACCAAGCATTTCGGAAGCGTGAGTTCTGACAACTTCGGTAAGCTGGGTGGCTATAACACTTACAGGGTCGAAGATCATGCATCCTAAGCGTTCAGCATCACCGCGTTGCTCGGGAGAAATCCAGACGCCGGGCATACCGTAAGTTGGGTCAACAGTTTTGGTACCGCGCAAATTCTTCAACTTCTCTTCAGGACCGATAGCCAAGAATTGGTTTACTTGTACTTCACCTTGAGCAACTTCAATTTCTTTAATCTTAATTACATAAGCATTAGGCTTCAATTGTAAGTTGTCGCGGAAGCGTACGCCTGGCACTACAATACCTAATTCAAGAGCGATGTGACGGCGAATTGATGTAACACGATCCAAAAGTTTGGCACCTTGATTGGGGTCTACCAAAGAGAGCAAGCCACGGCCGACTTCCAAAGAGATAGGGTCGACTTGCATGAGCTGAACCACGCTTTCGGGCTTCTTTTGCTCGGTTTTTTTCTTTTGCTCTTGAGCTGTTGCTGCACCACCTGTAGCTACAGCCACAGCTTCCATATTCTTCTTCTCCAGCTGTTTGCCTAAGAAGAAGAGGGCTCCACCGATGCAAGCCAAGGTGAAGGCCATGAACTTAGGTAAGCCGGCAATTAGAGACAAGAAGGCCAGAACCAACATGAAAGAACCGGCCATTTTCAAAGCGCCGGGCTGACCGGAAACTTGTTCGACAACGTCGCGGCCGAGGTTGGATTCAGAAGCGGCACGAGATACGACCAAACCCATAGCCGTAGACATTAAGAAGGCAGGCAAGGTCGTCATTAGACCGTTACCGATAGAAAGAATGGCGTAAGTATTTAAAGCATGGGTTGCGTCCATACCGTGGTAAAGTACGCCAATGCCGATACCGCCGACTACGTTTACTAACATAATCACGATAGACGCCATAGCGTCACCTTTTACGAACTTACCGGCACCGTCCATAGAACCGTAGAAGTCGGATTCTCTTTCAATATCTTTACGCTTTTTACGCGCTGTATCAGCATCAATGTTGCCGGCGTGTAAGTCGGCGTCGATGGCCATTTGTTTACCTGGCATAGCGTCCAAGTTAAAACGCGCGGCTACCTGGGCGATACGTTCAGCACCGTTGGTGATTACCATGATCTGAATGATAATCAAGATGATGAACATAATGAAACCTACGATCAAGTTGCCACCTACAGCAACTTTTCCGAACGTAGGGATAAGATGGCCAGCTCCGGTAGGCATTTTGGTTACCATGTCAATTTCGTTGCCATGGAGCAAAATCATACGCGTAGCTGAGACGTCCAGAGCCAGACGAAACAAAGTCGCTACCAGCAAGACGGTAGGGAAGACCGCGAATTGCAAAGGCTCTTCAATATAAATTGAAATGAGCACTGTAATGATAGCACAAGCTAAGTTAAAGGCCAGAAGTACATCGAGCAAATCGGGCGGGAGAGGAACGATCAACATACCCACGATACCGACAATAGCAACAGCACTGCCGATATCGGAGTATTTCATTAGTTTTCCTAACAGGCTTTCTTCACCGGGCTGGGCACCCATTATTCGACTTCTCCAGTTATTTTAGATTTTGGTTTAAACACTAACAGACTCACACTTAAACTGGCTGAGCAAAATAGGGCCAGTCTAAATGCGAGTCTTGGACGAAAAGTTCGCTAAAAAGCTAACCAAGTATTAACGTCTTCCCGCAGCCATGCCTCTAGCCGTAAATTGCGTTTTGGGCATTGAAGGCGAGGCTGTAGCAGCACGAGCTGCACGGCGCGGAGGGCCATTGCGGGCCAAACGGCGACGGCGCAACAACTCGCGTTTCCTCTTCAGCTTAATTACATAAGCCAACACCTCGGCCACCGCTTTGTACATCTCGGTAGGCACAGGACCGGAAAGTTCGCAAGTTTTGAACAAAGCTCTGGCCAATTCTACATTTTCCACAATGGGAACATCGTGATCTTCGGCCATGATTTTGATCTGAACAGCTGTCATATTCTCACCTTTGGCAACTACGATAGGCACGGGATCCTGCCCTTGCTTATAACGTAAAGCTACCGCTAAGTGAGTAGGATTAGTTACAACGGCTGAAGCGTCGGGAACTTCACTCATCATGTTGCCACCGCCACCACCGCCGCCTTGAGAGCTTTGGCGCATAAGCTGACGAAGCTTACCCTTTACTTGAGGGTTACCTTCGGTCTCTTTATACTCATCTTTAAGATCTTGCATACTCATGCGCATTTGCTTCATGAATTGCTTTTTCTGGAAGATGTAGTCCAGGCCAGCTATGGCTACCATACCGATTAAAACTTTCATAACTAAGTTCTTTACGGTAACGCCAACTAACTCTAAAGTAGCCAGTAGAGGAAGGGCTGGAGCTGTTTGCAATTGAGGGATAATTTCGCCTACAACTTTGTAGCATATGTAACCGATAATTCCCAACTTTGCCAATTGCTTAAGCAATTCTACGGCCGATTTGACGCTGAAAATACGCTTAAAGCCTTCTAAGGGATTGATCTTATTGAGGCTGGGTTTGAGAGTCTCGGTAGAAAATATAAACTGAACTTGGGCTAAATTGGCTACTATAGCCATCATAAAGCCTGCGGCTAAAAGAGGAGCCAATACTAACAGAATCGTCACCATAACGTGGAAAATATCCCCGTTAAGACTGCGGGCATTCATGTTATAGGTTGGTATCATGCCCCAAATATAGACGGTTAGTTCACGTATTCTCGACAACATACCGCCACCGGCTCCGTACATTGCACCGGCGGTTGCCAAAAGCAGGCAGGTGGATATTACCTCCTGACTTTTCATTACTTGGCCTTTTTTTCGGGCTTCTTGTAACTTATGCTCAGTTGGTTCTTCAGTTTTGTCGCTATCCTGACCACCCATCTAATATCACCTCCTTATGGCTTCATCATTCCTATGCATTGTAGCAAAAGATCTAGGTTTATTTCAAACTGATTGCCCATAACTCTCATAATTAGAGGGTATGAAAGTCTTAAAAGGATCAGTCCGATGGCAATGTTGAGAGGGAAACTCAGCATAAAAATATTCATTTGTGGAGCTACGCGAGCTAGCAAACCTAAAGCGCATTGAGCAATGAACAAGGCCGCTAGAGCTGGCGCTGCGATTTGGGTACCGATAACTAGCAAATCGCTGGTCATACGCAAAAGCGTCATGGCCAAATTCTCTGACATATTGAAGTAGGTCAGAGGTACCACTTGGTAACTTTTATATATTGCGGCAAAAAGTTGATGATGGCCATCCAGCACCAAATATAGGTTCATGGATGTATAGAACAAGACTTTACGCAGCAAGTTGATGGCGCCGTGGCTGGCCGGGTCGAAGGAGGCCGCTGACGACAAACCCATCTGAATATCAAGCATTTCACCGCCGAATTGGGCAGCGCCTATAACAATAAATGAGACAAAGCCTATAACCAATCCTACACATGCTTGAGTAAGAAGAGCTCCGAAAAATGGAAAAAGATCGGTAGGCATGTCGTTAGGTACAGGTAGAGTTGGGTAGATGGCCACCGTGATAGCTGCAGCAAAGCCGACCAGCACTGTATTCGGAATATGGTTACTACCTAAAATCGGCGCTTGTACAAAAATAAGAGCTATTCTGACAAAAGCCAGCAGCCCAACGCCCAGCAATTGTAGTGCCGGATCGCTCATCATGCCAGTCATAGTCTTCTATTTGGGCCCCAAACGGGCAATATCAGCAAATGTCGATATGGTGAAGCTGGAAAGCATATTAAACATCCAGTTGCCACATAAAACTATGGCCATGAAAGTAGCAATGATTTTAGGTACGAAAGAGAGAGTTTGCTCTTGCACCTGAGTAGTTGCTTGCACAATACTGACCATGAGACCGACGGACAGAGCTGACATCAGCATTGGAGCTGATAGAATAAGCACTAGATAGAGAGCTTTGGTGCAAAGCGCCAAAACGAAGCCGTCATCAAAAACTTCCGCTCCCAGTACTAACATCTTGCCTCCTTTAATTCTTTATCGCTACATTATCAGCGATTGTCTAGCTTAAGATCTTGGATAATTGAAACTCTCTACTACACCTTTAATAATTAGGTGCCAACCGTCTATAAGTACGAAGAGAAGCAGCTTAAATGGAAGAGATATTGACATTGGTGAGAGCATGAACATACCCATAGACATCAGTACTGATGCTACTACCATGTCGATAATTAAGAAAGGTACATAGAGAAGAAAACCTATCTGGAATGAAGTTTTGATTTCAGAGAGTACAAAAGATGGGAGTAAAATATAAAAAGGAATATCTTCGCGTTTGGTTATGTTCTTGACGCGTCCTATATCGAAGAAAAGCTGAATATCTTTTTCTCGAGTTTGGTATAGCATAAAAGACTGAATGGGCTTGTATGCTTTGGCAAAAAAAGTGCTTTGAGAGATCTTTCCCGCCAAATATGGTTGTAAGGCATCTTTATTGATCGACTCTCCTACCGGCGCCATTACAAACATGGTCAAGAATAGAGCCAAGCCCATAAGTACCTGAGTAGGGGGCACTTGCTGAGTACCCATAGCTGAACGGAGGAAGCTCAGAGTCATAACTATACGTATGAAGGCCGTGCACATCGCCAGAATATAAGGCGCTAACGACAGCAAACTCAAGCCGCCTAACAGCAGCAGAGTAGTCGAAAAAGTTTGTTTTTCGTTAGCCTTAGCTCCATTGATGCTGATGTTGGGCATATTGAGCTGGGGAAAAGGATTCTGAGCGCTGGCAATATCTGTAAAGAGCCAGAATAATATCGCGATGGCCAAAATCGGCAGACAAATAGTTAATATACGTCTTAGGCGAAAATTCATTTCTTTTCTCGCTTCATACTCAAGATGAGTGAACGCACTCCCACTTGCGATATTGGGAGCTTCCTGCTTCTACGAAAAATGCATCGCCGTTTTTTGATTGTAACGGTATGCGTATTCTCCACAGGCGTAAATTTCCGTGCGGCCCACGGTATTTTTCCACAGAGTGTGATTTGCTATTTTTGCCTTTATCCCCTACCTGAGAGGTAGTTAACTTGCAGCGGAATGGAGCTGAAATAAGTCTCTATTTATCCTTTGACAATGACAAAGAAGAAAGATGTTGACTAATTACTTCCTTTAATAAATTTCTCTTTTTCCCTTGACTCTCTTGAGCAAGATCGGCTGGAGCTGGCTCTACTTGATGAGGGGAGGGAGACTTTAACTCAGAAGGCTCAGCTGATTCCGAAACAATTCCCTGAGAGTTGTTTTCTTTCGGCGTTGAAGAAAGCTGGGGCGGAATAATGTCAAAATTTGCCAAAGTTGTAATAGATTGATCGGTCATACCTAAAAGAAGGTGTCGACCGTGAGTTTCAATTAGAACGATAGACTTATTAGGGGCCAGGGCTTTTTTTTCAACAATATGTAGATGATTTTTTTGAGTAGTTGTCGCCCCGGTAAATTTATTAAACAGCGGGGCAAAGATTTTGAGAGACAACCAGATAATTGTGCACGTTATGCACAACATGAGAAACATGGAGCCTAAGCGAGGAACAAAAGTCGATTCTACTTTGGTTGTTCCTGCACCTGATGAAGGCGGCCAAGGCTCATGCAAAATAGAAAAATAAGGATTCTCTTTCTCTGGAGAAGCCGTTTTGAGTTGAGCATCTGCCTTTGACGAAGACGGTGAAGTATGCTTAGTGCTCTGAGAGCTATTCGCTGCGGGTGAAGCTATAGGTTGGGACAGCGTTTCTGCTTGTCCGTTTGCAATTGCTTGTGAAGTGTTTTTTCGTACTTTGTTGACGGTTAGCTTTGCGGTAGATGTATTTGAGGCCGCTTTCTGATCTGTTTGAGTAGTCGTTGTATGAGCATACTCTTTGGCAAGCGGATCTGTTGTTGTCTGGGCTTGTCTAGCTTCCAGTTCGGCTTGCTTCTCCAAGGCAGCTTTTTCTTGCTCCATCACCTTATAAAAGAGCTCGCGTCCAGTCATAGTTGGTGAGGCAGAAGGCTGCTCTCTAAGTTGAGAAGTGCTGCTAAAAACGCCTAGGCCGATAATCATAGCCAAAGCTAAAAAGCAAACGACACCCACCGAAAGTAAGGAACGTCGTCTGCTTTGTTCCATGTCATTGAGGAGCGATTTAAAGTCGAACATTATTTAGAAACAAGTTCGGTAATACGCACCGCATAGCAACCATCCAATTCGACTACTTCGCCTCGAGCGATTAAATGGCCGTTGATTTTCAAATCTATAGGGGCTCCTTCTTCCTTGTCTAATTCCAAAAGGCACCCTTGAGTCAGTTTTAAAATATCACGCACTTTACGAGATGTTTCTCCCATCTCTGCTTCGATAACGAAGGGAACATCGTAAAGAATATTAAGATCTTCCGCGTTCTCCGCCAAACCTGCGGAAGAACCCGCTCTTTGAGCGCGTCTAGCATTTGCCGATAAGCTGTCCAATAGCTTGCCTCCGATGTGTTGAATGTGCCGCCTAAGTGGAGCAGCTTAACGAACAATTTCTGTTACGCGAATACCGTAGCGTCCGTCTATTTCTACAACTTCGCCTTTGGCAATAGGGCGATTATTTATAATTAAATCTATGGGAGCGCCGGCTTCTTTATCTAAATCGATAACTGTACCCACATTGAGGCGCAGTACTTCACGCACCAAGCGCTTGGCTTTGCCAAGTTCGGCGTGAATTTCCAAAGGAACGTCGCGCAATAAATCTATGCTGGAGGCTGAACCTCCGGCCGGATTGGAACTATCTAATACACCAAATTGCACGGAGCGGGGGCCTTGCTGATCACTCATCGAATTCTTCATCTCCCTCTTGTAATACGCGGCTTATTTTACAAGCCAGTTTGGAATCTTTTGTGCCCGGATGACCAAAGAATTTAGTTTTACCTTCAACCTTTACCTTTAAGGGCTCGGAAATTTCTGTATCCAGACGAATAGTGTCACCGACTTCCAGACTGAGCAACTCTTGGAAGAGGAGCTCAGCTCGTCCCAAACTAACCGTAATGGGGACTTCGGCATTTTGTATCTTGTCGACAAGATGGGCTGTCATAGGCGGTTGGGAAGCCGATGTCTTTGCGCCTTTTGTTAAGTTAAACTCATCATATGAGCCTTTGGGAAGACAATCGCGCAAATATTGGAAAGGCAACACCACATTAATAGAGCCACTGGCCGAAGCTATATCGACTTGGAAGGGGATTATTACCATAAGCTCGGAAGGGCTGGCAATATGTACGGCCATAGGGTTAAACTCAAAAGAAACTAATTGCGGTTTTACCGGCTTGAGAGTTTTCCAAGCTTGAGCATAGGCGTCGAGCAAGCGGGCCAGAGGCTTTTGCAAAATAGCCTTTTCTAAGTCTGTGAAAGTGTCACGTAATTCATCACGTGAAGGGGTGCCTTTGCCGCCCATGAGCCTTTCAAATAAGGCAAAAGCCAATCCAAAGTCTATATCTATGAAACCTTGCACATCTTGATCCAGTTTAAAGATCAACATTGGCGTAGTTTCGGCCAAGGAGTTTATGTAAGAAGTATAACTCCGCGTAACTATAGTCATAAGCTCCAGACGAAAACGTGACTGGAGCATTGGAGCTAAGCTTGTGGTGACAGTGTCAGAAAAAGACACAAAGATATTTTCAATGAACTTAATCTGATCCGTTGTAAATTTTTCTGTTTTGCGGAAATCATAAGCCGAAGCTCCATCGCCTTTGCGCGACGAAGTCAACCGCATGATTTCGTCATAACTACCAGAATCTTGGCGCAATCGGTTCCTCCCAAAGATGTAATGCAAACCGCCCTTAGTACTCGTAAGGTAAAGACGAATTGCCTAATAATTATTCTTCGAAATCACTCCAACGCTTCGACATAAATTCCGGCAATTCCTTATAAAAAAAGACGACAACAAACTATCTCCAAAAAAGATAGATCATTGTCGTCTTTTCGGAACTACAAGCTGCGCTCGCCTTACAAATGATTTACATACTCTACATGCTTAAGCCAGGGGCTTTGCGGTACTCACAGTAATAAGGGCACAACTCCAGCCTCAATTTAGGATATACTAGCGGACTAAGCCGATAGCGGACTCCATCAAACCATCCATAGCTTTGAAGGCAGCGAAGTTGGCTTCGTAGTTCTGCTTAGCCATACCGATAGCAGCGGCTTGCTGAGCGTAGTCTACGTTGGCGAGCTCTAAGCTACCAGCGGCGATGCGGCCCATAGCGCCCTGACCGGCCACGCCTACTACAGCTTCACCGGAGTTGTCAGTCTTACCAAAGCTGGTAGTACCAGTTTTCTTCAAACCACTGGCGTTGGCGAAGGAGGCAATAGATACCTGAGCAATAGGCACGGACTCAGAAACGCTCTGGCCGGTGGTAGGATCGGTGATAGTTTGCTCACCATAGAGCTTACCAGTTTCATCGAAGTGGTAACCGGTGTATTTGCCACCATATAACTTGGTGTTGGGATCCATGTGCAATTCAATGGGCTGAGGATCGCTGCAAATGTTACCCTGAGCATCTAATTGATAACCCATAACGTTTTTGCCTTCGCTGTTGGTCAACATACCGTTGTTGAAAGCGAAGCGACCGTCACGAGTGTAATGAGTCTGGTTACCGTCGTTGACCATGAAGAAGCCCTGACCATCGATAGCGAGGTTGGTGGCGCATTCGGTCTGGAAGAGCTGGCCTTGGCTGAAGATGATGCCGTTAGACTGGGTCTTGGCACCGCCGCCGCCCATGGTCTGGCCCATAATATCGTTGAACTGTACGCTCTCAGCCTTGTAACCAGGGGTGAACTGGTTTTGCAAGTTCTGGAAATAAGAGTTCAGCATGGTCTGGTTCTGCTGAATGGCATTGGCTGAATTATTAAAATCAAACATGATCTACTTTTGCCTCCTTAAACCCGTTGGGCACGTTACTCTTGAAGCTTTGAGCCTGTTGAGAAAAGCCCTCTCCATCTCAACGTAAAGGTATCAAGGGCTTATTGTCACGCCTTAAACAGTTTGTTTCTAAAATGTAAACAAAGAAGTCCCAAACAGGCTAAAACCCTTTCATTAAGCGATATGATCAACCATCTCAATGTCGATACTGCGCAAATTCATACCTTTCTTTTCGATATGCTCACGCAATTCGGCGCGGCTCTCTTGGAGAACTTCGCGAGTATCTTCAGAATCGGTGATGAACTGAGCGCTCAACTCGCCGTCTTTACCACGGTTAATCTTGATCTTGAGTTCGCCCAGATATTCAGGATTGAGGCGGAGAGTAAGCTCATCACGACTGGTGAAATTGCGAATCTCCATATGGGTTACGATTTGGTTGATAACTTGCTGACGTTTTTGAGTTTGGGAAAGTCTTTGAGTTTTGTGAGTCTCTTCGGCTTTGTTGGCACTGTTGAGGGCCACGCTGTCATCAGCTTTTTCGGCTTTGTCGCCTTTGGCGGCGCCGGAAGCGGCCTGGCCAGCCTCGGTGGTTAGCTGTTTGCCCTCTTCTTTTTTGCTTGTTTTGCCTAAAAGCTCGTCAAACTTCTGACCGGCCAAGGCTGTAGCTTCCTTGTTAGAAACGTTTGCCTGAGCGGGAGCTTCTTTAGCAACACCGGCGCTGTCTTTGGGCTGAGCATTTTGCATTTTTAAAGCTTTGGAGGCTTCATCGAGTTTCATAGCTTGTTTTTCAGCCATGCTCAAAGTATCGGGATTGCGATACATCATATCGTAGAGAAAGGCTTTGCTGCCCATAGACTGCGGATTTTGAGTCATTTTAGCCTGATCGGCTTTGGCTTGGGCTTGAGCTTCAGCTTTTTCGGCTTTTTGACGCTCGGCAGCTTCCTTACGGGTTTCTTTTTTGGCTATGACATCGTTTTCGGTATTAGCCTTGTCGGAAGTAGCAGCCTCTAAGCAACTGTTGAAGGCACTGGAATTCGTTTCGACTTTGTCGCTTTTACTGTCACGACTCTGCCCTATAGCAGAAGAACCTAACATTGATACAAAAAGTTGGTTTTCCATAACGGCTCCTTTTTTATAGTGGGAAAACTTGACTTTGGAAACAAGCTTCGATTAAAGAAAATTGGTAAATACCGAAGCTTGTTCACAAAAGTTGGGAAGAAATAAAAACTAAGCTTGGATCCCTTTGTTTTCCTGGTAGTAGCCCAAAACCTTATCGACATAGTTCTGAGTCTCCTGATAAGGAGGAACGCCACCGTACTGTTGCACAGAGCCGGGGCCTGCGTTATAGGCGGCAATGGTTTTAGTCATATCACCGTTGAACATTTCCATAAGCTGGCCAAGATATTTGGCACCGCCCATGATGTTGTCTTTAGGATCGTAGGCATTCTTGACACCTAAGTCGCTGGCCGTTTCGGGCATAAGTTGCATGAGACCTTGGGCGCCGCAAACTGAAGTAGCCTGGGGATTGAAAGCTGATTCTTGTTTGATAACAGCTTTAATGAGGGCGGGATCAACGTGATATTTTTCAGAAGCCTCTTTGATAATGCTGTCAAATTGAGTGGGACTGCCCGAACCGGTTCCTACAGGTATACTTGAAGAGTTGATGGCGGCGGCAGAGGGATCGAAGCGCTGACCGCTGGTCATGCTGTTGATCATGCTTTGGAAAGAAGCCGCGTCTTGGGGCGAAGTAAGATTTCCGACGTTGGATTTAGAGCTCATTCTGGTATCGAGAGCATTTTCCAACGAAGTCATCTGTCGTTCAATTTGATCTATTCTGGCGAATATGGACATTTCATTAGCCTCCTTTAATTTCGCTGCCTTTCATTCTGTTGACACTTTCTTCAATCCAAAAGAGAACTGAAGATTCTTGTTATTTTTATCACTGTTTCTTCCGCTTAGTATAGTAGAAAAACAATATTTTTTCCAAGCTTTTATTTCCGCGTGTCAGTACGGTAAGTTGTTTACAAGCTTTCGGTCTAAGTTGCGGAAGGATCGCGGGCGTATTTCAAAGTAGCCAGCTCGTCGAGCATTTTATTTTCTTCTTGCTCGATTTCTGCTAGCCACTTTTCTTGGCTCTTCTCCTTATTTTTTTCGTAACTTTGCCTCTCTTGAGCTGCCTTCATTAGAGCTTCGCGCTGCTGGGCGATGCGAATGGTAAGCTCCTTGATTCTTAGCTCTTGGTTGACGATTTGGCCCTTTACAAATTCAATATGCTGAGGGAAAAATCTCAGCTGATTTATATCCAGAGTGCCGTTGGCTTGCCTAACTTTTAATTCTTCGCGAATGGAAACCAACTTTTGCTCAAGCTGAGCTTTTATTTGGCGTTCATTCTCTTGCTGCTGAATAAGCTTGGCAAGTTTTTCTTTTTCATCTTCTTCTGCTTGGATTTTCAGTTCGAGAATCTGCTGCAAGCGATAACGAAAGCGTTTCTGAGCCATAGTTTACTTTTGATCTCCGAACATTTCTAACAAGCGGCGGCGCGTCTCTTCAAAAGGAGCCGGCTCGTAAATTCCCTGACTGAGGAATTTTTGCACTTCGTCAATCTTGTCAATGGCAAAGTCCACTTTGGGGTTGGAACCTTTTTGGTAAGCGCCGATGTTGATCAAGTCTTCATTCTCTTGGTAGACGGCCAGTACGTTTCTGAGTACGCCGGCAGCCTTTTGAATGTCTTTGGGGTTTATTTCGGTGAAAAGACGGGATACCGATTGCAACACGTCTACAGCTGGGTAGCGGTTTTTGTGAGCAATTTTACGATTGAGGACGATGTGACCGTCCAAAATGCCTCGCACTGTGTCGGCGATAGGCTCGTTCATATCGTCGCCTTCTACCAATACTGTGTAGATGCCGGTGATAGAACCTTTGGGAGAAGTACCGGCACGCTCCATCAGCTTGGGCAATAAGGCAAAGCAAGAAGGAGTGTAACCTTTGGTGGCTGGCGGCTCACCTACAGCCAAACCTACTTCACGTTGAGCCATAGCAAAACGTGTAACCGAGTCCATCATGAGCATGACGTCATTGCCTTGGTCACGGAAATATTCTGCTAGAGCTGTACCTGTGTAAGCACCTTTCAAGCGCACCAAAGCGGGCTGGTCGGAAGTCGCTACCACTACTACAGAGCGTTTCATTCCTTCGGGGCCGAGGTCGCGTTCGATAAAGTCGCGCAACTCACGTCCACGTTCTCCAATGAGGGCCAGCACGTTAACTTGGGCGGCTGTATTTCGAGCAATCATTGAAAGGGTAGTCGATTTACCTACACCAGAACCGGCGAAGATACCGACACGTTGACCGGCGCCAAGCGTTAAAGTCGAATCGAGCACACGCACACCCATAGGCAAAGCACGTTTAATACGTGGTCTGGTAATGGGGTTGGGCGGTTCATTATAAATAGAGTACTCTGTCTCGTATTCTAACGGCCCTAAACCGTCGATAGGGTTGCCTAAACCATCGAGAACTCGTCCTAAAAGCTTGGGGCCAACTTTCACTGAAAGAGGCTTACCTGTAGCTCGGACTTCACAGCCAGGACTAATACCGCCCAAGTCGCCCAAAGGCATAAGCATTACTTTGCTGCCTTTAAATCCTACTACCTCGGCCCTAATAGGCTTAGAACCTTCTCGCTCGTAGATAAGGCATAACTCGCCCATCTTTACCGCCGGGCCTTCAGATTCGATAGTCAAACCGATAACTTGACTGACGCGACCGTGCATTCGAATAGGTTTACAGCGGTTTAAAGACAGGTAATAAGAAGGAAAAGTTATTTTCGGTAAAGGCTCAGCTTCAGGCAAAGGCTCTGCCAAGGCTTTTTCTTTGGCAGCCAAATCATCCTCATTTAAAGGCGGAGGAGCTGGAACTGGCTCTGGCTGAGGCTGCGGATTAGCTGGAGGCGCTGGTAGAGGAGGGGCAGGAGCCGCTGGAGCAGGATCTGCTTTGCCATCGCCTTGCCTTGGAGCAGTAAAGTTTGTTTTGGGAACTGAAGCCGGGCGGGCTGCCATTGGTTTGACGGCCGGTCTAGCTGGCATCTGCGCCATCGTCTATGTCCTCTCCTTTGCTGCTTCTGTCAAAAGCTGTGGTTATGGCAGCCAGCTGAGTATCCAGTCTGGCGTCAATATTGCCTAAGTTCGTTTCGATAATGCATCCGCCGCGAGTTACTTTTGAATCGACCGATAAATCGAAATCTTTTAACCCCTCTACCATTCGCATAAGAGACGAGCGGTCATTATTTACAATATGATAGTCGTCCGGGTTGACGCGAATGCGTACTTCTTCGCGGTCTTTCATGTCGGCCAAAGCTTCTTTTACAACACCCATGATAACGTCGTTATTGGTGCTTACTTCCAAACCAATAATTTTTTCGGCAATACATATAGAGAGTTTAGCCAAAGCAGGCTCAGTGTCTTCAATAAGTTTGCGTCTCTCGTTAATGGCTTGTACGTAAAGGTCTCTAGCCTTGAGCATAAGATCTACATACTCGCGATGGGCTATGCGTTTGCCCTCTTCGATGCCCTGTTGAATGCCCTGTTGGAAAGCCATTTGCCTAGCATTTTCAGCGTCGGCGGCAGCTTGCTCATTGAATTGCTGTATCTGCTCGTTGGCTTGTTGGATCATCTGTTGGATCTGGTTTTGGGCCTGGGCAATCAGTTCTTTGGCTTGTGCTTCGGCTTTAGCAATAATTTCCTTATCCACTGGTGGCGGAGGAGGAGGTAATGGGGCACCTGGAGGAGGTGGATCTCCTGTGGGCACACTCACTGAATAGTTGGAAATTGGCGGAAGTTTGTGCTCTGTGTGCTCGGTTCTGCGATTGCCAAATACCTTGCCAAGGTTGGAAGCCATAGGCGGACGTTCGGTTTGAGGGTGAAATTCACCATCACCGCTGGGAACTTGAGGGAGGGCTTCGGGAGCAGCACTGCGCCCTCGGAATATCTTTCCTCCGCCGTCGCCGACTACTTTTGTCGCTCCGAAATTGGTCGGAACAAAATCGCTTAAATCAGCGCCTGCAGGTCGCTGCTTAAGAAGGGCAGAGCGTTTGGGAACGCCGTCTCCGCCGGACATATTGTTATTTCCTTTGTAAAGAGCCAGTGTGCTCACCTACTTTGCTAAAAAATATTGCTGTTCTTATCTGAACTTAATTTTGCCTAATGTTACCAAACCGCGCAGAATATTACGAATACGCTGTTGGGCCTGTTTGATTTCGTCCCAGGATACTTGAACTAAACTTTCTACGTCGTCACGTAAAGCTCTAGCTACATCTGGAGACAAGAAGCGATAGACTCGTTTGGAGAGATTCTCATCTGCGCCCTTTAAAGCTAAAACTAAATCGCGGAAATCTGTGAGACGTAAAACTTGCTCGAGTGAAGGATCGTCGACATTGTTGAGATCTTCAAAATCGCAAAGTTTCGTCTTTAAATTGTTGACCAAAAGTGGGCTCTTGGTTGCTAAGCCACTGAGAACGCGTTCTTCGGTGCCGCGATCGGCTTGGTTGAGTATTTCCAAAAGGGCTTCCTTGCCGTCAGCATGAGAATAAGCACCATCTTCTAAAGCCTGATGCAAACGCGATTCTAGAACTTTTTCCAGCTCGGCTAAAATCTCTTGATTGACAGGATGCAATTCGGCTAAACGTTTAGCAACCTCTGTTTGTACTTGAGGTTGCAAGTCGCTCAATACAGCAGAAGCTTGACTAGGTTGTAAATAGGAAAGAATGACGGCTATAGTTTGAGGATGCTCTTTGCGAATCAGTTGTAACAGCTGGCGAGGATCGACGCGGCGCAAAAAGTCCAAAGGACGATTGCTGGAGGAGGTTGTCATAGCAGCTGTCTGTGTAAAGCCGCCACCAATTTGAGGGGGAACACTGCCTATACCGGTTGGGCCACCAATAGAATGACCGCCTATGCCACTAAAGCCGGCAAAAGGCCGAGGAGCATCGCCTCCGTCCTGATTTAAAAACTCTTGAATAACTTGAGCTCTAGTTTCAGGAGATATTTGTGGCAGCTTAGATATTTCAGTGGTTATAGCCTGAACTTCTTCGGGCCCCAATTCTTTAAAAATTTCCGCAGAAGCCTCAGGCGGAAGAGACATCAATAATATGGCTGTCTTCTGTTTTGGGGGCAAGTTTACAGACATGACCGCACCTCCTCGGCTTATATTTTATAAAAACATTGGTTTCGGTTTCTGTTTTGTCAGTATCAGATCTCTACGCCAATTGAAGCTGTTCGACTACCGGCCAATATTTCTTGCTTGACGGTGAAACTAAGCCGAGGAACAACATTGTATTTTTATATAAAAATACGCCCCGGGGCCGTGTCAGCCCCGAGGCGCACTCTGCATTTTGCACCTTGGGGGTGCTTATAGGCAAAACTATCTTTGCTGTTGTTGATCGCTAAGCCAAGTGTTTTTTATCATCTCAGCCAGCTTGTTGGGACGCTCTTTGGCGAGACGCTCCAGCTGATCGGAAGTATTTACTCTAGTCTCGCCCATTGCTTTAGACTTACCGGACTTCTCGTTGAGCAAGTCGGCAATATCAGAACTGGCGCCACCGGTGGAAGCACCGAGAATAAGCTGAGACTGACTAGCTTTAACTTGACGCTGACGAGAAACGTAAACTGCGACCAGAGCCATAAGCAAAACAGCGGGAATAAAAGCAATAGCAGCTAAAGTTGAAGTGCTGATACCACTGGAAGGGGGAGCTACAGGGGTGTTACCTGAAGCCATGCCTGCAGCCATTTCGCTGTAGACACCGTCTAAAGTAGCGGTGGCAAAAGGAACGCTTTTTACGGTAACAGAGTCGCCGCGGCTCTCATTGATACCGATAGCATCTTTCACTAAACCTGCGATAGCAGCTTCCTGATCGGGCTTTAAGTTGTCTACAGCCACAGATACGGTTAAGCGTTGAATACGAGGGGAGGTATCAACATTTTTGGAGACAGTTTTGTTGACTTCGTACTTCTCGGACTCTTCAGTCTTTACATAAGTACCTTTCTTCTTCTCGCTACTGCTGGTGTCCATCTGAACGGCACCATCATCGTCGCTACTGGAAGCAGAACTATTACCGTCTTTATTGTATTGCTCGACGCGTTTTTGACCGCCGACTTTAACTTTACCGCTGTCATCGGGACCACCGACGACTTCACGCTGAACTTCATTTTGTGAGAAGTCTACTTCGGCTGTCACCTGAGCGGCAAACTTCTGAGCGCCCAATACAGTAGCCAATTGCTGCTCGACTTTGTCTTTGAGGTGTTTCTCTAAAGCGAGCTTGTATTCGAGCTGACTGCTGGGAGCCATACCAAAATTGTTGCCGTTGATAGGAAGGTTGGCTGTGAGGTCTCTGCCGTTAGTGTCGACGATTTTTACGTTTTCCGCTTTCAAGTCGGGGACAGAGTAGGCAACCAAGTTCACAATACCTGTAATTTGGTCGCGGCTAAGCTGAGCACCAGGCTTAAGCTTGAGCATAACGGCGGCTTTGGCACTTTCTTGACCATTATCAAATAAAGTGCGCTCGGGAAGTCCGAGTTTTACGTAGGCATCGGCTACACCGTCCATTTGACGCATAGACTCAGTAAGTTCTCCTTCGAGAACTTGCTTGCGGATGTCGTCCTTTTCTTTCTCGGACATAGTGTTGATACCGCTGGAATCAGGTTTCGTGGCATTAGTCATTACAGCATGGCGAGGGAGGCCATGAGAAGCTAATTGAGCCTGAGCCCTAACCTTATCTTTAGGTGAGACCAAAAGGTTATCGTTAGTTTGAGCTACCTGGTGGGGAATGTTCCACTCTTGCAATTTCATGGAGACGTCTTTGACGTCATCTTCACTGAGTTTTGTTGCGTAGAGCTCCACGGGCTGATTGGCAGAGCTGTAGACATTAAGTCCGATAACTCCGACAATTGCCAGGACTATGACGCATATAATCGCAATCCTCACCTTCGGGTTCATGCCCGTCCACATAGCGCCGAGCTTGCCCAAAGGACTACCGTTATTGGCTCCACCCGGCGGTTTGCCCAGGGGACCTCTTCCTGTGGCTAACGGACCACTGCCTGTCCGCATGCCCGTCTGGATACCGGTGGCCATAGTTTGTTCTCCTTCCTCCAGGGAAATAATCTAATTCGGTGTTTCCCCCTCCTGTAATTGTTTTATAAATTATATCGGCGTTTCCTCCTTACAGAGGGAACGCCGATCCCGAATTATTCCCTACAGTCTAGTTGAATTATAACTGCATCTGGAACAAAGTGGTAGCCGAGGAGCAAAGTTTGGAAGCAATCTGAGTTGTGAGGTGAAGCATAACTTCAGATTTTGCACCAGCAATGGACATCTCGTGAAGATTGTTCAGGCTGCCGTCGAGCAACTTGTCGGTGCACTCCTGAGCTGTAGTCATGGTGGAGTTGACGTTAGAAAGAGCGTCGCCCAACATGTTGGAGAAAGATTTGGCATCAGCTTCGGAAGGAGCGCTGATTGAGGGCAAGCTGGTGGAAATACCCTGAACGGAACTTGTAGAACTGACAGTGTTCATCTGAGGGGCCTGAGTGAGACCGCCAATTCCTTGAATAGAAGAAAACTGCATATTATAACCTCCTCAAAACGTCGAAAAAGCTCTACTTGAAATTACTTGCCAATTTCGAGGGCTTTGTTAGCCATGGACTTGGAAGCTTCCAAGATAGTGGCGTTAGCTTCGAAGGCGCGGCTTGCCATCATCATGTTGGTCATTTCGGAAATAACGTTGATGTTAGGCATGGCTACGTAGCCTTTGTGCTCGCCGCTGGTCTGAGCTTTGGGGTTGGAAGGATCATAAACCCAGCGGAAATCGGAATTGTCGGCCTGTACGCCGGCAACTTCTACGCCGTTGGCGGCTTGAGGAGCGTCGTCATCGAAAGAACAAGCTTGGAATTCGTTCTCGAAGTCACCAATCTGTTTCTGGGTAACTACTGCTACCATACGACGGAAAGGAGTACCATCAGCAGTTTCGGTGGTGTTGACGTTGGCAATGTTAGCCGCAGTAACGTCCATCATTTTGCGCTGAGCGGTCATGCCACTGGATGCTACATCAAAAGTATTGAAAAAGTTCATCGTATAATCCTCCTACCTTGGATTTTATGGCTTTTTACTAGCGGCCGGAGTTGTCAATCACGTATTTCAAAGTGCCATATACACCGGATATTTTGCTGGCTAAGGCATTGTACATGATTTGGTTCTTGGCGAGGTTGCTCATCTCTTGGTTGATGTCAAGAGGGCCGCCCACAGATTCTACTGTGGCCTTCAAGGTATCGGCGGTATAGCCGCCGCTGGAACCGAGGCGGAATTCCGGATCTACAGCAGTATTTGCTGTTAACTCGCCAGTTTCGTCTTCTTGTTCCATGGCCATGACTTCTTTGAGATGGCTCTCGAAAACTACTCGCTGGGAATCATATCCCTCTGTATTGACATTAGCTATGTTACTGGAGATGACCTGCTGACGTAAAGAGGCGGCGTCCAGTGCTCTCTCAAGCAAATTGGTGTCAACTAACTTTACTGGCTTCATCGGTATATTCTCCTCCCTGTTCCGGCAGTCCGCCAGAAGCGGATTAAGCGGAAAAATTAACTCTTTTTCTCCCTAGCATGTTAAAGGGGGGCTGTTGCTGATAGTTTGTTTATATATTAACAAACTGTAAACAAGTGCTCCCGAAGTCTTTCGAAAGCTGATCCTCCCAAAAAACAGGGAAAAACTTCGCCGTTTTTTCTATAGCTCAGAATAGCTTTCCTTTTGAAAAAGTAAGCAGAGAGCTGTCTCTTGATCAAGAGTGCCGTAAGGCCTCTACCTTTAACCTACGGAAATATCAGGCATATCCACCAAAGTAAAGAGACTAAAATCTGAAAATCGGAGAATGGACTTGCCCTAATTGTGGCAGAAAGAATAATCGTAATACAATTGTTTCAATAAACGTAGAACGTAAAGGAAATAGTATTTTCTTTGCGTAGTATGGCAAATATGTGGGCAGGGCATTGTCCATTATAGAGAGAACTCGTAGGACCCACTGATTCTCAGCAGGCAAAGCTCGTTAATATTTTTCAAAATCCCCTGACTATAGCCATGGGGAGTATGTCAACACGTGAGGTCTCGTTTTTTTGGATCCTTTGCATACCGGTATTTTAGCGTCATTTTGTAGCAATATTTTGGGCATGCAGAAAAAAATGCTCAAACAGACCGGCGTTTCAAAAACCTCAGCTGCCGAGGGAACGGACAATGTTTCCCTTTCTTCCGAAGCTGCTCAGGCTCAGGAAGCGTTGAACGCTGAATCGAATGGCCCACAGACTCCGCAAGAACGTTTCTTGGCTGATGCCGTGAGTCAGCTTTCCAGACTAGATCCCCAGTCTGATGCTTTTTTTTACGAATCTGTTTCTACTTTGGTGGACTCGGCATTGCGTGAGGCTTTTGGGGGACGATTGGGACTTAGTCGCGGTTATCCTCAAATGAAAGATAAAATAGTGCGGACTATCATGCAAGATGAGCGTTATCAGGATATAGTCGGCGATTTTATAGAGTCTTGGTCTAATATGGAAAATGCAAAAGCGGCTAAGGCTGAAGAAGAAGTTAGTGGGGAATCGGACTTTACTGAGGATCTAGATGGACAGCAATATCCTGACGATTAGTTGTCTGTGTATGTCTATACCTAAAGATCATCAATCGGTAATGGTGTATATTTTGCTCTGATTGGGAAATTCTTGAGGTTTACCCAGCAAATCAGTTAGTATCTTATTCACTTTAAGCGCCGTCTCTTTGCGCATCATTTGCTCGTTGACACATATCCAGCCGAAACCGTCTTTTTTTAGTTTACGTACGTCTTCTTCAAAAATTTGACCATCGGGAATTTCGCCGTAATAAGGATCTTCACACAAGATCAAGCTATTAGTTAGTAAATTATTCATGAGATAACGTGGCCAGCGTGTGGTTAAAGATATAGCCATAGGTTTGCCATGACAAGTTTGCCAATAATAATATTCTCCAGGTTGCAGTTCTCCGTCAGCTCGAGTTAAAGGCAATTGTAAAACAGCCTTATGCTCCGGTAGCTTTTGTAAATAATAACTTAATTGTGGTTGCTTGGCTGAAGAAGAAGGTAAAGGAAAAGGAACCGGGGATATGAGGCTTATCTCTGCATTTATAAGAAAAATTGCCGCTAGGGCTATAAATTCTTTTTTGACAGGTATCCTTTGAAATAGATATTTGAGCCCTAAAGCAGCCAATACAGCAGCGCTGAGTTGTGTTATAACGGAAAAACGATCAGTAATTACCGCCATCTTAAAGCCTGGTATCAGGTTATAGAATATCCAGTAAAATATATTGATTGGTTTTGTGCAAGAATTAGAGCCATAATATACTAGATATGGACCTGAGGATACAATTAAGGCCAATACTCCCAGTATTATCCAGAATAAACTTGTTTTTCTAGCTTTGTATAGACCAAAAGCAGCTAAAGCCAAGGCGATCCAGCCTATATACGTAGTTTTACAGCGTAGATCGACATCACGAGAGATAGAAATTTGCTTTTTACCCGGTAGAAAATAACCGGCCAAGCTAGCATTATTATGAAAGTCGCCTTCTTTATGAAAAAATTGCAAATTTTTTGCTTGTTGTCTGTTAGTAACGTCGATTTGTGCTAAAAGGGAAGTCTGGCCGCTGAGGCTGTCAGCAAAGAGAAAGACTGCCGGGGAAGCCCAGAGTAGAGATATAAGGCAGGCTAAGGAAACGCAAAACCAATTAGGGCGTGGCTTATCGTTTGGAAAAGTTTGAAAGGCTGGAATTGAGCCTGTAAGAATAGTCCAAACGAATAAAATAGCTGTGCTTAATAAGCAAGCTTCGGCATAATACCAAGAACCAAAAGCACTGAACGCTAAAGCCAGAGATGTAAATAAAATCAGCTTTACATTCGTATTTTTTGAATTAAAACAGAGAAACAGTCCGATTAAGCTTAAGGGCAGCCACTCTAAATTAGTAGTTTCGCAAATTGCGCTGGTAAGGCCGCTGGTTAGTATGAAAGGGCAAAGGCCATAGATTACGCCGGCTGCTGCCGCGCTCCAAGTCTCTTTGGTGAATAGACGAGCTAAAAGCCAAGCTCCACAGCAAGAAGCATATAGTTTGAGAGCTTGCGTTAAATTAAAAGCGGCTGCCAAACTAAAAAAACGATTTAATAATGCTGTAATTAAAGCATTGAGCTGATCGATGACATAAAGCTTGCCACCGCGGGGAAAATTTTGTAAATTTGTCTGTTGCGGCCAGCGGCCTTGATCCAATTCGTACCCTGTCCACCATGCTCCCCAAACATGCTTCCATAAGTCTGATTGTGTGTGGCCAATAAAACGCTCGCTAAAACAGGTTGTCCAGCTTACTTGCGGATCTTCTGCGTTTAAATTTAATAAAGAACTACCTAACCAAGCGCCGATT
>SFMI01000118.1 GCA_004554425.1 Candidatus Saccharimonadota bacterium | reverse complement strand
CTAAAAATACATCTATTAGGCCCGCTACAGCACCACAGCCAACAGCAACTAAATAATCATATCTATCACATTTATCTTGATAGAAGAAAGGTTTAACTGATGTTTTGTTTATAAAATCTCCGATATTCACTGTTAATCTACAAAAGCTAAATATCCGCCCTATAACATATCCGCCCTATAGCAAAAGACAATATGACAATTTATATCGCTAAGTCAAGCGGTAGATCACTAATGTCCTTAATCCTTTTTCCATCAATCAAAACATTCAACATTTCGATGGAGTCCTCTGCGCCAGTGGCTTCTACTGCTCTTATTAATTCATACAAAGCAAAGTGATACATACAGTCAATATCCCCAGTTCCAAGTGCCAAAGAGGCAAGTCTGCTCGGCAAAGGTTCGCCAGTGACAACAACAATGTGAGGCAAATGTCCCTTGCGATTTCTTATCAAACCGAGTGCTTCTGTTCGGCTGTTTTGTGCTCGATCACTTCGCATAGTCCATTTGGCAGATACAGAAGCGTGAAGGAATTGGTAATCCCTCATTTTGTGCACGAATATCAGCCATCTTACACACAGTGTCATCAACAATAATTTGAGGCGAATTAATCTCTTTGTCGTTAACTGTGTCTCTATAAATAACTACATCTGGAGCGACCATGTAGTCATTTCCCATACTTGCAGCAAGTTTAGCATCGCTTTCTGTTAATTTGCTAAGATAATCTAAATGCTCGTATTGGGCAAAGCTGCTTATTTTTATCGCATTGCGATTTCCAAGTTTAACAATATGCCACTTTCCTGGACGCAATTTTTGCAAATTAGGGAATGTTTCCATCAGAAACTGCATATTCAACTGTTCAAATTTAGCTCCTGATGTTTGTCCCACAGCTTTATCGTGTGTTTCTGCCATCAACTGATTGGCAATTCCCCGTGCGATAGCTATAGACAGCTTCGAAGATGAATCTGCATTGCTTGGGATCCCCTTAGTATCTACTGTTAATACTCCATTTTCAAGTAAACTTTTATGATAATTTTTACGAGCTTCAGCAATCAACGCCTTCATTTTCAAGCACTCTCCTGATTTCTTTTCCTACAGCTTGCGCAACTGGCGGCGGGAAAGCATTGCCGATCATTCTGCACGCAGCAGTTTTCTTATTTCCAAAATCCCAACTATCCGGAAAACCTTGAATCCTTGCAATCATTCTTGGTGTCAAACGTGGCATCCCTTCAAAACCCTTTTGTGGCGCCTCATTGGCTATGCCCAATCCATCAACTCCGAGCGCTGCCCAAGCTTTTCTCGCACGCACAGGTCCTAAATCTGGACCTCCATGTTTTTTTGAGCCGCCTACAATAGTCGGTGCGATGGTAGAAGCCTGCTTTGCCCATTCATCTACTCTCGCCCAACCATTTTCCCCCATCAGATCGACCAAAGTTTCACCGACACTTTTTGTTAGCTCAGGATTTGCAGTAGGATAGAAAAAAACGCCTTTGATGTCTTTTCTTATACCAACAATGACAACACGAGGCCGTAACTGAGGAACGCCATAATCTGAAGCATTTAAAAGTTTTATCTGAACATTGTAGCCAAGTTCATCGATCTTATTTAATACAAAATCTCGATAATCAGAAAATGATGGATCTAAAAAACCACGAACATTTTCGAGCATTACTGCACGTGGATTGATTTCTTCTATTAAGCGCAAAGCCTCAGGAAAAAGATCACGTTCATCAGCATTGCCTAACTGTTTGCCAGCAACGGAAAATGGAGGACATGGGACTCCTCCTGCAAATAGATCAATCTTGTCTCTATATGGTGCTCCAGAAAAATTCTTCACATCGGCACATATTACGTTCCAATTAGGACGATTCAGTTTTAAAGTGTTACAATAACTCTGCTCATATTCGACAAGGACAACGTGAGAGAAGCCAGCTCTTTCCAAACCTAGCGCTTGCCCACCAGCTCCAGCACAAATTTCAATACTTGTAAGCATAATTTTATATCACCAAAGTTTTATTTGCGATAATTACACACTGAGCTATTCTTCGCTAATTTCAAAGCCTTCATCATCCAATTCGCAAACAGCTACAGCTTCTTCTGGAGTAAGCTCGCCACTCATAACAGCTGCTATACCGCCAGCGTACTTGTAGAACATAGCTAAAGGCATGCTGAAGCTATTATCAATCATATCGTAAGAGGGCACCTTATCCTCTCCTAAATATACGAAAGACTTATAGCGTACTTCTCCAGTTGTGCAATCAAGTTCAAAATTGCCAAATTTTAAACCAAAGTTGGCTCTGGTAATAAATTCAGCCATAGCGGCTAAGCATTTATCAGCCGGTTCGGGATAACTGGCGTAGATATAATACGAATCGATATCAGCCATTAAATTGTAAAACAGAGTTGGAGCGAATTTAATGGGTGTTTCTAAATTAAAATAAAAGATATGACCGCCTTCGTCGCTTTCTTCCAAGTTGTATTTCAGTTCTTCTTCATCGAGATAGTTTTTCAAAGCCGCTTCTATTTTTTCTAAACTCATCTTTTTCTCTATCTTTCCTAATATGCTTTACAACTAAAAAATAATAAACGCTGCCATCAGCTTGACTTGTTGATAATATAACATATCTACCAAGCTGACGACAGCGCTGTATAATCATTTATGAAAGCGTCCTCGTCTACTCGTCATCTTTCTTCAGTACAGCTAAGAAGGCTTCTTGCGGAATATCGACATTACCGATGCGTTTCATGCGCTTCTTACCTTCTTTTTGTTTTTCCAGCAATTTACGCTTACGCGAAATGTCACCACCGTAGCACTTAGCCAAAACGTTTTTGCGCATAGCTTTGACAGTTTCGCGAGCTAAGATCTTGCCGCCCAAGCAAGCTTGAATGGGAACTTCAAACATCTGGCGAGGAATAACTTCTTTAAGGCGCTCAGCTAAATCGCGGCCGGCAGCATAAGCTCGCTCGCGGTGTACGATTATAGAAAGAGCGTCTACTTTTTGGCCATTAACTAAAATGTCTAAACGCACCAAATCAGACTGGCGTGCACCACAGAGCTCGTAGTCAAAGGAAGCGTAGCCTCTAGTTCTAGACTTAAGTTGATCGAAAAAGTCGGTAATAATTTCTGACAAGGGTAACTCATAGTGGATCATAGCTCTACCCGGAGAGGGATATTCCATATCCATAAAGATACCACGACGTCCTTGGCAAAGCTCCATAATCGGGCCGACGTAATCTTCAGGCACAATAATCGTAGCCAAAACAATAGGCTCTTCGATAACCATTTGCTGTTCGCCAGCTGGGAAATCGGACGGGTTTTGAATAAGCTTGGTAGAACCGTCTTTATTGCGAATAGTGTAAATAACGCTGGGAGCTGTAGCGATAAGATCTAAATCAAACTCGCGCTCTAAACGCTCTTGTACGATTTCCATATGCAGCAAGCCTAAAAAGCCGCAGCGGTAGCCAAAGCCTAAAGCCACAGAAGTTTCTGGCTCCCACACTAAAGCAGCATCATTAAGTTTAAGCTTGGAAAGAGCGTCTCTTAAATTGTTATAATCCAAAGGATCGATAGGATAAAGACCGCTATAAACCATGGGAACAGCCGGACGATAACCTGGCAAAGCTTCGGAAGCGCCGTCTTTAGCGAAAGTTAAAGTATCGCCTACTCTAGTCTCTTCGATATTGCGAATTTGGGCTACTAAGTAGCCTACATCTCCAGCTTTAAGCACTTCGGCAGGACGGGGGCCGGGAGTAAAAATACCAACTTCATCAACTTGATATTCTTTGCCCGTACTCATCATGCGCACTATGTCGCCTTTGCGCACTTGGCCATCGACAACTCTGAAGAAAGGCACAACGCCACGGTATTTATCATAGCGAGAGTCAAAAATTAAAGCTCGCAAGGGCTTATTAAGATCGCCCTTAGGCGGCGGTATTTGACCAACGATAGCTTCCATTAGCTCATCAATACCGATATTTTGTTTAGCTGAAACTAAGCACGCGTCTGAAGCTGGCAAAGCCAAAACTTCTTCGATTTCATGGACTACCCGATCAGGATCGGCTGAAGGCAAATCGATCTTATTGATAACTGGCACGACCTCAAGCCCTTGATCTAAGGCCATTTGATAATTGGCTAAAGTTTGAGCTTCGACGCCTTGAGAAGCATCAACTACCAAAAGGGCGCCTTCGCAAGCTGCCAAAGAGCGGGAAACTTCATAGGTAAAATCGACGTGTCCCGGGGTATCCAACAAGTTGAGTTGGTAAAGTTCGCCATTTTTGGCAGTATAATATAAAGTTACCGGGTGTGACTTAATAGTAATGCCACGCTCACGCTCTAAATCCATGGAGTCTAATACTTGATCCATCATATCGCGTTTATCGATAGCGTTGGTACGTTCCAGGATACGATCGGCCAAGGTAGATTTGCCATGATCGATGTGGGCAATTATACAAAAGTTTCTAACGTGATTCTGATCCATATGAGTTTCTTTGTGCTCTATATTTTATTTTTATAAGCTGCTTTTGCTAAGCAATAAGCTGCTTTTGCTAAGCAGAAGCAGCAATAGACTTTACCCTAACCGGAGCTATTTTGCAAGTTTTGCCTGTTTTCTTGAATAAAAAAGCAGCCGGACAGTGCACATTATACATACACTTCCTGCTGCTTTTACACGTGTTCTTTTTTACTTGGCAACTTTATTGCATAAAAAAGCTATCAAGCCTGCCAAACTGAACTCTACAAAACTTTACTTAACAGCTTCCTTGAGTTCTTTACCGGGGCGGAAGACGGGCACTCTTCTGGCGGGGATGAGAATTTTCTCACTCTCTTCACCAGCGGCTCCAGGACGACGACCGGTACGGGCTTTACGATCACGAATTTCAAAAGCGCCGAAAGGTATCAAGCGTACGTTTTCACCGTTTTTAAGGCGATTTACGATAACTTTCAAAAGCGTCTGAAGGAGTTCAGCAGCTTCTTTTTTATTTAACTTGGCCTCAGCAGCGAAATCAGCTACGATCTCACTCTTACCAACCTTAGTTCTCTTTTCATCATGGACTGCATTCTTATCCATAATATCCCTCCAAAGCAATATCCTTTCTTGAGTCTGACAACAGCGTTATCAAAGTAGCTGTACGACCTGACGGCCAGATCCCGTGAAAGGATTGGTCAACACCAATTAAAATCTTAGAACCTCAGAATTTCGACTCGCTAACTAGAGTAAACTTCAACAGTCTTCTCTATCGCCAAGTCTAATAAGTAAGGCTCTCGGCTTTTACTTTGCCCCATCAGGTTCAATCTATGTCGAGGCATATTAAAAAGTATAACGAGTTTCTTCTCACAGTATAATGAACTTTAACAGCGATCGAGACTGCGAACGATGATAAA
>SFMI01000011.1 GCA_004554425.1 Candidatus Saccharimonadota bacterium | reverse complement strand
TATTTAATTGGCAATTTTAACTTTGACGGTAAAAAATTAGCTTTCGTCAGTAGTGATGAAAAAGAGAATTTTAGCATAACTTCCGACTATTTACGTCAATATCGGCAATCTTTGCCCGGTGCTCGCTTTATGATTATTTGGGACGTAAAATCTTCGCAAGTGAAGAATTTACCCAGCCAATTAGATAAAAACAATGTTTTAATTGCCAGCCAATTAGATAGTAGCTCTTGTACTGCTTTAATTTATGGCACGGCTGATTCGAGTAAAGGCAATTCGGATAGCAGTTTGACGGGTCTGTTTTTAGATAGTCTAAACCAAGCTGAAAACGATCTTTTCCAAGCTG
This sequence comes from Candidatus Saccharimonadota bacterium, assembly GCA_004554425.1. Lineage (GTDB taxonomy): Bacteria > Vulcanimicrobiota > Xenobia > Xenobiales > Xenobiaceae > Bruticola. The sequence goes on along the minus strand of SFMI01000011.1, from coordinate 52,905 downwards.
TAAGGTTAACTTATCCTTTGTTGTGCTCGCAAGAACTTAATAAAGCTAGACGCGAAAAGAAAGCGATCTCTTTGCCCATATTTATTTCGTTCTAGCTTGTTCGCCAAAAGCTATTTATAATAATGCAGAACACTATATAGTGTTCTGCTTTTTTTGTGTTGGATATTTTTCGCTTTTTAAACTAAGGCAAAAACGATTCGGCCCCTAAAGGAGCTTGCAAAACAAGTTTTACTATTTGTTGAGCGGCAGCTAAGCCAAAAGCTCCAGTTACAAAGCTGGAAGTTCCGCAAGGTGGAGCATGTCTACCTTGTCCGGAAATGAAATTCTCCACATCTTCGTAAATATCGTCATCTTCATATTCGGCTACGGAAGCAGAGGCACTTTTGACGACTTCTTCTTCGCTGCAAATTTTATCCAAAAGAGAGCTCCAATCTACTTCAAACGGCTTTATGGGATCTTCTTCAGAATAGACAGCTGGTATGTGGAATGACTTATTGGAAGGGAAAGCGTAGTCGCGGCGCAATTTTTTGCGAATACGTAAAGCCATAGGATCAACTTTGGTGTTGCTTAAGTCACAAACTTTAATGCGTGTAGGATCCATTTTCCCGCCGGCGCCGGTAGAAGTTACAATGGCAATTTTATGCTCGCGAGCGTAGTTCAGCAAATGGCATTTATAAGTGATATTGTCTATGCAATCCAAAACCAAGTCTGGTTTTATTTGCCAGAATTTTTCCGCAGTAGTTGGAGAATAGACCAGCTTTAGTGCTTCTATTTTGGCCCAAGGGTTTATTTGTCGCAAGCGAGTAGCCATAACTTCAGCTTTACTTTGGCCTATAGTGCTATGCAAGCAAGGAAGTTGACGGTTAATATTGCTGGGATTGACAGTATCGAAGTCAACTAAAGTAAGCCTATCTACCGCACTGCGAGCTAAAGCTTCACTGGCCCAAGATCCGACGCCGCCAATACCAACAATGGCAACATGGACATTTTCCAGCTTATGAAAGCCTTCCAAGCCAACTAAACGGATGAGACGTTCGAAAAAACAAACTTTTTTAGGATCTAATTCTTGTGCCATGTTAATTCGCGTTTTGAGTTTGCTCTTCTAAAGTTAAGGGACGTCGCCCTAAGTAAAAGCGAGGAATATGCATAGGCAAATTTGTTAAAACTTCATAACATATAGTGCCGCGTTTTTGGGCTACTTCGTCGGCAGAAATATAATCATTTCCTTGTTTGCCTATGATAACAGCTTCATCATCGGGACGTACGCCGGGAATATCGGTAACGTCAACCATACATAAATTCATACATACACGTCCGATAATAGGAGCACGATAGCCGCGAATTAAAACTTCACCTTTATTGCTCAACGAACGGCTCAAACCATCGGCGTAGCCTATAGGCAAGATAGCAATATTGGTAGTGCGATGACAGGTAAAGGTACAACCGTAACCTATACAAGTACCAGCTTGGGCGGTTTTTACTTGGGAAACTACTGCCTTATAAGTGAGAGCAGGTTGCAAGAAGCCAACCGCGCAATTGTCTCTGTATTGATCGGAGCCAAATTTGTCTAAGTGTTTATCGCCATTAACTTGTTCTTCAGCCAACTTGTAAAGATCTTTTCCTCGTCCAGCCATTACCAAAGCTGTTTCCTGTGAAGGCCACAAGCCGTAAATAGCTATGCCGGGACGTACCAATTCCAAACAAGTTTTGGGCAGAAGCAAAGTGCCGGCTGAAGCAGCTATATGATGATAAGGGATGTTTATGCCCAGATCCTTAAGTTTCTTAATGCAATCGGTAAATTTGGCAAATTGAGTTTGGGTATAGGTTTGATCGAGCTGATCAGCGGCAGCGAAGTGAGAATATATGCCTTCAATTTCTATATTCGGCAATTTGGCAGCTTGCTCGCAGAAAGAGAGCAACTCTTCTGGAGGCACGGACAAACGTCCCATACCGGTATCTACTTTAAGATGGACTTTGGCATTTTTGCCCAGTCTGACGGCAGCATCTGAAATAGCTTGAGCAAATTCTAAGTCCATGATTGGGGGACGCAAATCAAGCTTGACTGCTTCTTCAATTTGGGTAGCTAAAATAGGAGCTACCAAGACAATTGGCTTGGTGATACCGGCCTGACGCAGTCTGCGCCCTTCGTTGACGTTGGCAATTCCGAAGCCCCAAGCCCCTTCTTCCTCTAAGGTAAGGGCTACGGTTTCCAGGCCATGGCCGTAGGCTTCACTTTTGACTATAGCTAAAATTTGGGAATGGGGAGCGTTTTTAGATAAATTTCTGAAATTGTGACGGATAGCGTCTAAATTAACCTCAATCCAGAAACTGTAACGATGAGAACTGAGCACTGTATTAAGTGACCTTATCATTTTGATTTTTCCGCTCATTATAGTCCCTTTTTATGCTTGGTGGCAAATTTTTTTTAGGGCCAGCATCTTAGCAAATTATTCGATATAAATTCACTTTTTGTGGCAGTAAAGAGCATTGCTTAGGTGCCATACTCTCAGTAGTAGTATTCAAGCAGGATAAAAGAAAATAGAGGGGAAAAATCAGGCTTCGAAGTTTGAAAAATGCGGGCATGGCTTATAAATATCGCAGAAAAAGTCCGCAACTTACAATAGGAGTCTCAATGTCAGATACCGCCGTAAATCTCAGTGCCGCTCTCGACAACGTCGAAGAGCTTTTAAATGCTCAGAAAAACGCTGAAGCTTCAGAAGAACTGTCTCGCTTGGCTAAAGAAGAAATTTCTCAGCCCGAAGAATTAGTTCGCCTTTACCACCTTAGCGGAGTTGCTTTCTCCCGCTTAGGCAAAATGGATGATGCTATTATTCAGTTCCGCCGCAGTCGCGCTGAAGCCGAAAAGGTAAATGATCAAGAAGCTATGGCTCAAGCCGATGAATATTTGGGCTCCGCTTATCATCAGCGCAACCGTTTGGACGAAGCTCGCTTCCATTATTCCAGAGCTTTATCCATTTGGACTGAACTTGGCGACAAGGCTGGTCAGGGACGCGGCCACCGCAACATGGGCAACCTTTATGTAGACGCCAACCAATCCCGTGCCGCTATGGCCGAATATGATGATAGTTGCAAATTTTTCCGTGAGCTCGGTTTAAGCGAAGAAATGGCTCCGGCTATTATGCACCGCGCTACTATGGCTTATGGTAGCAAAGGTTTGCTCGCTGCTTTGGAAGTTTACAAAGCTGGCATCGAAGAAGAAAAGTGCCATCATTATTTGGTACTTAACAACTACGGCTTTATGCTCATGCTTAACAGCCAAGTTGAAGACGGCATGAAGTATTTGAAGCAATCCATGGAAGAAATTGAAGCCAAGCACATCAATGATGATGATTTGGCTTTAGTTTGCTTGAATATCGGTGTAGCTTATGCTTTAACAGACAGCTTGGAAGAAGCTGAAAAGTACTTGCGTCGCGCTGCCGAACTTTTGGAAGCCTATCCTCAGGCCAGAGCTGTTGAGTTCTTGCTTCAGGCCAACGATAAGTATCGCGATAAAGGCTTCAGCAAATACTTGATCGTAGAAAATGGCCAGAAGAAATCTTTAGCTCACTTGAATTTGGCTGCTGTTCTGGCTTGGGGTGGCAAAATTGACGAAGCTAAAGAAGAAGTTGCTAAAGGCGTAGAGTCCGATCGCGGTTACGGTTATCCTTACCTTTCCGCCGGTTGGGTTTATTTGACTGCTGGCATGCAGCAAGAAGCTGCCGCCGCTTTCTATCGTGCTTGTGGCTTCGAGCCTAACAACGAAGAGTTCCGTAAAGCTTTGAGCTTAGTCAATCCTTATGCTCAGGCTAAAGTAGGTCGCAACGATCCTTGTCCTTGTGGCAGTGGCAAAAAGTTCAAAAAGTGCCACGGAATTAACGCCTAATTTTATAACGTTAAAATAGCCTAAGGTCGCTTTCCGAAAAAGAAGTGGACTCTCATAAGTGGGACAAAGTCTCCGTTTGGTAGTTCACTTCCTGAAAAGCGGCCTTTTTTGTGCCATTTTTTAGAAGGAAGCGGCTTTATTTTAAGCAAGTCAATCTGCGATACCATTTTATATTGTCGGTCGGTAAAGTCTGGCCTAAAAATTGGGGAAGGGTGCAAAATTGGAATTTATTGTGTTGGTGCTCGCGGCTTTAGGAATATTTTTCCTGCCATTTATTTTTTCTATTATAGCTATGGCTTCTTGCCAAAGCTTAAAAAAACGCGTAGAGAGGCTTGAAGTCGGTCTGGAAAATTTGACTATTTCCCTTAGCGGCACTTCCGGACGTCTTCCGGACTCAACCCAAAAGGCGTGTCGACAAGAAAACGAATCGTCAATTTCTTCTACTTATGCTGATAACAATAAACTAGACGGGACAGTTAGTGCGCCAACGGCAGCTGATTCTATTGAAGAGGCTACTGGAAAAGTATTGTCGTTAGCTAAAGAAAAAATATCACTTGCTGAGCCTAACGTTGTTACAAATTCAGCGCCGACGGCTGCGCCTACGCACGAAGCTAGGCTATATGCGCAAAAAACGGTTGCCTCTCAGCCCAAAACTGAAAGCAACTTAGAGCAATTCTTCTTGGGCAGCCTTTTCAATAAATTAGGCGCTCTGGCTATTATCGTCTTTGTCATCCTCTTCATAAAGTGGTTATCCCCATTTTTGGCTTTGACTGCAGCTATGAAGGTTGGCGCGGTCTATGCTTTGAGCTCGGTGCTTGTGGGCTTAGGTTTTTATCTTTTGCCTAAAGACAATATGCGCGGCTTTTCCGAAACCCTTTTGGGGTTGGGATTAGCTTCGGCTATCATGGTAACTTATGCTGGCAGCGTTTACTTTGATCTTTGGGATAATTACGTAAGCTTGGCTCTGGCTTCACTTATTTTGTTGGGCACTTATGTATTGGCTTATTGGGCTCAACGCAAATCCATTATTTGTCTGGGAGCTTTGGCTGGTTATGCCAACTTAATTTTTATTCAAACTTCTATCGACAGTACTTATGTTTTTGATGTCTATTTAGTAATTCTGGCTCTTTTTTGTTTAATAGGTACTGTGCGTTGCCAGAAGTGGAATTCACTTTTTAGTATCAACTTAGCTATAACCTGGCTTTTTATTGCTACCCGAACTGGCATTTTCGAAAAGGCTGACCGAATTTTTAGCCCTTATGCTTTGGGAGCCATCTGGCTTATCGTCTTGATATACGATTACTTCCGCCGCCAAGACGAAAATAATCCTAAGCAGCCTTCCGTTTGGATTAACCATTTAATAATGGCTTTGGGAGCCAATTGTATTTACAGTGAAGGTCAAGCCTTTGCTGCTTTTATGATGGCTGCGGTGGCTTTATTTGGCTTAGCCAAATTGCGTGCAGAAAATATGAACACTTTAGCTAGAGCTTTTGTCAATGCTGGCTTATTTGTGGTCGGTCTTTCTGCGTACAACTTCCAAGAGCCATTGTCCAGAGTTATTTTCCTCTCTATAGCTGGTTTAGTTATTCTTTGGATTGCTTTTAATAAAGTTGTCAAGCCGGAAGTGCAACGACGCCTCTTCTTCTGGAGCGGTTTGCATAATGTATTGGCCTTTTTCATTATGCTAGTGGCCGACTTTAATGGCAAATTTGACTTTTTCTTAAGTCCTGATCGAGAACTTCATAAGCTGGCCATAATTATTTTCGGAGTTTCTATTGCTGCTTGGCTGTTTGGCTATTTAATGTTCCGTCACTACAATGGTGATGAAAAATACAGAGATTTCAACCTTTGGGCTGGTATAACCTTAGCTTATATTTATTTTGGTCGAGAATTAGCCGATATTTTAGATCGCGTTTTGAGTTTAAATGGTCAACAGTGGTGGGCTTTTAGCTGCTTTAGCTTAGTGGCCGTTTGTTCTATTTATGCTTTGCAAGCTATGCTTCAAGCCAAAAAGGCTAAGAGCAATGCTTTTGCCATTGGTTTCAATTTGGCTTTGGCTCTGTCTTTATTTGGCTTGACTATCAATATTCTTAGTTGCATTACAGGTACTTATGCCGAATTTATTCCTATAGTTAATATCGGCTTTTTAGCTCACGCTTTAACTATTTTGGCTTTAGCTGCCGCTTTTGTACTTTACGGATCTGAAATTTATCTGGTTGGAGCTGTGCTTAGTGGCTGGTCTTTAGTTCATATAGAAGGACACAATATTGCCGCAGTTTGCCATTTAAGTTCTATTACTTCTGTTTTGTGGATGCTCTACGCAGCGGCAATCCTTTGGGGTGGTATTCGCTTTAAGAATCGTTATATCACCAACTGTGGTATTTTTATCGTTTGTGTTACTTTGCTTAGAGTAATTACTTACGATATTATAAATTTGCCTATCGTCTATAAGTTGCTGCTTTTCTTCGTTTTGGGCGTGGCTCTTTTGGTAACTTCCTACTACTATTCAAAGTGTCTTGGTAATAAGGGAGCCGATAAGTTCATTAGCACTAATGGCACCGAGCCTGAGCTTGGTTCTACCGCTTCTTCTACAACTTCGCAAGGTGTTTCTTCTAAAGACACTCAAGAGTTAAAAGATATAGAAATTCCCGACTTAACTGATCAAAATGCTTTCAAAAAAGTTGACAGCGCGGCTTCACAATCTCCTTTTAGCGATAGGCTAAGTGGAGCTGCCAACGTAGGCAATATGGATAGTTCGGTTGCGGAAAGCAAAAACAATTTGGAAGAAACTACCGCTGTTAAAGCGGCTCAGACGTCTCCAGCAATGGACAAACCTAGCTGGCATAACGATTGAACGAACAGTTAATTTTAAAGGATTCTGGGCTCATGTTAATATTTTTGTAAATAGTTTCTGTATAATAAACATCTTTTATTGTGTAGTATAGCTGCAAGGGGGGAAATATGTCTAAAACTAGGTTGGTTTAACTAAATGGGTTTAGGTAGCATATCCAGCAGTTCTTTTACTGCCTTTAATAATATCCAGCAGAGCGACGTCAAGCGTCCCGAAGGTTTCCAAGGCACTAGCAAAGATGTCTTCGTTCGCGACGAAAGCTCTCAGTTCACCAAAGAACAGCAATTCGCTAAAGCTGGTCGTCTCTTCCAGAGCACTCAGGCCGGACACGTCAATGCCGCTTCCGAAATTGAAATCGAAGGCGTCAGTATGTATGAAGGCCGCAATGGCTACGACAAAAACTTCTTGGGCACCGAACTTCCTTTACCTGAGCTCGGCTCTTCCATTAAAGACAAAGTTGCCATGCGCACCGACAAACCTGGTGAGAGCGAACTCACCTATACTAACTTCTCTGTCGTTATGAACAAAGAGCGCAAGCAGTGCTTCTACGCTATTTGCAATATTGACGGCACCAGCCATCGCAATGTCAGACGTTCCGGCAGCTGGTCTATCGATGGTCGTATTCCTCGCGAGTACCAGTTGGGCAACGAAGCCTACAAAGATAACAATATTGACAAGGGCCACATGGTTCGCCGCTTAGATCCTTGCTGGGGTAAGGATCCCGAATTGGCTAGCCGTGACACCTTCACTTATTGCAACGCCGCTTTGCAACATGGTGGCTTGAACCAGAGAGAATGGCTCAAACTTGAAGATCACGTGCTCGGTTCTGCTAAAGGTCAAAAAATGACCGTTATTACCGGCCCCATCTTCTCCAAAGACGATCCAAAGTTTGATAACAACGGTATGATGGATGAGCCTACTCAGATCCCCATGAAATTCTTCAAAACTGTAGTTTGGAATGATGGCAAAGAGCTCAAGAGCGCTTCCTTCATCCTCTCTCAGGAAGATATCATCAACAACGACAGCTCTTTGGGCATTAAAGGTGGCTTCGATCCCGATCGCTTTGAAGTTTACCAGGTGCCTCAGAAAGAAGTTGAGCGTCTCACCGACTTGCACTTTGGCAACATCGGCGACATCACCGAGCAGCCTATGCGCCTGACCGCTGAGAACGACTACGCTCCCAAGTTAAACTAAATCTTATACATAAAATAGCTAATTGAATGCGCTTCAAAAGCTTTGGCCTTGGAGCGCATTTTATTTTTAAAAAGTTTTTTGGCCAAGTTGTAACATTTTTTTGCCTAATTAGACTTTTAAATTCTGTAGTATCTGTTCAGTTAATGTTTTTTGAGCAAGCGTATCTGTTGTCTGCGTTTTAGATAGTAGCTGGCTTGTCTCGATTCGTTGAAAGCTTTGACAGTTTTTGTGACTACCAGAGTTTTCTGCAAAGCCTAATTAAAGGGATAGGAATTGTAAAACATGGGTATCGGAAGCATTTCTGGTAATTCTTTATATACTAACACTCAGGTTTCTGAGAGCTCTATCAAACGTCCTGAAGGTTTCCAGGGCACTGGCAAAGACGTATTCGTTCATGACGACGACGCTCAGCTCACCAAAGAGCAGCAGTTTGCTAAAGCTGGTCGCCTCTTCCAGAGCGTAAACGACAACAGTTTCGAAATCGCCAAGAGAAAGAATCGCCGCAGGAATGATGGCGCTCAAGGCCCTAACGGTCCTAAAGGTCCCCGCGAAGTTAAGCCCGACGGCGTAAGCATGTTCGAAGGCCGCAATGGTTACGACAAAGCCTTCTTGGGTGTAGAGCTTCCTTTGCCCGGCCTTGGCGATTCCATTAAAGACAAAGTGGCTATGCGCACCGACAAGCCCGGCGAGTGCGAACTTACTTACACCAACTACTCCGTAGTAATGAACAAAGAGCGCAAGCAGTGCTTCTATGCCATTTGCAACATTGATGGCACTACTCATCGCGATGTTAAGCGTTCCGGCAGCTGGAGCCTCGATGGTCGTATTCCTCGCGAATACCAGCTCGGCAACGAAGCCTATGCCGACAACAATATAGACAGAGGCCACATGGTTCGCCGCTTAGATCCTTGCTGGGGCAAAAACGCCGATTTGGCTAGCCACGACACTTTCAGCTATTGCAACTCTTCCTTACAGCACGCTGGTTTAAACCAGAAAGAGTGGCTCCAGCTCGAAGACCACGTTCTCAATTCTGCTAAAGGCCAGAAGATGACCGTCATTACCGGCCCTATCTTCTCCAAAGACGATCCTTCCTTCAACAACCATGGCAAGATGAAAGAACCGGCCCAGATTCCTATGAAGTTCTTCAAGACTGTGGTTTGGACCGAAGGCAAAGAGCTCAAGAGCGCTTCCTTCATCCTTTCTCAGGAAGACATTATCAATGGTGACGGTTCCTTAGGTGCTAAGGGCGGTTTCGATCCCGATCGCTTCGAAGTTTACCAGGTGCCTCAGAAAGAAGTTGAGCGCCTCACCGATTTGCACTTTGGCAATATTGGCGACATCACCGAGCAGCCTATGCGCTTGACCGCTGAGAATGACTACGCTCCTAAGTTAGCCTAGTAAATATCACTAAGCGGAAGCCGCATTGTAGTCGGCACGCTTAAATAAGCGCTTTGGTTTCATATTGAAGCCAGAGCGCTTTTATTTTTCTTTTGGTCAATTTTGTTACATTTTTGTGCCTAACCAGTCGTTTAAATTCTGTAGTATCTACTGAGTTAGAAAGTTTTGGGGCGGGGAAAAAATCGGAGTCGTTTACTGTGGGTATCGGAAGTATTTCTGGCAGCTCTTTGTATATAAATAATCAGGTTCCTGAAAGCTCTATCAGCCGTCCTGAAGGATTCCAGGGTACTGGCAAAGATGTCTTTGTTCATGATGATAATGCTCAGTTTGTTAAAGAGCAGGACTTTGCTAAAGCTGGTCGTCTCTTCCAAAGTGGGAATCGCGAATCTCAGCAAGCTGATTCCGCTTCTGGTGTAGTTACAATTCAAGGCGACAAAGTCAGTATGTTTAATGGTCGCAATGGCTACGACAAAAACTTCTTAGGTACCGAGCTTCCTTTGCCTCAACTTGGCTCTTCCATTCAAGATAAAGTGGCTATGCGTACTGACAAGCCCGGCGAGAGCGAGCTTACTTACACCAACTACTCCGTAGTAATGAATAAAGAGCGCAAGCAGTGCTTCTACGCTATTTGCAATATCGACGGTAATAGCCAGCACGCTGTTAAGCGTTCCGGCAACTGGACTTTAGATGGCCGCATTCCTCGTGAATACCAATTGGGCGATGAAGCTTACAAACGCAACAATATCGACAAGGGCCACATGGTACGTCGCTTAGATCCTTGCTGGGGTAGCAATGCCGAATTAGCTAGCCGTGACACTTTCAGCTATTGCAACGCTTCTTTGCAACATGCCGGTTTAAACCAAGATGAATGGCTCGCTTTAGAAGACCATGTGCTCAATTCTGCCAGCGGTCAAAAGATGAGTGTAATTACTGGCCCTATTTTCTCCGAGAACGACCCTTGGTTCGACAATAATGGCAAGATGAAAGAGCCTGCCCAGATTCCTATGAAATTCTTCAAAACAGTCGTTTGGGCCGACGAAAAAACTGGCAATTTAAAGAGCGCTTCTTTCATTCTTTCCCAGGAAGATATTATCAAAGAAGATGACACCATTAAGCTTAAAGGCGTTTTTGAGCCTGGCCGTTTCGATGTCTATCAAGTGCCTCAAAAAGAAGTTGAGCGCCTTACCGATTTGCATTTCGGCAACATTGGCGATACTTGCAAAAAAGCCGTGCGTTTGACTGCAGAAAATAACTATGCTCCCGTAGGTTTAGATAAGTAAGGAACTGAGCATTTAGATGAGAAGCGTTTTGCTCTTGAAAAAATAAAGAGCAAGGCGCTTTTTTTTGTTCTGGAGCTTAATCATAAGCTACAAACTAAAAAATGCGACTTTAAATGAAAATTTGACAAGCTTGTTACAATTTTGTGCACAAATAGTATTTTAAATTCTGTAGTATTTATTGGTAAACAAGGTCTGGGGTGGGGAGAAAACTAGGGGTTGTTCACAATGGGTATCGGAAGTATTTCTGGTAGTTCTTTATATACTAACACTCAAATCTCTGAGAGCTCTATTCGTCGTCCTGAAGGTTTCCAGGGTACTGGCAAAGACGTATTTGTACACGATGATAACGCTCAGTTTGTCAAAGAGCAGGATTTTGCTAAGGCCGGTCGCCTTTTCCAAAGCTGCCAGCGCGAGGCTCAGCCTCAAGCCAATCCTGAGGAGACTCAGCAAACCAATATTATGTCTGCCGCTTCCGGTGTCGATATCGAGAGCGTCAACATGTTTGAAGGTCGCAACGGCTACGACAAGTCTTTCTTGGGCGTAGATCTTCCTTTACCTGGTTTGGGCGATTCTATTAAAGACAAGGTCGCTATGCGTACCGATGAGCCTGGCAAGAGCGAGCTCACTTACACCAACTACTCCGTAGTAATGAACAAAGAGCGCAAACAGTGCTTCTATGCTATTTGCAATATCGACGGTAACAGCCACCAGGAAGTAAAGCGCGATGGCAACTGGACTATCGACGGTCGTATTCCTCGTGAATACCAGTTGGGCAACGAAGCTTATGGCGGCAACAATATCGATAAGGGCCACATGGTGCGCCGCTTAGATCCTTGCTGGGGCGACGATCCTCTGCGCGCCAGCCGTGATACTTTCAGCTATTGCAATGCCACCTTGCAGCATGGTGCTTTGAACCAAAAAGAATGGCTCTGCTTAGAGAACCACGTTTTGGACAGCGCCACTACTGGCAAAGAAAAGCAGAAACTTACCGTTATCACTGGCCCGATCTTCTCTGAAAACGATCCTAAGTTTGACAACAAGGGCAGAATGAAAGAAGCTACCCAGATCCCCATGAAGTTCTTCAAGACCGTGGTCTGGAACGATGGTGGCAAGCTTAAGAGCGCCTCTTTCGTGCTCTCTCAGGAAGACATTATCAATAAAGATCACTCTCTCTTTAAGAGCAAGGGTGTAGATCCCGGCCGCTTCAGCGTTTACCAGGTGCCTCAGAAGCAACTCGAGCAAATGACCGATTTGCACTTTGGCAATATCGGTGACATCACCGAGAAGCCTATGCGCTTAACTGCCGAGAACGATTACGCTCCTAAGTTAAGCTAGCATTTTGTTTTAGCTGAGTAGAAAGCTGCTCGATTTTAATAAGTCGAGCAGCTTTTTTTGAAATAGAGAACTTTGCATATATTACAGTGGGGGGAGAACAATGGAGCTATTTTCAGTGGGAATAGGCAGCATTTCCAGCAATTCTTTATATATTAACACTCAGGTCTCTGAGAATAGTGTCAGCCGTCCTGAAGGCTTTCAGGGTACGGGCAAAGATGTTTTTGTTCGTGACGAGAGCGCTCAATTTACTAAAGAGCAAGAATTCGCCAAGGCTGGTCGTCTTTTCCAAAGTTATGGTCGCGAAGCTCAACAAACTAATTCCGCTTCTTCTTTGATCTCCGTGCAAGGCGAGCCTGTCAGCATGTTTGAGGGGCGCAACGGCTACGACAAATCTTTCTTGGGCGTAGAACTTCCTTTGCCCGGCTTAGGTTCTTCCATTCAGAATAAAGTGGCTATGCGCACCGATAAGCCTGGTGAGTGTGAGCTTACTTACACCAACTATTCAGTAGTAATGAATAAAGAGCGCAAGCAATGCTTCTACGCTATTTGTAATATTGATGGTAGAGCTTCTCGCAGCGTAAAACGTGAAGGTACCTGGACTTTAGATGGCCGCATTCCTCGCAAATATCAGCTTGGTGACGAAGCTTACGGCGGAAATAGCATTGATCGCGGTCACATGGTGCGTCGCTTAGATCCTTGTTGGGGCCAAAATGCCAAGTTAGCTGGTGAGGATACTTTCAGCTATTGCAACTCCGCTTTACAACACGCTGGTCTCAATAAAAAAGAGTGGTTGCGTTTAGAAGATCACGTTTTAAATTCAGCTCGCGGTTCCGGTCAAAAAATGACTGTAATTACTGGCCCTATTTTTGCCGATGACGATCCGAAGTTCGACAATAAAGGCGCCATGAAAGAAGCTACCCAAATTCCTTTACAGTTTTTCAAAACTGTAGTTTGGAATGAAAAAGGCACCTTAAAGAGCGCTTCCTTTATTCTCTCTCAAAAAGATATTATCAATAATGATAGCTCTCTCTTTAAAGCTAAGAAGAATAAGGGCAAAGGCTTCGATCCCGGTGAATTTAAAATTTATCAAGTGCCGCAGAAAGAAGTCGAGCGTCTTACCGATTTGCACTTTGGCAATATCGGCGATATTACCGAAACAGCTATGTGCTTAAGCGCTGACAACAATTACGCTCCTAAACTCAGCTAAAGTATTTAACTTAGCTACATATTAGGTAAATATAGATGGGCCGCGCTGTAAAAATATTTTGCAGCAGACGGCTCATTTTTTGATACGTTAACTAAAAGTTCATAAAAAAGGAACATTTTTGCCTAATTGACTGCTAATATTTAGGAGAAAGGGGAGGAAAAGATTATATAAAACGTTACTTAGCTCCAATATTTTTCTTTGTATCATTGCATACAAGGGAACTTTGAAGCTGAGCAGCATGTAGGTGGGACATCACCTACTAAGATAGAGCTTGTACTTTCAAATTTTTTGGAGGTGCGGTTCATCAACATCTCAGAAGCCTTAAGTTTAGCAAATTTTGTTAAGCTTAAGGAGCATGTCACGCCTGAAGATATTTTGTCTGTGTAAGGCATTTAAAATCAGGAATTTAGCCTGCTTTAAGGCGAAGCAGGCTTCGGTAATGGAGCAGATAAAAATGGGAATTAACAGTATCTCTAGCAGCTCGTTATTTAACAATCCTCAGATGATTGAAAATTCTGTCAGCCGTCCCGAAGGCTTCCAGGGAAGCAGCAAGGATGTGTTCGTCCATGACGACAACAGAGACTTCGCTAACGAGCAAGCCTTTGCCAGCGCCGGCAGACTTTTCAAGAGCCACGCCAGTGCTCAAGCCCAAAAGGCTGAGGGCCCCATCACTGTCCAAGGCGACGGCGTCAACATGTATCGCAATCGTGCCGGTTATGACAGCTCTTTCTTAGGTAAAGAGCTTCCTCTTCCCGAGTTGGGCAGTTCCATTAAAGACAAAGTGGCTATGCGTACCGACAAGCCTGGCGAGTATGTTTTACCTTATACTCACTTCTCCATCGTTATGAATGGTGAGCGCAAACAGTGCTTCTACACCATTTCCAATATCGATGGTGCTACTCACCAAGACTTGCCCCGCAGCGGCAAATGGGAACTCGATGGTCGTATTCCCCGCGAATGCCAGTTGGGCAACGAAGCTTACAGGAACAATGATATCGATAAGGGCCACATGGTGCGCCGCTTAGATCCTTGCTGGGGTAAAGAGGCCAAACAAGCTAATAATGATACTTTTAGCTATTGCAACGCTACCTTACAGCATGCCGGTTTAAACCAAAAAGAATGGTTAAACTTGGAAAATCATGTTCTCGACAGTGCTACCAGCGGTAATCAGAAGATGACCGTAATCACCGGCCCCATCTTCTCTGATGACGATCCTAAGTTCACCAACAACGGAGCCATGAAGAAGCCCGTTCAGATTCCTATGCAGTTCTTCAAAACTGTAGTTTGGGCTGACGAGAAAACTGGCAACTTAAAGAGCGCTTCCTTTGTACTTTCTCAGAAAGACATCATTGAGAGCGATCATACTTTAGGTATTTCTGGCTTCGATCCCGATAAATTCAGCGTTTATCAGGTTCCTCAGAAGCAGCTTGAACAAATGACTGATTTGCACTTTGGCAATATCGGCGATATTACCAAAGAGCCAGTGCGTTTGACTGCTGAAAATGACTTTGCCCCTCAGGGTCTCGACAAGTAAGCAACAAGGTTTCAGTCTGTTGCTGCTGCGGAAGATCGAAACTTTATAGCTTATTGAAGGCTGTTGCCGAGTTATCTTCTTTCTCGGCAGCAGCCTTTTTCTATTGGGGCGCTATAAAAGGTGAAAGAGTAACCCTAATAGAACTAGGAACGGCACAATTTTGTCAAAGGCGGAGCCTTTTCCGGCAAACTTCCGCCTGTATTTAGGAGTTTTTTCTTATGACCGATCCTGAAGCTGTAAATCCTGAAGAAGAGTCTTTAGAGGCCCCGGAATATCTTAACAATTTAATGGATGAGCTCATTGTTTACGCCAAATATCATGATGAGCACATGGAAGCCGAATGGATTCCGGAAGAAAATGTTTTCCGCGTTTATCAGGATGATCAGCCTGAAGTAGATGTTTTCATGGTCGATGTCGACGATGCCATGTACCATGAAGCCGAAGCTGTAGTAGTAGAAGCTGAAATTGGTGAATACAGCGAAGATTTGGATCCGGCTGAATTATTGCGCTTCTGCGACCAGAACCTCATTTATAGTCGCTTAATGATTAGTAAGGGCGACGATTGCGAATATGTTATCTTACAAGCAGCATGTCCAGTTAGTCAGCTTAGCGCGGCTCAGTTAGATTGTATGATCCGTGAAGTGTCTATCTACTCTGGTGAGCTTAGCGAAGAAGATGACGGAGAAGACGAAGAATAAACTTTGAAAATATTCAGAGATCCTGTACACGAAGATATTTTTTTGCCTGATGAGTTAATTGAACTTATAGATACAGTTCAAATGCAAAGGCTTCGAGGCATAAAGCAATTAGGTACGGCTTCTTTAGTTTATCCTGGAGCAGTTCACACTCGTTTTGAGCATAGCCTGGGGACTTGCCACTTGGCTCTTACTCTTCTAAAAATTTTGGAAGAATTTGGTACCAAGATAAGCAATTTCGAAAGGTTAGCTGTGAGTGCGGCTGCTCTTTTGCATGATGTAGGTCATATTCCCTTTGGTCATACCGTAGAAGATGAACGGCGCATTTTTAGCCGCCACGATTCACCAGAGCGTTTTGAGCTTTTTTTTAATAAGCGCACTGAGCTAGGCAAAATACTTCATAAATTGGCTATAGCCGAACTTGTAAAAGCTATTCTTCACGGGCAGGCTGAAAAAGCTTGGCAAAGTGAGCTTATTGGCGGTATGTTTTGTGCCGATCTTTTGGATTATTTAGCTCGCGACGCTTTTTTTTGTGGTCTTTCTCAGAAATATGATAAGCGCATTATGCGCAGCTTGCGCACTGACGGCAGCCACTTGTATTTAGATTGCCAAAAAAATGGCGTAGTTAGAGAAGATTTAGTTTCTGAAGTTATTAACTTATTGCGTTTACGTTACTTTTTAACTGAACGCGTTTTCTTCCACCATACCAAAACCGCTTCCGGAGCTATGATCTCCAGAATTGTAGAACGTGCTTTAGAACTTGGGCTGAAACTTAAAGATATTTTGCCTTTGGGCGACGAGCGTCTTTTAGCCTATATTGAGTGGCACTTTGGCGATGATCCTTTGATAGCTAGCATTTATAAAGCTTTTAGCTCGCGCAAAATTTACAAGCGTGCTTACGTTTTAACTAGACGCATTGGCTATGAAAAGGAAGCCCAGCTGGTAGAGCGTTTCCACAATAAAGCTGAATATCGCAAAGAAGCCGAAGAGAGGTTGATTAGCGATCTTGGTCTAGATCCCGGAGAGCTAATTATTTACTGCCCTTCAGCCAATATGCAATTAAAAGAAGCTGAAGTTCTGGTTAAAATAGGGCCAGAAGAACCGTGCTCATTAGCTTCTTTGCAATTGCCGGAAGTAAATGTCTTGCGTGATAAGCATCGCAATTTATGGCGCTTTTATGTATTTGTTGCTCCCAAGCGCCGCTATAAGCTTAAGCAAATTTCCCGCGCTTGTGAAAACTATTTTGGCTTGGAAAATCACTTGGCAGCTTTGCAAAGCGCTCAGCTTTACATCAACTTTTAGTTGATGATGTTAAAGTTCGCATTGGAGAAAATTTGCATTAGCATTGTCTTTGCTGGCAAGATGGCGGTAGTTCACAGGGGCAAAAACTACGTGCCAAGGGGCTAGAGACATAAAATCAAAAAAAGTTAAGTTTTTTTCTAAAAGGGTATTGCATTATTGTGGCCGGGGTGGTATATTAGCGGAGCCAGAGGAGCTCGGGCCCATAGCTCAGCGGTTAGAGCAGTTGGCTCATAACTAATTGGTCCCTGGTTCGAATCCAGGTGGGCCCACCAAGACCCCCTCGGTGTTCAAGAAAGGTGTACATGGCCCGGTGGTCTAGCGGTTTAGGACGCTGGCCTTTCAAGCCGGAGATCACGGGTTCGATTCCCGTCCGGGCTACCACTTAAAACACTGTCCTTCATAGGGAAGGCGGTTAAATAGAATGAGAGGCTGATTTAGTTAAACAGCGTTTACTGAAAAGCTTCTCTTTTTTTTGGACGAGTAGCTCAGTTGGTTAGAGCACCTGCCTTACAAGCAGGGGGTCGGCGGTTCGAGTCCGTTCTCGTCCACCATAAGATAGGATCTTGACTCAAAAGGTTAGGGTCTTTTTTTTATACCTTTTGGTCATAAAAAACGGCCGCTTGTCGCATGATAGGTAATGCCTTTCCCCGCCAGTAGCTAAAGCTATAGGCCTTAAAATAAAGGAGTGTTTAGAAAACATTTCGCGGCTTAAAAAAGGCCGACTTTAATTTGGCTAGAATAGCGCCGAAAGTAGCTTAGCAGTAAATTTGTTCGCTTAGCTAAGAAAGGTTCCATTTAATGTTTACTTGCAATGCTAAAGCAGATATTGGCGTTTTCGGCGGTTCCGGTTTCTATAGTTTAGATTCCAATGCGGAAATGATTGCGCTTAACACACCTTACGGCCCTACTAGCGACAAAATTTCTTTAATCAATATTCACGGCAAGCGTGTAGCCTTTTTGCCTCGCCATGGCGCCGATCATCGTTTGTCGCCTACGCATATTCCATATAGAGCTAACCTTTGGGCTATGAAGCAACTGGGTGTTAAAGCTATTATCGGCCCTTGTGCCGCAGGTAGCTTGCAAGTTGATATTAAACCTGGCAGCTTTGTCGTTTGTGATCAATTTGTAGATAGAACTTGGGGACGTAAAGATACTTTTTTTGAAGGGCCTGAAGTGCGCCATTTAACTGGAGCCGAGCCCTATTGCCCTAGCTTACGTCCTTTAGTTGTAGAATGTGCTAAAGAACTTGGCATTGAAGTTCATCCTAAAGGCACTATGGTTGTAATACAGGGGCCGCGTTTTTCTACCAGAGCCGAAAGCGAATGGTTTAGAAAGATGGGCTGGCATGTAGTTAACATGACTGGCTACCCTGAGTGCTATTTAGCCCGCGAAATGGAAATTTGTTACGTCAACGTATCCTTAATTACAGATTATGATGCTGGTATTGAAGGTATTGCTGAAGCGGTAACTGGTGACGAAGTGAGCCGAGTGTTTGCCGAAAATAACCAAAAAGTAAAAGCGCTCATTTACAAAATTATCGAAAAAATCGATTTAAGTAAAGATTGCTCTTGCCACCACGCTTTAGCTGGCGATACCATGTAGTCATTTTGTTAGGAAATTAGTCGAGCTAGTATAGCTTGTTTGTACCTAAGTAAATAGTAATAGAAAAGACCGCCTCCAAAGAAGAAGCGGTCTTTTTGTATGTTAGCGTTTATAGCTTAAAAGTTTACTTTTTGCCTTGCATAATCTTGGCCCAAGTATCTTTTAAGGTGACTACGCGGTTAAATACCATGTGATCTTTGGTCGTATCTTTATCGGTATAGAAATAACCGGTGCGCTCAAACTGGAACCATTTTCCTGCGGGAGTTTCGGCTACGCTGCTTTCTACTCTGGCATCGGTAATAATTTCCAAAGAGTTGGGGTTAAGCTCGTCAATAAAGTTGACATCTTCGCGGGTAGCGGGATGATCGACAGCAAAGAGGCGATCGTAAAGTCTAACTTCGCAAGGAATGGACTCAGTGGCAGAGACCCAGTGCAAGGTACCTTTAATTTTACGGCCATCGGCAGCGTTGCCACCCTTAGACTCTGGATCGTAAGTGCAATGAACTTCGATAATGTTGCCATTTTCGTCTTTGACTACGGATTCGCACTTAATAATATAAGCGCGGCGCAAGCGAACTTCGCGACCGGGCGCCAAACGGAAGAACTTAGGTACCGGCTCTTCCATAAAGTCATCGCGCTCAATAAAGATTTCTTTGGTGAACTTAAGGTTGCGATAGCCCATCTTCGGCGGATCGTCAGGGAAGTAGGGAGCTTCAAACTCTTCTACTTGGCCTTCGGGATAGTTGTCAATAACGAGCTTTAAGGGACGAAGGACGCCCATAATGCGTGGCACTTTGGGATTGAGATCGTCACGGACGGCTTGCTCAAAGACTGAATAGCTAGTCCAAGTTTCGGCTTTGCTAATACCGATACGATCGCAGAATAAGCGAATAGCTTCGGGAGTATAGCCGCGACGGCGCATACCAGCAATAGTTGGCATACGAGGATCGTCCCAACCGTTGACGCGGTGCTCTTTCACCAATTGGAGGAGCTTGCGTTTGCTGACGATTACTGATTCTAAGTTGAGGCGAGAAAACTCGATCTGACGAGGGCGGCATTCTACGCCTACATTTTCCAAGACCCAATCATAAAGGGGACGGTTGTTCTCAAACTCTAAAGTGCACAGGGAATGGGTAATGCCTTCAATAGAGTCGGAGAGGCAGTGGGTGAAGTCGTACATAGGATAGATGCACCACTTGTCGCCAGTATGAGGATGGGACTGATGACGAATACGATACAGAGTAGGATCGCGCATGACAATATTGGGGTGAGCCATGTCAATTTTGGCGCGCAAAACCTTGGCACCGTCAGGGAATTCTCCATTTTTCATGCGACGGAAAAGATCTAAGTTCTCTTCTACGGAACGATCGCGGCAAGGACTATTTTTGCCGGGCTCAGTAAGCGTACCGCGGCTCAGGCGAATCTCTTCGGCGCTGGAGTCATCTACGTAAGCTTTGCCTTTCATAATCAGGCGTTCGGCATATTCGTAAAGCTGATCGAAATAATCGGAAGCGTTGTAAACTTTGTCGCCCCACTCGAAGCCGAGCCATTTTACGTCTTCTTTGATCGCGTTGATGTATTCGGTCTCTTCTTTGCCGGGGTTGGTGTCGTCCATGCGCAAATGGCAAGTACCGTGATAATCGCGGGCTAAGCCAAAGTCTAAGCAAATAGCTTTAGCATGGCCAACGTGTAAATATCCATTGGGTTCGGGCGGAAAACGGGTGACAACGGTAGTGTGTTTGCCGCTGGCCAAATCCTCGTCTATAATGTTGCGAATAAAATTGGTAGCGTGAGGAGAAGTTGATTCCACGCGCTCTGTATTGGTATCGTTACTCATAGTTGATAATTCCTTATAGGGCGGATCTCAGAAATCGCGTCCATTAGAATAAGGTCGAAATTTACGACCGACCTTAATTCTAGCATTTTTTACTGGCTTAGGCTATGTTTAACCAAGTTTGCTTTGGAGTTGAGCTTAGTATGGGCTAGAAGGTAAACCAAGTTTGCTCTTAAATTAAAGCACTTTGAGGCCATAAAAGAAAAGTGGAGGCTTGAGCGTTTATGTGGGAGAGAATTGGCAACTATGCTTTAAAAGTATATGAACGCATTAAAGAGTTTTATTCTACTCCTGGCAATATAGGCTTAAAAATTCTCTTTTCCGCTTTGGGTTGTTTCCTTTTTGGTTTTTTGTTGCCCCTTATGCTCATAATTGTGCTTATTGCCGCGTGGGTTTTTTATCAAGATTTAAATAGTGGCCCTATTTCTGGGGGAAAAAATTGCCCCTTGCCTCCGCCTGAAGAGCAAGTGGAACCCGCTAAGCAAAGTCAATCACTTAAAGATATGGAGCTCCGCATTCGGTTAGTTCCTGATTTTGTTCAATTTTTTTCAGCTAAAACCGGAAGCCGCAGCTAAATTCTAGGAGTTCTTTTAATTAATATGGCCAGTGTCTCGCTTTTTCAAAAATATCGCTCCCAAAGATTTGAAGATTTAATAGGTCAAGAAGTAGTAGTAAGAACTTTAAAAAATGGCTTGGCTTCCGGCCGTATGGCCAATGTTTATCTTTTTTGTGGTCCGCGTGGCACTGGTAAAACCAGTACAGCTAGAATTTTAGCTAAAGCCTTAAATTGCGAGGGTACTGCCGATAATCCACATTCGGGACCTACAGCTGAGCCTTGTTGCCAGTGTTCAGCTTGTCGATCTATTGCTGAAGGCTCATGTTTGGATGTACTGGAAATTGACGCTGCTTCTAATACTCAGGTAGATAAAATCCGAGAGTTTATTGTTGACAAGGTACAATTTGCCCCGGCTCAGGTGCGCTATAAAGTTTATATTATTGACGAAGTCCATAAGTTGTCCGACTCTTCTTTTAACGCACTTTTAAAAACTCTAGAAGAGCCTCCTAAGCATGTTGTTTTTATTTTAGCTACTACCGATCCGGAAAAAATTCCGGCTACGATTATTTCCCGTTGTCAGCGTTACAATTTTCAACGCTTTACTTTACAGCAAACTGTCAATCATATAAAAAGTATTGCCGCTAAAGAAAATGTGCAAATTGACGATCTGGCCGCTGAGCTTATAGCTAGATCTTCTGAAGGCTCCATGCGCGACGCTTTGGTAACTTTGGAGCAAGCTATGTTTTTCTGTTGTCAGCAGGGAGGCAGTCAACAGATTAGCGGAGAGGATGTGCGTGGCCTTTTAGGGCTAGCCGGGGCCGAAGCCATTCAGGATCTTGTGTCTGGTTTTATCGCTCAAGATACTGGTCGAGTTTTGGGCCTTTTGGATGAGCTGATTAACAAGGGACGCAACTTAAACAAATTAGCTGCTGAGCTTTTGGAATATTTGCGCCAGATGATGTTGGTTTGTGTGAAAGCGGCCGATCAAGAAGTTTTAGGAGTAACGGACAATTATTTTCAAGAGTTAGTTAAGCGCAGTCAATTGGTAAAATTGGGCACAATTTTAAGTTGGATTGGCAGCATAAGCGAATTGCAACGTCGCCTTTCCGGCAGTCAAAATGCTCGGTTGTCTTGGGAGACAGTGCTTGTTCAGCTGACCGCACCGTTAGCTGGAACAGATCAAAGCAGCCTTTTGGCCAGAATCGAAACTTTGGAAGCTGAAGTTTCAGCTTTAAAAATAATCAAAAACAGTTACTCGGCTCAGTCGCCTATTGTTTCAACAAAACCTATAGATAGTCTTATGATGCCTAAAGCTTCGGCTATTGAGGCACACGCCAGCAACCTTGAACATCCTTCGGTGTCGGTTGTAGACTCTGCGTCAGTTGTAGGGGCCACTTCCGCTACGAAGCTGAAGGTAGGGAAAGTTGTAAAAAATACTCAGAGCTTGGCTCCGAATGCGCTCACTACTTCCTCAGAAATGGCTTCATCAACTGGGCAAATTGATGATTTGGGTTGGGGGACAACAACGACAAAAGCATCGTCTTCGCTATCATCAACTAAAGTTGCTCAAACTGAGCCTGAAAGTGCCACTGTTGCTAAAGCTTCGGCTTCATATGCAAAAAACGAAAGTAAAAATAAGCAAGGCAGTGCCGGCAAGTTCTGGCAAAAATTGTTAGCTTATTTGGAAGATAAGAAACCGTCTATTTTTGCTTTAGTTCGCGGTACTAAGTGTCTTTCGGCCCGTCAAGGCGTGATTGTTATAAAATTTGAAAGTGATCGTCAGGACGATTATGAAGCTGCCTCCAAAGAGCGTGCAAATATTGAAAGTGTTCTGACAGAAGCTATGCAACGTCCTATTCAGATAGATTTGCGCCTTGGCAAGGTGGTTACTATCAATCCGCAAGATGAATATATGCATACTGTAAATTTGGTACTTAATAGTTTCGCTGGACAGACTTTGAGTAAGTATGCCAATGACAGCGCGTCCGATCCTACTGCTCGAGTGGAGGCTTAAGACATTATGGATGAAGAAATTGATGCTCGCTTAATAGAAGTTCCCTATGAACGTTTGAGCGACGGAGCTTTGCAAGGTGTTTTGGAAGAATACGCTACTCGCGGAGGTTATGAGTGCTCTATGCCTTTGCAAAAGAGGGTAGATATTCTCAAAAAGAAATTAGCCGAGCACCAGTTGGCTATAATGTTTGATCCTGTAGAAAAAGAAATCAATATTGTAAAAAAAGAGCAAATTTAGTTATGACAAATGTGGCTTTAATTTCTGATATTCATGGTCGTCTTGATCCTCACGTTATGGATTATTTGGAAGATTGCGACTATATCGTTTGTGCTGGAGATACTGAAGATCCGCTGATTTTGGAAGAACTGGCTACTATTGCTCCTGTAACGGCTGTACGTGGCAATTGTGATTGGCGTCCTTGGGCGGATAATTTACCTAAAGATGCTGCGCTCCATGTAGAAGATATAAATATTTACGTTATTCATAATTTGGATAATTTGTCTTTTACTCCCGATCCTAACAAAATAGACGTAGTCGTTTACGGTCATATCGCTACGAGCAATATTATGAAAATGATGTGCTCTATATAAATCCAGGCAGCGTCTCTGAGCCTCGCGGTGGACAGTTTCCTCATATGTACATGCTGGAAATTGAGGGCAAGAAAATTTATACAAAAAATATAGACATTTAGTTTTTCTTTGGCGATAGTCCAATGGGGCTAATGTATCTTGATAAAATTGCTATTTAGTGAAGGCTTGAGACGCATTGCCTTTGGCCTAGCTTTGGCAGGCTTGCAAGTTTGGAAGGCGAACCACAGGCGTGGTTTAAGTCTTGGTTTAAGCCTATTTCAAAAGGAGAAAAAGAAAAATGCAGAGACAAATTATGAAGCAAATGCAGAAAATGCAAAATGATTTAGCCTCCGCTCAAAAAGAGCTGGAAAGCGCTACCGTAGAGGGTGTCGCTGGTGGTGGAGCCGTTAAAGTTGTAGTTACCGGAGCCCAAATCGTAAAATCCATCAGCATTTCTAAAGATGCGGTAGATCCCGATGATATGGGAGTTTTGGAAGATTTAGTTTTGGTAGCTATAAATGATGGCTTAGAAAAATCACGCGAACTTTCTTCTAATCGCATGGGGCGCGTCGCTGCCGGTTTGAACTTACCTCCAGGGTTATTCTAGTTTAAGAAATGTCTAAATATCCTCAGTCTTTAGAGCATCTTTTGGAACAATTACAACAATTGCCTACAGTAGGGCCGAAGACGGCGTCGCGTTTGGCTTTTTACTTGTTGGATGCTTCTAAGGAGCGTGTAGAAGCTTTAGCTAAAGCCATGGTGGAAGTTAAGGTGCGTTTGAGAGCTTGTAGCAAGTGTGGCAATATCGCTGAGGGCGATTTATGCGAGATTTGTCAAGATGGGCGGCGCGACGAAACTACTATTTGTGTGGTAGCCAATACTCGTGACCTTATGGCCATGGAAAATTCTGGTGAGTATGCCGGACTTTATCATGTGTTGGGAGGCTTAATTTCGCCGCTTGATGGCATAGGCCCCGAACAATTAAATATAGCTTCCTTGCAAGAGCGTTTAGCTAAAGAACCTGTTAGAGAAATTATTTTGGCTACTAATCCTACTGTATCGGGAGAAGCCACTGCCCTGTATCTTAAGAATATTTTGAGGGCTGACCAAGTCAGGATCACTAGGTTGGCTTCGGGGCTTCCCATGGGAGCAGATTTGGAATATGCCGATCCCCTCACCTTATCAAGAGCTTTGGGAAATAGGCAGCTTGCCTAAAAAAAATCCCCTCTTCGTTATTTTGACAGCGAAGGAGGGGATTTTTTTTGCTCTAATTCCGGTAAGGATTAGAATTCAGCGGTGGCGCCAATTTGAATGCCGTCATATTTAAGCTTCAAATTGCTGGCGCTATGCTGTTCGAAGTGATAGCCAATCTTAGCTTGGATAGGACTGTCCTTGAAGTTTGTTCTCAGACCTAAGTCCCATTCCCAAACATTAAGCTTACCGTCGGGGTTGCCGTCCAAACCTACATTTTTAGTGATCATGCAAGGATAGTACACGGCTTGGCCATAGAGACCTACGGGATCCCAATTAAATTCAGCGCCTAAACCAAAACCGAAACCGGAAGAGTTTTCTATGTTTGCTTTCCCGGTAAAGCCGGAGCCGTCAGGCCATTTTGAAGTTAAACTGGTATTCTTGTAGCCTACATAGCCATACAAGGGGGACATAGCTGGAGCTTTGTCCATGGTGCGATCACTCTCAGCCAGAGAAGCGAAATTGAAAGGAATTTTGGCATAGACTTTAAGGTCATTAAACTCAGGACCGGAGCAATTCATTGTAATGGGATCGCCAAACTCGTTGACGCCGACTACATCTAAGTTGCTTCCGCCTCCTCTGGTGAAGCTTCCACCAAACATAATGCCCTGAAAGATTCTGCCCTCGCCACTAAAAGTAATGGCAGTTAAATTAGAATGGACTACACCCGAAGGTTTAGACGTAGAAATACGCAGGGGGCTGTAAGTGAGCTCAAAGCGCATATCGTGGTCTGGACCGGTTTGGGCTGCCGCAG
The DNA here is from genome assembly GCA_004554425.1 of Candidatus Saccharimonadota bacterium. Taxonomy (GTDB): domain Bacteria; phylum Vulcanimicrobiota; class Xenobia; order Xenobiales; family Xenobiaceae; genus Bruticola. The sequence goes on along the minus strand of SFMI01000011.1, from coordinate 27,646 downwards.
GAAGCGCTGAGAAAAGCGCAGCACCTAGGGCCAAAGCGGGTATGAGTTTTTTCACAGAGCCAGACTCCTTCACGAGATAATAAAAAAAACTGCGAAGAGCTCTACGCTTCAACGAGGCCCTTCTATTTCCTTTGCAGGCAGAAGTTCTCCCCTTAGAGTTAAGGCCCTCCGCAATTTTGTTGATCTGGGTAAAAATAATTAGTGATCGTTCACTTTAGTGGCCGGAGCTGTTTTCTTTTCGCGAGCTAATTTCATTTTATAATCGACATAAGTACTTTCCGGACGTACTTTTTTGGCTGTCTCGTAAATAGCTAAAGCTTCTTCGAAGCGTCCTTCTTTCAAGTAGATGTCACCGCAGAGAGTTAAAGCGTCGAATCCCTGGGTAAAACCTTGAGGATCGAGCTCGGCGCTGCGTTTTAAATAAGGAATGGCTTCTTCATATTTACCCATATCGTAAAGTGCCGATCCCATAAAATATTGACCGTCGGGATAAGCTGGAAGCTCTTCTACGATGCGCTGGTAAATATCTTTGGCCTCAGACGGTTTCTTCTCATCTACCAAAAGAATGTTGCCCAAACGATCCATAGCCATAATATCATGGGGATTTAAACGCAAGGCTCTGACGAAGAAACCTTTTGCTCTGGGCATCATGCGTTTCTGGAAATAAACCAAACCCATACCAGAATAAGCCATAGAATTTTCTGGATCATTTTCTACGGCTGACTTAAATTCGGTAAGGGCTTCGTCCAAAACATTGGGAACAAGCTTGCCTCTCAAAAAGTAGGCCATGCCGAGTTTGCTTAAAGATTCGCCGTTTTCGCCGGTTGCAGCCGTTTCGGTTTCAATTTGGCTGACGATACCGTCTACATCTTTTTTACGGTAATAGGCATCTAAAATATAAGCTAAAGCCAAAGTATTTTTAGGATCTTTAGCTAAGATTTCTTCGAATTGCTTAATAGAATCGTCCCATTGTCCGGCGTAAAAAGTTTGCAGAGCTTGGGTCATTTCTTCCTGTCCGGCGTTTTCGTCGGCGTAGGCTGCAGTTTGTAGACTCCAAGCTAAACCGCAGGCTACTACAAAAGTGAAAATAGCTTTATAAAAGTTCACGTTTAACTCCCTTATTCTTGTATATCTGTAGTCTTCAATCGTTATGAACGTGTGTCTTTTGGGGACTTTAAATTGCCTAATTTAAAAGTTTGTCCTTCCTTGTACTGGGAAAGCAGCGTCTTTTCGTTGCTGTTGCGCGGCGTCTTTCCCCATGAAGCTGATAGCTATTTTAATACTATGAACTTATATACGTTTCTTTAAAGAAATAAAATAAAGGCTTTTTTATTTTATTCGCGTCCACAGAGGCGTCGATATTCTTTTATTACATTGTGGACGTAGTTTTGTGTCTCTCGATAAGGCGGCACTCCGTTATATTTAGAAACTGCTCCCGGACCGGCATTGTAAGCTGCTAAAGTTAAAGACATCGCTTTGGGAAAATATGATAAATTTAAAGTATTGCGGCAACCATAGCTTAACAAGTGACTTTTAAGAAGGTAACAAGCTCCGCGTATATTTAGATTGATATTGTAAGGATCGTTAGTTTTTACTGATCTGGCCGTATCGGGCATAAGTTGTCCTAAACCTATAGCTCCGGCCGGAGAAACAGCTTGAGGGTTAAAACCTGACTCACAGGCAATAACGGCCATAACAAAACGCGGATCGAGAGAATACTCATATGCATAGTGTAGAATGGCTAAAACGATAGTTCTGGTATCGCGGTCACTGAGTTCAGAATTGTAGTAGCGTACGGCTTGATAATAAGAATTAAGGTAGGCTTTTGATTTGTAGGGCTCTTGCAAAAGCTGATCCTGAGCAATAGCTTGAAATGGATAGCTTAAATTCAGTAATAGCCAAGCAACACCTAAGCCTAAACAGGCGATTTTTTTTATAGTGGCGCAGAACACTGAATATCGGTTCTTTCTTTTTCTAGATTGGTCGCTGTCCCAGCCAAACTTTGATAGCGCTGGGGGAGTATCTGTTAAAAAAATATCCAAGGCTCACAAAGTTGAACCTTGGATATCGACTATTGGCTATTATATTGATTAGCCCTTTACGGCACCTTTAGTCAAACCTTCAACTAAGAAGCCTTGCAACACGAAGAAGAGTACCATAATAGGAATCGCGCCTAAAATGGAACCGGCTGTAAAAAGGGACCAGTTGGTAGAGAAGTTTCCTGAAATGAAGCTTTGCATACCGACGGCCAGAGTGTATTTACTCTCGTCAAAAATAACTACGGAGGGGAAAATGAAGTCGCTGTAAGGACTAATGAAATTGAAGATAGCTACTACAGCCAAAATTGGGCCCATTAAGGGAAGGATGATGCGAGTAAAAGTTTTAGTCGTACCGGCACCATCGATAAGAGCTGATTCTTCCAATTCTTTAGGTAATGAATCTACGTAGCCTTTGATCATCCAAGTATTGAAGGGAATACCAGCGCCAATATAAACAAGTGACAAGCCGAGCAACGAATCTAAGCCGATTAAACCACCGGTCAAATCTCCCAAATGCTGCAACATACTGAAGATAGCTACCATAGCCATGGCGGCAGGGAACATTTGCAAGAGGATCATAGCCATCAAGCCATTTTTACGTCCGAAGAATTTGAAGCGTGAAAAGGCATAGCCAGCCAAAGCTGTGACTATAATGGCAATAACGCTGGAAAGAGCCGAAACTACTACCGTATTCCACACCCAGCGCAAGAAGGGGGTCTCAGTTAGCAAACGCTTATAATTTACTAAGGAAAGTTCGCTGAATTTAGGAATTAAGCTGGTAGAAATTAGCGTTGAACTCTCTTTTAAAGAAGAGAAGAACACCAATACGACCGGCATAATTGTCATGCCTACACAAATGATAAGCAGTAAATGGAGCAATATCTTTTGGAAGGTGGTCATTTTTCTAGACATAGCAATTCCTCTTTACTTAATATCGTCGAAGGCGCCGGTCATCTTAAAGTTGATGCCGGAGAGAGTGGCTACCAAGATAAAGATGAATATAGCGTAGGCGCAAGCCAGACCGTACTGGAATGAGTTGAAGGCCAACTTGTAAGAATAGGTAATCAAGATGTCTGTAGCTCCGGCATCGCTACCAGGAACGGGAGGTCCGCCAGCTGTTAAAAGATAGATGGCGGTGAACTGGTTAAAGTTAAAAGCAAAGCTGGAAATGAGCACCGGCAACAAAGAAGAGCGGAGCAAGGGAAGAGTTATGGTTTTGAATTGAAGCCAAGGGCTGGCTCCATCGACGTCGGCCGCTTCGTAAACGTCGGTAGGCACAGATTGCAAAGCGCCCAAACATACGGTCAGCTGGAAGGGGAAAGCCAGCCAAATGTTGACCATAAGCACAGAAATATGGGCCCAGCCAACTCTGTCCAGCCAGGCAATGGGCAATTGCAAATCGCAACCCATTAAACCAAGAACATACTGAATGACATGATCTAAGCCCAAATTTTTGAGGATGACGTTGAAAGCGCCAAATTCTGTGTTGAGCAAACCTTGCCACATCAATACAGAGATGAAAGCCGGAATAGCCCAGGGCACAATAAAGAGGGTTCTGTAAAAAGAACTGCCTTTTAAGTCCGGCTTATTTAGCAAAATGGCCAAGAAAATGCCGATAGCCTGACTGAAGATTACTGAACCACCGGCCCAGACTAAGGTCCATAAGAATACGCGCATGAAGGTGGCTGTTTCGGGACCACTGATAATCTTCATGAAATTGCGCAAGCCAACGAATTCAAACTCGTTGTAGTGATAAAGCGAGTAATTGGTAAAGGCCAAGTATACTGAGTAGAGATTGGGCAGCAAACTCAACACTCCCAGCAAGATCAGGGCTGGAGTGAGGTATGCATATGGAATTAGTCCATCATTCTTCTTCATAAATATTCCCCTACAGCTTAGTTGATGCTTATTCGAGCATAAGATTGATCTTTTGTATTATGCGATCGTTAGCCGTTTTGAGCTCGGTAGGAATGTCTACTTGGCCTTTGCTAATGAGTTCGATGCTCTGTCTCATAGGCTCCCAGACTTGCATGGCTGCTGGATGGGTAGGCATTGGCATACTGTTGGCACAAATTTCGGCGAAAGCGACAATATCTTTATTGTCTTGGCAAAGTTCGAGGGCTTTGCTCTTTACCGGAGGACGTCCGGAAGTTTGGCTCATTTCGGCCATGTTTTCCGGAGAGCTTAAGAAGGCCATAAGTTTGGCGGCGTCTTGCTGCCGTTTAGAGTATTTGTTAAGCATAAATCCCTGGACGCCGAGGAAGGGCTTAATTAAGTTGCCAGAGTCGGTGGTGGGGAAGGGATCAATGGAATAATGAACGCCGGCAGCTCTTACTTGTTCGAGGAACCAGGGACCATTGAGAATTACGGCTGCTTTATTCTCGAGGAAAAGAGTTCTGGAGATATTTTCCGTGCTACCTTGTTTGATAAGATTATACTTTTGGCCGAGATCGCGTAAAAACTCCGCGCCTTTGGCAGCGCCTGGAGTATTCATGCCTACATCGGTGGGTACGTAATTACCATTGGCATCTTTACCTATGAGGTAGGCTCCATCAGCTATAAGGAAAGGCAAAGAGAAGTAAGGCTCTTTTATTTCGAAATAGAAGCCGTTGATTTTACCTTGTGAATCTTTTTGAACTTTTTGGGCTTTCTCTACTAAATCGCTGAGAGTTTTAGGCTGCTCAGCCATTAAATCCGGGTTGCGGAACATGGCTAGGCATTCCATACACAGAGGAGCCATATAAGTTTTTTGGTTAAACTGAACGGAATCCAAAGAGACCGGCACATAATCGCTTTTGTTAATGACGCCTTCAGGAACAGGAGAAAGCAAGTCGGCGACAGCTAACATACCGATCCAGTCTTGAGCACCCACTAAAATATCTGGGCCTAAACCAGCTGGAGCCGCTACGAGAAACTTATTTTTAAGATCTCGGTAGGGTACTTTTAAAAGCTCAACCTTCAGGCCGGTCTCTTTTTCAAAGGCCTGGCACTGACGTTTGAGGGTTGGAAACTCGGCATCCATACCTGACCAGATTAAGAGAGGCTTGGGGCCTGTTTCTTTTTGCATACAGCCAGCGAATAGCAAGCTGGCTAAAAGAACAAAAATTGAAAAGAAGCACAAACGACGCATAGGCGTAGACTTCGTTTTGTGAGTTAGAGTTCCCCCTTCTAATGCTTTTTTAGGCAGCAAACTTAGACTTTATGCAGTGTCAGTGCCAATATTAAGGCAGGCGGATTATCAAGGGATAATTTGCTTTTATAATAACGACCATAAAACGACTATCTGCAAGAAAAAACGTCCATATAGTGCAGATTGTTAAGTGCTCCCGGACGACAGGTCGCAAAAAATTTAATTGTGAATAAAATTCTAACATTTCTTTGAAGGAATGCAGGCTCAGAGCTAGCGAAAAGGCACCGCGTTAAAAGGTTTTTTAGAAAACAAAGCCTGCGGTTGGATGAAAGCTGTCAGGCTTTTGGCGAGTTTCTTAACCGACGCCTGTATAAGGTTTGGGCGTCTATTTTTGGAGGAAAAAATGTCAGTACGTGTTGCTATTAACGGTTTTGGTCGTATTGGTCGCCAAGTTGCCAAGATGATGATTGAGAACTACAGCGATGTTATGGAAGTTGTCGCTATCAACGACCTCACCAAACCCTCTGTATTGGCTCACCTTTTCAAATACGACTCTAACTATGGCATTTTCAATGGCACCGTCGAAGAAAAAGAAGGCGCCATCGTTATCAACGGCCATGAGATCAAGATTTTAGCCGAGAGAGATCCTAAGAACCTTCCTTGGAAAGAGATGAATGTAGACTTCGTAGTAGAGTCCACCGGTCTCTTCCGTGATCGCGAGAAGGCTTCCTGGCACCTCGAAGCCGGCGCCAAGAAAGTCGTCATCACCGCTCCCGCTAAAGGCGAGGATATCACCATTGTTATGGGCGTAAACCACGAGAATTACGATCCCGCCAAACACAACATCGTATCCAACGCTTCCTGCACCACCAACTGCTTGGCTCCTTTCGCCAAAGTGTTGAATGAGAAGTTCGGTATCAAGCGCGCTTTGATGACCACTATCCACTCTTACACCAACGACCAGCGCATCTTAGACCTGCCCCACAGCGACCTCCGCCGTGCCCGTGCTGCTGCCCTTTCCATGATTCCTACCACCACCGGTGCCGCTAAGGCTGTTGCTTTGGTAATCCCCGAATTGAAGGGCAAATTTGATGGTCTCGCCATGCGCGTGCCTACCCCTACCGTCAGCATCGTTGACCTCGTCGCTTACGTTGAAAAAGAAGGCGTAACCGCTGAAGAAGTAAACGCCGCTTTCCGTGAAGCCGCTGCTGGTAAGATGAAGGGTGTATTGGGCGCTTCCGAAGAGCCTTTGGTCTCCGTAGACTACAAGATGGATCCTCGTTCCAGCATCGTAGACCTTCCTTTGACTATGGTTCAGGGCGACATGGTTAAGGTTATGTCTTGGTACGACAACGAGTGGGGCTATTCCAACCGTGTAGCCGACTTGGTAAACTACATGGCCACTGGTAACTACCACATCAGCGAGCGCTAGTTTTATTAGATGAACCCGGCCCGGAGCTTTTTCCGGGCTTTTCTTTTGTTCTCAGCTTATTCATGAGCGTCGGTTTGGAACTATATACCAGGCTAGGCGCTCTTCGTCCGCAGCCCCGGGATATTTGACAGGGGCCCCGATAGATATTAAATAAAGAGGACGTTCGCAAATGAGTAAATTTAACACTATTCGTGATATCGACGTAAAAGGCAAAAAGGTTTTGGTTCGCGTCGATTTTAACGTGCCCTTAGATGGCGAAAGAGTTACTGACGATACTCGTATACGCGCTGCTTTGCCCACCATTAAGGCTCTCTTGGAAAACGGTGCTGCCGTTATCTTAGCTTCTCACTTAGGTCGTCCTAAGGGGAAGAAAGATCCTAAATTCTCCTTAAAGCCCGCCGCTGCTCGTTTGTCCGAGCTTTTAGGTCAGGAAGTTATCATGGCTCCTGATTGCATTGGTGAAGAAGTGCACAAAATGGCCAAAGAGCTTAAGCCCGGCCAAGTGATGTTGCTTGAAAATGTTCGCTTCTATGCCCAGGAAACCGATAATGACGAAGCTTTTGCCAAAGAGTTGGCTTCTTTAGCCGATGTTTATGTCAATGACGCTTTCGGTTCCGCTCACCGTGCTCACGCTTCCACGACTGGTGTAGCTCACTTCCTTCCTTCTGCCGCTGGTTTGCTTATGGAAAAAGAGCTTAACGAGTTGGGCAAGCTTTTAACTGCTGCTGAGTCTCCTTTCATTGTTATTTTAGGTGGCGCCAAAGTCTCCGATAAGATCGGCGTTATGGAAAACCTGATTGGCAAAGCTGACGCTATTTTGGTCGGTGGCGGTATGGCTTATCCTTTCCTCAAAGTGCGTGGTATAGAAATCGGTCGCTCTCTTTGCGATGGTGACTTATCTGTTCCTAAATCTATTTTGGACAAGGCTGAGGGCACCAAGACCAAGATCGTTCTTCCTGTCGATGTCGTTGTCGTAGATGAAATTGCTGAAAATGCTCCTCATGCCAACGTTGATGTGACCGCTATTCCCGCTGACAAGATGGGTGTAGACATCGGTGCTAAGACAGTGGAAAACTTCAAAGAGATCATCAGCAAAGCTAAGACGATCTTCTGGAATGGCCCTGTTGGCGTATTTGAGAAGAAACCTTTCGACTTCGGTACCCGTCAAATTGCCGAAGCTGTGGCCGCTTCTGGCGCTCGCAGTGTAGTCGGCGGTGGAGATTCCGTAGCCGCTCTTACTCAGGCCGGTTTAGCCTCCAAGATTACCCACGTTTCTACTGGCGGTGGTGCTTCCTTGGAATTTGTTGAGGGACGTCAGCTTCCCGGCGTAGTGGCCCTTTATAAGTAAGATTATATCTTTAGTTTTTTTTGATAGCTTGACCGTTTGCCTCGGTCTTGCTATCATTTTTTAGATTTTGGAGGTTTTATGCGCGTTCCGCTTTTAGCAGCTAACTGGAAAATGAATATGGCTCGTAAAGATGCCAACGATTTAGTTAATGAGCTTATGGCTCAGGTAAGTGATGTCAAGGATCGCGATATCGCTATTTGTCCTCCTTTTCACCTTTTGGCCGATATTGAAAAATTAGTTGAAGGACGCAGAAACGTCTATTTAGGAGCTCAGGACCTTTATTGGAAAGATTCCGGTGCTTTTACTGGTGAAGTTTCTGCTCCTATGCTTTTAGATGTCGGCTGTCGTATGGTCATTGTTGGCCACTCAGAGCGCAGAGCTATGTTTGGCGAAACTGACGAGACTTGTGCTGCTAAAGTCGCTGCTGCAGTTTCTCACAATCTTATTCCTATTCTTTGTGTAGGTGAAAGCTTAGCTCAGCGTGAAGAAGATAAGACTGCCGAAGTTGTCACCGGTCAATTGCGCGGTGCTCTCAAAGGTTTGGAAATAAAAGACGGCAGTCAGTTAGTTATCGCTTATGAGCCTATTTGGGCTATTGGCACTGGCAAAACTGATACTCCCGAAGGAGCTAACGAGATTATGATCTTGTTACGCAAAACTTTGGCCGAAATTTTCGGACAGGAAATTGCTGACAAGGTTCGCTTGCTTTACGGCGGCAGCGTAAAACCTAACAACGTAGCTGGTTTTATGGCTTGCAGTGATATCGACGGAGCTTTAGTTGGTGGAGCCAGCCTCAAAGCTGACAGCTTTGCCCAGATTGTTCGCTATTAGTTTTCACTTTTGGATTAGGAATTGGAATAATGTATTTAGACGTCTGTTTGAGCATTTGGTCTTTCTTGGGCCAAGCTGTGCCTGGAGGAGTCGCTGCCGCTACAGCAGCCGCCGCTCCTGATGCTGCTGCTTCCGCTCCCGTTGTCATGAAGCTGAACGTTGTGCAGTATATATTGATGTTTCTCTACTTGATGGTTTGCCTTTGCTTAACTGGTATTGTTATGAGTCAAGAGCAGAAGCAGGGCGGCTTACAAGGTATGTTAGGTGGCGGAAGCTCTGCTGTCGATCATAAATATCAGGGTAAAAAGAGTTTTGAAGAGAACTTAAAGACTGCTGGCAATTATTTTGCTGTCGCTTTTGTCGTTCTTTCCATTCTCGTTTCTTACGTTTTGCAGCAGCACTAATAGACGTCTGACTCTAGACTTTTTCCATACTAGCGTCTACTTTGGGGGCTAGTATTTTGAAAGGCTGCAGAATTAAGATAGCTTCGGCTCGTTTTAGAGTCGGGGCTATTTGTGTTTTAAATTGAAGATAATTTTGGACAATAAATAAGTAAAGCAAAAAATGTAAAAATGACAATTCGCTTCAGTATATATAAATACAATAGAAAAATATAAATACAATAGAAAAAAAGAGACAACCCTGGCGCGGATTGTCTCTTCTTTTTTAGACGGCAGCCTAAGCTGCCTTAGCGGTTAGGCTATTACTTACCAAGCAAGAACTCGATGTTCTCTTGAGGATCGATAACGCCTTTACCCTGCTCGAATTTGCTTACGCCTTCGAGAGCATCAGCATTCTTCATCATGATCTCTTTGACCTGATCGGGGCTGATGTTGGGTTTGACCTGGTGCATGAGCACGTCTACGCCAGCGGCGAAAGGAGTGGCCATGGAGGTACCAGACATAGTTACATAACCTTTACCCTTGTGGGAAGCGGCGGTGATGTCTACGCCAGGAGCCAAGATGTCGGGTTTCTCGAGCTTGTCGATGCGGCTGGGACCACGGCTGGAGAAGTAAGCCAAATCGTCGTCGGAGCGATCTACGGTGCCCTTGTCGTCCAAAGCGCCTACGGTGATGGCGTGAGGAGCGTTACCGGGAGAACCGATGGTGCCGGAGCCGGGGCCTTCGTTACCGGCGGCTACTACGCAGCTGATACCAGCAGCGTGAGCGGCTTCAACAGCTTGTACCACGGGGTCATCTTTGTAGCTCTGGGAAACGTAGCCGCCCAAAGACATGCTGATGACGTCGATGTTTAATTTATCTTTGTTCTCAACAGCCCATTGTACGCCTTTGATAACGTTGGAGAGAGAACCGGAACCGTTGCGGTCCAAAACTTTTACGCCGACAATGCTGGCTTCAGGAGCCACGCCGGTGTATTTGCCTTTGGAGGTCTTACCGCTACCGGCGCAGATACCGGTGCAGTGAGTGCCGTGACCCTGATCGTCGTAGGGCTCGGTACGGCCGTTGACCATATCTTTAAAGCCAACGATACGACCTTCGAAGTCGGGGTGCTGAGCAATACCGGTGTCGATAACGCATACGGTTACGCCCTTACCGGTGATGCCTTGATCGTGGAGCTTGTCTACGCCTAAAGTGACGTTGGCAGTGTCCATCAAGGGACGGAAGGTGTTTTCGAGATCGTCCATCTCGTTCTTAGGAATGCCAATCTGGGCATCCATGAAGATTCTGTTGCCTTCTTCGTTGGCTTTAGCCAAGTTGGGAAGAAGGGTACCGTCGGCGGAAGGGTTGACGGTTACAGCAAAGCCGTTTACCAAAGGAAGCTCGGCGGTTACTTGGTTCTCGGGATTCTGAGCGAGAATAGAAGCGCGCATCTCTTCCAACTTAGCTTTGTCGCTGTTGGTGATGATTAAGTTGACAGGGCCGTTGTTGGAGGAAGCAACGAAGGTTTCCTCAGGCTGTTTCTCAACGGGGGCCTGGGTAGGAGCGGACTTCGCACTGGTGTAAATCTGCGAAGTAGGAGCGCTCATAGTTGGACGAATTTCCATTAGTGAAACTCCTTTCAGTAGCGGGAGAACTAATGAGATTGATTCTCAGTAGTAATCTTTTTTACAAAACAACTTCTTAATCATATTATCATTAGATGGGCGTCGATTCTTATTTAAAATGTGAACATTATGTCAACAAAAGTATGATTGTGCTTACAATTTACATTTATCTCCATCTTTTTCCTAATTAAATGTGCGGAATAGTCGCTGTGAAGCCTTCACATTGACATTGAAACAAGTTTGGCTTGGTTGTAGTTTTTTGGATTGGCCTAGGTGGCCTTAGGGGAGGAAAGACCGTTCTTTTTGTGCAATGTTGCGCTGGTTATGAATAGCGTATCGACAACAGAATCAAACAGTAATCAACTTCTTTCGGTAACAGAGTTTGCTGCCGCTATAGGAAAAACTGAGCGCCAGGTTTATCGTTATGTAAGTCAGGGACGAGTGGCCTCCCAAGAGGGCGTAGGTAGAGGCGGAGTGCGCATTCCCGAAAGTGAAGTTGCCAAATTTTTAGACGGAAATAACAATAGCACTTCTGGAGCTTGGACGCGTGTACGCGGGGCTAGGCGCAGTCGGGAAGATTATTTTGAAGATAATCTGGAAAGCATGTCTTTAGGTAAAGATGAGCTGGCCAAAGAAAACGAAAATAAGACTAAAAATGCCTCTGAAGATAAGCCTAAGGCGGCTTCTTTTGAGTATATAGAAGCTTCTGAAGAACCTGAAGATGATGTTTCTGAAGAGGAAGCCCAAGACGCCGAGCCTGCTCCCGAGCCTCATTTCCCTACCAGTGTACCTTTAGAGCGCCATGAAGCGGCTGTTATGCGTCTTGGCTATATGCAAAGCCAGTTGGAACAAGTACAGCGTCTTTTAACTGATGGCACTCAAAAAGATAAAGAAAAAGACGAAAAGCTTCAGGCTATGGTCAAAGATTTGGATGAAGCTCAACGTGAAATTCTGCGTCTGGGAGCCAAAATTGAAGTGGCCAACGAGAGCAAGAAGGAAGCTGAAATGAGAGCCAATCAGTTGGCTGTCAGATTGGAAGATGCTGAGCGCAGAGCTAGTTTGCCTTGGTGGAAGCGTATCTTTATTTGATAATAAATTGTAAAGTAAAATAAAGGTTATATCCGCAAGTGCTTAAATAGTTATACTGTGGGGGAGGTAGAGCCGTTGGCTTTTATATTTTAGGGAGGTATTGTAAATAATATGAGCAGAGAGTTCTATATTTGTCGCGAGTGTGGAACTATTGTTGGAGCCATGGAGCCAATCAAGGCTGAGCTGGTATGTAATGGCCATCCTATGGAGCGCCTTGAAGCTGGTTCCGTGGATGCTTCTAAAGAAAAGCACGTTCCTGCTGTTACTGTTAAAGGTAACCGCGTAGAAGTTCAGGTTGGCAGTGTATTGCATCCTTCAATTCCTGCGCATTACATTCCCTGGGTTTACTTGGAAACAGAAAAAGGTGGCCAGCGTAAAGCTATTAAGCCCGGCGAAGAGCCTAAGGCTGTGTTCGAATTGGTAGACGATAAGCCTTTGCGCGTTTATGCTTATTGCAATTTGCATGGGTTGTGGTTTGCCGATATTTAGCTTCTTAGAAATCGCTTTCGGTAACTTTTGAAATTATCGGAATCGTTTCTAATTATCAATAAAAAAATGGCCATCTCTTCCAGATGGTCATTTTTTTATTGATAAGTTTTATGTACTGATTAGAACATAGCTACTTTACTGGAAAGTTTGGCAGAAGCTCTCTCTTTGTACTGAGGCAAGTACTCTTTCAGAACTTCGCTGTTAGGATATTTAGCAGCCAGTTTGTCATAAATTTGAATAGCTTGTGCGGCCTTATTTTGAGCGTTGCAAAGGCTGTACTCAATATGGGCCAAAGCTGTAGTCACTACGAAAGAGTTGGGGTATTTAGCAATAAACTCTTGCATAGTTTGGGGAACGCGTTTGACGTCGAGAGCTTTTTCGCTCATGTAGCCGTCTAAGTCTTTGGGGTTGCGCTTTTCGTAGGCAGCTTTAAGATCGATCTCCAAGAGCACTAAATGCTGCCAAGCTTGGCGATCTGAAGGATCTACTTTGGCTACTACCGCGCTGTTGCCGAAGGTCTTCTCATTCTCTATGTAAAGGGGCTGCTCCAAAACTTCGCTCTTATAGCGAGCGAAAGTCATAGCTTTTACCAAGTCGTGAGTGGCCAAATCTTCTTGAATGTATTTGTCACTTTCGTCTTTATCTACGATAACGAGGTGGCCTTGCTTTACTTTTTGAGCTAAGTCTTTAGAGAAGAGGGCCGTTACATCCCTTTTGCCAACAAAAGAAATAGTGTTCGTATCTGAACCGAAGAACATGTTGACAATCCATAGCAACACTGCAAAAACTATTATGATTTTAACAAATTTTACCATAGCTCTCTCTCTTAGGCAGCATCACGCCGCATCTTGCATCTACCTGAATCGCGTTTTCGAGGGGAACCATCAAGCTAAAAATTTTTATTTTAGCCTAGGGCAAAAACGCTACAATATAAGATTATACTAATTTACGTATTATCCCACTAAAAATTTAATAATCTAGGGCTAATACTAAGTTTTGCAAAGGGCCAATTCTCCCTTTTTGCTTAATTAAATCTTAAAATCGGTACAAAGCAAGAGCGCTCATCTCTTCTTACTGAAGGACGAGCGCTCTCGAACATCAGAAATGATCTGAAGCTTTAGATGGCTTAATTGCCTGCTTCTAAATCAATATCTTTGCTGTAAGAGTAGATGTGACTCTTTTCAGTAAAGACGCTGCCCCAGTTCCAGTGGGTGGTAAACAGGAACTGAACGGGATAAGATCCTTCCTTTAAGGCGCCGGGAAGAGCTACCAAGCCGAAAGGATCGACGATCTTTTCTAAGAGATCAACATCAGACTTGTTGACGATCTTTTTGCTCTTAGCATCGTAGCGACAGAAGCTGAGCGTACCTTGCAAATCTTTGACGTTGTAATTTGTGCTGGTTCCGGTAGTCAAATAGGCAATATCTAAGTAACGTTTGTCGCTTTGATCCAAAGGATTAGTAAAGGCTACATTGACGGGATATTGCAATTTGTCAAGGATAAGAGTGTATTCGCCGTCGTTGTTACGCAAGTTTTGCAAACTATCGGCATACTTACTATCAAATTTATAGATCCAGAGAGCGCCCTTGTCGTAAGTGGAACTGGCTTTGCCATATTTATCCAAAGCAAAACCGCTAGCAATGGTAAGGTACTGGTTGTCCTCTCCATCGTTGTCAGTTACGCCGGAAGTCCAGGCAAAATCGTAGGGGTTTTGCAAATCAATATGCTTATCTTCTGGTTCGATATAGTTGACATACTTCTTGTTTGTCCTAGGCAGAGGATATTTGCTGTCTCCGCTATTAAAAGCATCCTTGTTTTTGTGATTGGCGAAGAAATAAATTTTGTTGTCGCCCTGACAAGTTACGGTCGCCCAAGGTCCTTCGCTAGCTTTTACCACGGCGGGATACTTTAAAGCATCGTCTCTAAATACATCACCGCAATTGTTTTCTATTTTGTCAGTTGGCTTACCATCGTCAAAGATCTTTTCGTCAAAAGCGACAAATTTAACTTTGCCTGTCTCTGTATAATCGGTATAGAACAGAGTGTTAATGGCATCCTCTCCGCGATTGAAGCTGCTGCTGCCAAATGAGCAAGTTAAAGGACAAGTTGCTGCTAAGTTGGTTCCACAATCAAATACGTTAACGGCTCTAGCCTCGTTCCAACCTTTTTTGCGTTCTCCCAGATCCATTAAATAGACAGCTTTGGTAGTACCCAAATCGGTAACGGCTAAATAGAGATGGTCGTCTGCTTTGTCATCTGCAGTGCCCATGCTGTCAATAATACCAGTGATATAGTATGGGTTAGCTAAGTCGCCTTTGCTATAGCCATTACCGTTACGAATCCTGATAGTAACTTCTTGAGGATCGGCCTCTTTGTCGGTAGTGCTATATTTCAAAAGCCTGTATTTGCACTGCTGATCGCTCATGCCGGCGCCGCCGACAGTGAAGCCCTGGACAGTGTAAACATAATTGCTATCGTCTACGTATTGGTAAACTGGATTGCGAAGATCGCTGGTATTGACGAGATCGTAGGCTTTATCGTTAGGATCGTCGGGAGTTGGAGGAACTGGAGTGGAAGTTCCTGTGGGAGTTGAGTGAGTACCGGTAGGGAAGGGATCCAATACGCCCATACCGCTGCCCGTGCCTCCGCAACCGATTACTGAGAGAGATACCGCTGATAGAACTGAAAAGATGGCAATGCCTAATCCGTGCCTCACCATTTACCTCCTGGCAATGTATACTGCTAAAATTTTATATTTTAAGCTTTCTGGCAAGCTAAATTGCCAGGGAACCTTCGTGTTAAAAAGGGCGGATCTTACCGCGTCTCAAGTAAAAAACAGAAATAAATATAAACTGAAAAAACAGTACTAAAACAAAACGAGCCCGACCTGAGCTCAGAAATACCTAAGCGGTCGGGCTGTATTTGCTAGAAAAGCAAAAAATAGTCTCACCTCAACAAATGAGGATCTTCCCAATCTTATAGGAAAAGGAAAAACCTCATTTGTTTTATTTATTGCAAAACTACTTCTCGGCAGCAGCCTTAGCTTCGGCAATTACTTGCTCGGCTACCATAGGCGGGGTCTCTTCGTAGTGGTCAAATTCCATAATGAAGGAGCCACGACCCTGGGTGATACTGCGTAAGTCGATAGCATAGCGCTGCATTTCGGCCAGAGGAACCTGGGCCTTAATGCATTGCAAGCCGTTACCAATGGGATCCATACCGCTGATACGACCGCGCTTGGAGTTGAGATCGCCGATTACGTCGCCCATGTAGGAGTCGGGAACAGTAACTTCAACGTTGACGATAGGCTCTAAGATGACGGGCTTAGCTTTGGGAGCGCCGTTCTTGAAAGCTTGCATACCGGCAATTTGGAAGGCCATATCAGAAGAGTCTACTTCGTGCATCTTACCATCGTAGAGACGAACTTTTACGTCAACCACGGGGTTGCCAGCCAAAATACCGCTTTCCATAGCTTTGCGTACGCCTTTTTCAACAGCGGGGATATAGTTCTTGGAAACTACGCCGCCGACGATGTTGTCTTCAAAGACGAAACCGCTGCCGGAAGGAAGACCGCTAATTTCGATGGCTACCTGACCGAACTGACCACGACCACCAGCTTGCTTCTTGTGGCGGTATTCTTCGGAAACCTTACCTTTAAGGGTCTCGCGATAAGGAATCTTGCGGGCGTAAAGTTCTACGTCCACACCCATTCTCTTGAGGCGCTCTACACAAAGGTCGAGCTGTACGTCACCAATACCGGTGAGAATGCTCTGGTGAGTTTCTTCCACGCGCTCGAGTTCGAGGGTAGGATCTTCTTGGAGCAAGCGCTGCAAGTTGGCGGAAAGCTTATCTTCGTCAGCCTTGGACTTGGCTCTGATGGCTCTGGAGAAGAAAGGACGAGGCAAATCTAATCCGGGGAGAGTGACTTTGCGAGAAGCATCACAAAGGGTGTCGCCGGTAGCGGAAGCGCCTAAACGACCTACGGCCACGATGTCACCAGCGGGAGCTTCGGAAATCTTCTCTTGGCTCTTACCACGAATGGAGAGCAAGTTGCCGATCTTTTCGTCGATACCGTGAGCTAAGTTGTGCAAAGTGGTATCGGGACGTAAAGTTCCAGCGAAGACGCGCATATAGGAAATCTTGCCTACGTAGGGGTCGGAGCTGGTTTTGAAAATAAGAGCTACGGCGGGAGCCTTGGAATCGGCAGCAATTTCTACTTCGTTACCATCGGCATCTTTAGCCACAGAAACGGCAGTGGGAGCGGGAGCGTAATTGACAACGGCGTCGGCCAATAAGCTAATGCCTTTGAGAGTTACGGAAGAACCGCACAGAGCGGGAACTACAGAACCGTTAGCAATTAAGATCTTGAGACCGGCTTTAATCTCTTCGGTAGAGAGTTCCATGGCCTCGAAGAATTTTTCGGTGAGCTCGTCGGTAGCTTCAGCAGCGGCCTCTACGAGCTGTTCACGATGCTCTTCTACTTCGTCAGCCATGTCGGCAGGAATTTCAATTTCGGTGGGTACGCCTTTGGCGTCAAAAGAGTAGGCTTTCTGATCGATCAAGTCTACTACACCGCTGAAACTCTCGGCAGCGCCGATAGGAAGCTGGATAGGTACTACGCGAGCGCCTTTGAGCTTTTCTTTGGCTTCATCCATTAAGTGATGGAAGTTGGCATTCTCTTTGTCCATCTTGTTGACGAACATGATGCGGGCTTTGGAACGAGCTTCGCAAGAATCCCAAATTTTTTCCATACCTACTTCGGTGCCGGAGTTGGCAGCAGCTACCAAAATAGCGCAGTCGACAACTCTGAGGGCGCCGAGGCTCTCGGACACAAAGTCAAAGAATCCTGGGGTATCGATGATGTTTACTTTATTTTCTTTCCACTCGATAGGAACTACGGCGGAAAATACACTCATAGCGCGCTTGATTTCGTCGGGATCAAAGTCGGCGACGGTGTTGCCGTTTTCGACTTTGCCGAGTCTGTCAATAACGCCGGAGCAATAAAGCAAAGCTTCGGCTAAAGAAGTTTTGCCGGCTCCCTGGTGGCCGAACAAGCCAATATTGCGAATCTTTTCTGTGGAATAAATGTTCACTAGCGGTCCCTCCGTACCGGGCGGGTTTTAATAATTATTCTGCTGTAGCAGGGGTTTCTTCGGCAGCAGTCTCTACAGCGGCTTCTGCGGGTTTGTTTTTGGGCTGATAACCTTCACGGTACTCAATGGGGATATACTTGCCTTCTTTAACGGCAACTTCTCTGAGCCATCTGGCGCCGCCAATGCGGACCCAATCCTGACCTTCGATAGGAGCGCAGGATTTGCGGCATTTAGCTGGGGCGTTCTTTTTCGGCTTAGCAACAGACATTTTAAATTAATACCTCCGTATTATAGGCGCCAACACCGCAACTTCATGCCTAGAAAGTCGGTGGGCGCAGAAACTTACAATGAGACGATATTATTACACAAATTCAGTGAATTTTCAAAATTCCGTAAGCTTTTCTTTTAGCTCGGCTTTTATCCTTCTTAAAAGAATACTAATTTTATTGCAAATAGAAGTCGAGTTGCTAAAGGGACATACGGTCTGAGCTATTCAGCGCAGTAGGCTATGGCTTCGATTTCTACTCTTACTCCCTTGGGCAGAGCGGCAGCCTGAATAGCGGAACGAGCTGGAGCATTCTCTGTGAAGAAACTTGCATAAACTTGGTTAAATTCTGCAAAATCAGCCATATCGCTTAAAAAGCAAGTCGTCTTCAGCACACAATTTAGGTTGCTGCCAGCTGCTTCTAAAACTTTTTGTAAATTTTTAAGAACTTGTTCAGTTTGTTCGGCTGTTGTATGGCCCACGACGCTTCCATTTTCAGGATGCAAGGGAATCTGCCCTGAGCAAAAGATCAAAGAGCCTAAGCGCACAGCTTGAGAATAGGGGCCGATAGCTTGAGGAGCTTTTTCGGTAGCAATAACTTCATGTTTTATAGCGCTCATTAGCTAAATGTTTTTCTCCTTAAGTGTATATACTTGGTCGCTGATTTTCCATAATTGGCAAGGTATACCTTTTAAGGTTGTCGCTAGAAGCCGAGGGAAGAAAAGTGCTGCTCGGGGGAAGCCGGAGCCAAATTGTAGAAAAATGGCGGCAATTTTTCACTATGTTGAGAACTTTCTATGAAATGTCTGCTTTCTGAGACGAATTGGCTTTGCTTAAAATCTGCTTGTAAAATTGCCGCCTTAGCCTTCATTATAAGTTTAATTGTTTATTGTGTGACCTCGGCTCCAGCTATTCCGCCTGGCTTTGACAGTGCGGAATTAATAAGCGCTTGTGCTGTCGGCGGTATCGCTCATCCGCCCGGCTATCCGCTTTACACTATGTTGGGTTGGTTGCTTTGCTCGTTGAAGTTGGCCGCCCCGGCCCTTACTATGAATGCTTTTTCGGCTTTGTGCTCAGCTGCTGCTTGCGCTTGTTTGGCTTTCGGCTTGTCTTTAACGCTTAATTCTGCTTGGGGAGCTTTGGTCGGCGCTTTTTGTTTCGCTTTCGCTTTAAGCCCTTGGCGCATGGCTGTTGGAGCTGAAGTTTTTTCTTTACATTTATTCTTTATTGGCTTGTTGGCAGCTTTGGCCGTAGTTTATAAAAAAATATCGGTCTGGCGCCCCTACACGTTGTGGGTATTGAGTTTCGTTTTGGGACTTTCTTTCAGCCATCATCATACGACGGCGCTTTTTTTGCCGGGATTGGCTGTATTTTTATATTTAAGCAGTCAAAGCTGCAATTCGATGGCCTATGCAAGAAAGGCACCTAAGCCGAAAGCCGAAAAAGGCGTTGGCTCAAGCCACTGCGCTGTTATAGGCATTGCTTGCTTGTGTTTTACGTTGGGATTGCTACCTTACCTTTGGCTTATAGTTAGGGCTCAGTTTTTAGCTGCTCATACCGAGCCTTTTGTGGCTTTCAACTGGGGCAATCCCTCTACCTGGAAGAATTTTTTCTGGGTAGTAATGCGCAGCGGCTACGGTAGTTTGCAACTGAGCACCAAAGGGAACGGTGCTTCCGGGGCGGCCTCATTAGCATATTGGTTGCTATCTTTGTTTTTTAAACAATTTAAGCTTTTAGCTGCTGGTTTGGGCCTGTGGGGAATAGTTGTGGCTTGGAGGAAGCAGCGAACAGAATTTTGGCTTTGGATTTGTCTTTTAGTTTTAGCCGGTCCGATTTGGGCTGTATATGCTGCTCAGCCCGATGCTGAAGGCTATCAAGAAATGATGGAGCGCTTCTTCTGCTCTTCATATTTGGCTTTTGGAGCTTTTGCTGGCTTCGGAGCGGCAACTTTAGCCAATTTGGCGGCTGAGCAAAGTAGCAAATTAAAGCAATGGTTCGTCTTTGCGGTTTTAGTAACTACTTTTATTTGGCCCTTAGCTTCTAACTGGGATGGCGCTTCCGAACGTGGGCAATACTTAGTCAATAATACTATACTTTATATGGCTGCTTCCATACCCGATAAGGCTATTGTTGCCGCTCAAAATGACGCAATTTGTGGTGGTTTAATTTATGCCAAAGCGATATTGAAGCGTGATTTTATAATTATTCCTGTAGGAGTTTGCCATTCGCAATGGTTTATTGATTCGCTGCCGCTTGTTTATGCGCAAACTTTAAAAGAGCAAGGACTAGCGGCTGTTTTAGATTTAGCTTGGCGCGAAGGGCGTCCAGTTTATTTTGACGATGAGCAAACGGCTGGACAGTGTGGATTAGAACATGTGCCTTTTCATTATGTCGTACGTCAAGGATTGCTCTTTCGCTATACAAATAGCGAAGAAAAAATATATGCTTCCGAAGCCAATCTTTGGCAATATCGTTACCAAGCACAGCATGAATTAGAGCAAGCGGCTGAACAATATAATGTAGATTGGCAAGAAAAAAAGGCACGTCCATTTTGGCATAAATTTATGCTTAATAAATGGAAACGTGCCCAAGAAGCTTTGGACGAAAAGGCTAAGTTTAGCAAAATTGAGGAGTTTTGCTTGCGCACCGAGGCGGCTAACGGGAAGTAGTCAGGCGACGGCGAGCTTGTTCCAAAGACTCGGCATCGTCGATATTGTAAGCTGTTTCGGCATAAGGGCTGACTATACCGCAACAGGGGAGCTTTAATAGTCTGGCGGCGGCTTTTTCAGCCATAGGAATGGTCAGCCTGCCTATAAGTAAATAAAAAAGCGTCTTCAAACCTAAAATTCCGGCCAGTTTAAAGGGATTCTTGCGTCCGGCGGTGACTGTATCCATAGCTTCTCGGATAGCTTCGGCAATGTTACCTCTTAAGCAAGTTAAGCCGCCGCCACAGAAAGTGCCTTCGACCATTTTTACCCAAGTATGGCGTACCTCAGGGTATTTGGCTTGAGAGACAGCTTTATCTAAAAAACCGTACCATAAAACGTTGTGCCGTTCTGCAGCGCACCTGTCTAGAAAATCGTCTACGGCTTCCACGCTTAGAAAAGGTAAATCGCCGGCTACTAAAAGTACTGGATCATCGCTTAAAGGCAAAGCTTTGAGACCGGAAAATAGAGATTCTGTTAAGCTGGAACCCGCCGGAACTACTTCGTCAACGCCTTCCCATTCGGGGCCTAAATCTTCTCTTTTCATGGGACTAACTAAGATTATGCGGCGAATTTTTTTTGATTGGCGTAGGGCGGCTAAAGCGTAGGCACTCATAGGCTTATCGCCTATCATAATGTGGCCTTTGCCTGCTACTTTAGGCTCCGAAGCGGGCAGATCTTTGATAAGACCTCCTGCCAAAAGGACGGCGTCAACCGGCATCTCAAATTTGTCTTCCGGTTCGTTCAAGTTTCTGGGCACTATCGAATTATTACTCATATTGTATAAATCCTAAATAAAGCGGGTTAAATATATGCGTCCCAACTTCTCTAAATTGTGTAGCAGTTCCGGTTGATTCTGAACTTGCTGATAAATTTTAGGGTTGAGCATGGCAAATACTGTGGAGCCGCTGCCGCAGAGCTGGGCCGCTTGGCATCCCCAAGCGAGCAAAGTTTCTCTTATAGAGGTGAGCTCTGGTCTGAGAGCTTGAGCGGCGGGATAGAGATCGTTTTTTAGTTCGTTAAGGAATTTTACTTGCCAGAGGCTGGTATCTTGAGCATGAATGGTAGGTTGAACTTTTAAAAGTTCAGTTAAATTGGCTGAACTGCCTTTGGCTGGACGGCGCTTCTCCTCAGGCAATTGATCCCAAGCTTTATAAACTTCAGGTGTGCTTAAACCAAAAGGTGGAATAAGCAAAAGAACTCCCCAATTTTTAAAAAGTTCAGGAATGGGCAATTTAGTAAGTTGCTCTCCTTTGCCTAGGCCACGGGCTGTATTTTCTACCAGACCAAAAGCTACATCTGCGCCCAATTTGCCGGCTTCTTCCAGCAATACTTCATTGGAAAGTTGTAAATTGTAAAGAGCGTTTAAGCCTTTTAAAGCCGCCGCACAATCAGCGCTACCGCCTCCTAAACCACCGCCAGCTGGTATATTTTTATGTAACACAAAGCGGCATGGCAGTTCTTGGCTGGTAAGGGTTTGCAAGGCACGATGAGCTTTTAATACCAAATTGTCTTGATCGGCACTTACAGTAAAACCGCAACCTATTTTGTCAACTATTTTTAAACTGGTCTTTGGGGCTTTGCTTAAAAAAAGCTGGTCGGCCAACTCTAAGCTTTGAAAAATCGTATCTAGCTGATGGTAACCGTTAGGCAAAGTGTCCAATAGCTCTAAAGTTAAATTTATTTTGGAATTTCCTGGTCTTCCATAAAAAATACCTTAATTCGCGTTGAGAACTCGTAAAATAGCCTTGCTCAATGCGACAGAAACAAAAAAAATCCCCCACCTTCAGAATATCTCTGAATAGTGGGGGACAATGTCGAGGATTATTATTTCTTACTCTTGCGAAGCTTCGTCCTCAGTCTCTTGGATTTTTTCTGTCGGGACTTTGAGAGTCAGCTTGTAAGCTAAAGGAGATTTGAAAGTGGACAATTGGGCTTTAGCCAGTTCTTCAAGCTGGGCAAACTTGTCTTTGTAGATCCAGGTTAAATTTATTTGTGTACGACTATAAAACCATACTTCAGAACCTTTGACTACGGTTTTACAAGTATATGAGCCTACATCGTTGCTCAAAGTCATATCTCTCGGCTGAGCCACTACCTTGCTATCTTGAGGGAGAATTACATGGTAGCTGACTTCGTCAATAAAAGGAGCATCAAAACGGACAGGATAGAGGCGGGAAGCACTATTGAGTCCGGCTTGCAAAGACTGTCCCTGGGTTATAGGCAAAGGAGTTTCAAAACGATCCCTTTCGCGACTATAGCGAGCATAGTTGGCAAACTGTACAGAAGTACCGACAGTTACTGGCGACTGAGCATCTATTTCGGCGGGGAAGAAATTGGCATAGGGAATAGTTTGGAAACAGAAGTTGTTATTAAACTTACCAATAATCCAGTTGACCATTTCCTTGTGCTGGGCGTCAGTTAAAGCTTGAGCTTGCCCCTCGGCAGTACGCAGAATATTGGCGCGGGGACCATTGTAAGTGATGTCAGCATTAAGCTGGCCTATGCCATTAGCTTCAATGCGTCCTTCCATGTTGTAAGAGCAAATATTATCTTCCGGAGTGTCTATAGGAGCAGCTACCAGACGGCCAGGCTTAGAACTGTGAGGCGAGGGAAGTTCAAGCATAGCTGAACCTTGCCAACCTAAGTTGGGAGCGTTAAGAGCAGAACCTGGCAAAGAAGGATCGATCCACCAAGTCTTACCACCTGGATCAGAGACTTTGAGTAAAAATTGACTAAAGTAGGTTGGTATGGGAGGCAATTGGGCCATAGTTTTCAGATCGGAACTGGAAGCCATATACACATCGACTCTCAAACCGGCTCTTCTCAAGAGAGCACCAGTTAGATAAGCTGCATCTTGATAGGTAAGCAACTTAGATAAAGTGGCTCGCTTGAAGTCTACTGAGCGCCAGATGTTCTGATCTTTATCCAAAATAGAAAACTTGGACATATAGCCGAGCACGTCTTGTATGCGTTCTTCGGCCGGTTTGCCCACGGAAGTAATGCGAGTGCAAAGCATGCTCAAAGAGGTATCGTTGTCGGCAGTATTTTCGTCCCAAATAGCGGCAGCCCATTTACTCAGATCTTTCCAATCGGAGAAACTGGAGGCGGCTACATATTTGTAGTAGTTGAAGGACGAAGGCATACTGACGTTGCTGGTAATGGCGTCGAAAGCTTCTTTTGTTTCCCAGGAGTAAGTGCGTACTCCCTTGCTCTCGGTCACTTTAGGTGAACGGAGATAAGGAACATTGGTAAAAGTGTAGGCTTTTTCTTGAGAAGGTACACTTACTTTGTATGTAGAGTGCAAAATGGGCAAATCATTTTGTAAATATGAACAAGCCCACCATTGCTTATCTTTTCTGGGAGCGTATTTGGTCTTGATAGAATATTCAATTACCGAGCCGACTTCAAGGTTGGGAAACTCTGCTACATAAATTTGACGATCCTCATAAATAGGAGCTCCGCTAATAGCAGCTATCGTTTTAATATTGCCAGCTGGTACCTCGGTTACTTGTCCTTGAGGACTGATACTACGAGCGTATTCAAATTCTACAGTTTCAAAAGAAGCGTCAAAATTTCTGGGATAAAGACGGAAAAGCTTAACGCCTTCTCCGTTGAGAAGCTTGATGGCATTATACTCTGTGGCTTCAGCAGAATAATCTTCATTGAGACGGTAGGTAAGATCGTCTTCCAAAATAATGGCGCAGGCATTAGGATATTCCTTTAATCCGGGAGAGTTAAAGAAACGACCATCCGGCTTGGAAGGCGAATCGGCAGCTTGTACGCTCAAAGGAAGCGCAGCCAACACAAACACAGCTACGTACAAAAAGTTTTTGAGCTTTTTGCTTAAAAGCTGCGGCCTAAAATTAAACTTCATAAATAAAATCCTCGACAAACTAAAACAGACACACTGCTGGTATTTAATCCTAACAGGCGCCTATTGTTTTGTGTATCTTCTCTTTTTCGAGAAGATATTGCTTATTTGCCTTTTTTCTTATCGCCTTTGGTATCTTCCGACTTATCGAGTGAAATGCGACCGCTCTTCTGACTGGGCTTAGGAAGAGAAATTACTTCTTCCTCTAAGCCGGCTGCTCTGGCCACGTCAGCCTCGGTCGCTCCTTGCAAATTTGCCAAAACCGTTAATAAGATGGCAGTTTTCTCCAAATTCTCTTCTATGGCGTGCAGACGAATAAGAATGATGACGGGAACGGTTACACCGATGATTACCAGCGCAATGGCGCATAGCAGCAGCGCGGTGCTGATAGTTGTAGACATGCTTTGATCCTCCCTGTTAAATGTGGCCGCCGACTAAGCGAGTAAAATCATGCCAAACATAAAAAAATATATGCTGACATGACATACGCTATGTTGCAAAGTGCAAAAAACGTGAACTTATTTGCACCTTTCGCCACGTAGACTATAAACGGACATTTTCTTCCATTAAGCGAACTTACCTTCACCCTATTTTTGAGCTTTAACTTTAAAGTGGCGTGTATCGTAGATTTTTATTTGGTATGATTTTGGGGTGATTTCTCCTGGAATAAGGTCTTTTTCATAAGAAATTTCCTCGACAATCTTTACAGGAGGGCCGAAAATAACTTCCAGCCTTTGACAAATATCTTTGAAGATAGCTTGTCCCTGATCCGGGGCTACTGTATAGGCTCCGCTACGGGGACGATGGCTACAAAGTCGTTCGCTTACGCCAATTAGGTTGTATCCTTCATGTTGCACAGCCTCCAGATCGTTGTGACTAAAGCGGCGTGGCACATATTGGCTACCTAAATCGCTTATAAAGCCTAAAAAACTTTGGTCTACTAAAGCTTGCTTGTCGAAAAGCCAGACGTCTTTACCGCTGTTATAAAGGTGGCGTGAAAATAAACCTCTGTTATTGTCTATAACTAAGCGTAAATCTACCAAAGTAAGATCGGGATCGTAGTAAAAATTATGATTATAATCGCTAGTCGCTTGCCAAGGGCGCCGTCCCAAAGGAACAAAGATTACGCTTTCTGACAAGTTTTGTTTTTGTTGAGTGTGCTCATATATTGCCGGAGCAAGTTTGGTTGATGGCCAAGGTAATTGCTTGCGTTGCAATGCTTCGCTAAAAGGCAAAATGACGGCTGCAATTGTTATTACGGCCAATAGCTGAGGAGAAAATTTTTTGTTGTCTCGAAGCGCTTCTAGGCTCATTGCTATGCAAATTGCTGCAGCTATCGCAAATAAAAGTATGGCTTGGCATGGCCAAAACAGTTTATCGAGTAGCGGCATATGATCGCAAAAAAATTTGTAAGGCAACGGAATGGAGTGGCCTTGCCAATAGACTAATTGAGCTTTGTGCTTTAGGAATGGCCCCAAGGGCAACAAATAAAAGGCAGCGGCGGCCCAACACCAAAACTTCAGCCGACTTCTGTTTTTGAGCGTAACTTGAGTGCCAAGCAATAAAAAGGACAGCATCACCATTAAACTTATGTTGGCTGAAAATGTCGCCTCTGTGGAAATACTTTGCGGAGGGTTGATAGGGGTGCTTAAGCCTTTAGTCGGCTGAACGAAGGCGTAAAAAGCTTCGCACGAATAGGCAATGCTCTGTCTGTAAAGCGTATATACATCAGGGACGCGCCCAGGATCGGGACGAACTAATCCTGGGATATTGTCGTGAGAAAAAAGGCGCGTCAAGTAAGGATGAGCAGCTGGCAAAATTATGACGCTGAAAGTGAGACAAAATAGAAGCAAGCTGCCCCAAATATCAAGGCTAAATTTAAGCCCGAAGGAAGGAAGCTTTTTTTCCCTTATGCAACGAAGGGCTGCCGCTGTCGCACGATACAGCACAAAGAATAACACAAAGATAACGGCAAAATGGCCATAGAACCAATAATTGCACGCTGTCAAAGCTAGGAGGGCTCCGCAACGGGCCCATTTCATAGGATCGCTTTGGCCCCAAGCTGAAAGAAAACTACCTATGAAAAAAACAGGCCAAAAAGTTTGAGCTTCAATAATACGCCCTGTGCTTAAAAGGAACCATTGCCAAGGATTAAAGGCGAAGAGGAGCCCTCCTAAAAAAGCCGAGTTTGGACGGCAGCCCATTTTGCCGCAGAGCCAACGCATGGCTAGAGCGTTAATTACTACGATAAGGATACATTTTACGTTGTAATAAAGAGGAAAGCCGAATAACTTAACTAGGGGCCAAGTCCAGATAAAATCTAGGCCGTTAGCTACGCTGCTGCGCTCTCCGAAGCTGACTAGGTGGTTATACAATTCTGGCAACTTGGTCAAAGAGCCAGTCAAGCCGTAATTAGTAATAAAAAAATGAAAGGTTTGGTAGTAATATTGCTCCCAAGAGTGATAAATCCAAAGCGTTTGTGCCGTGTTTTCATGGCCCAAATAGCCGATAACGGCTTGCTTAGCTTGCCAAATGAGTGAACCTGCGCATAAGACAGACAATAATATGTAAATTATGGCTGAAAAGCGAAAATCGCAAACTAAATCTACACGTTCGAATAAGTCTTTTACGGCAGCAGTGCCGTTTGCTGTACTTTTGTTCTCTTCTGACATAGCTTTACAATAGGCGAATACTTTTTCAAAATGGAATTATCTCATCTTCGGCGGTGGAGGGCCTTCCCGCTCAATGGGGGGAATGGCTAGATTTAACTCTTTGGCAATTGCCGCGTCCTGTTTTACCGAAGTAAGGGATTCTTTTAGCAAATGCAGAGTTTTGGGATACAGTAAATCCTGTACAAATCTTTTATCGAGTGCTTTTAGTTCTGGCTCTAGGAGCAAAACTTGCCATTGCCTTTCTGGAATAAGCTTGATAGCTTCATCGTGCAAAATGCTCAAGCGCAATGAAGATATTCTGAGCCTTTCCAAGATAATTAAGCATTCTTGGGCTTGTTGGGGCTGAAGCTTAGGGTTAGCAATTTGGCAAAGATGTTGCAAAGAGATGAGTGTTCTCAAAGGATGAAGATTTAATTGAGAGGCTTTTTTTAGCAATTGCTGACGCTTTGCTGAAAACTCAAATCCGGGGCCTTGGGCTGGTGGCAAAGGCTTTGTGCTTAGGGGAGGTAAATTGAGATTGCGATATTGTCTTAATTTTTCTTCTTCGGTAACAATATCTTGTCGACTGCCCCGGAGTATTTCCGAAAGCGAGTCGAGATCTTGCAAGCGACGGCAATTAGACCAGTTAGCACTATTCCTCAAAATAGAGATGGCTTTAGTGTAGGTTCTTATAT